>NZ_JCASIF010000002.1:0-526019 GCF_059686055.1 Telluria sp. ZB4P34 | reverse complement strand
GCGCTGATGCCGTGCTTGCGGGCCACCAGCGATACGCTCATGCCCGGCTCGTACGTTTCCTTGACCAGCGCAGCCTTTTCCTGCACTGACCAGCGGCGGCGTCGCTCTTCGGACACCGTCACGACTTCGATGGTTTGGTTGTTCCTAGTCATACTCACAGTCATATTCCCATCCGTTAGGATACAGCATCGACTGTGTCTGGTGAATCAAGGGGCTATCTCACTCCCGGCCCCGCGTCCAGCTCCGATGTGAGCTGCCACTGTGCATCAGTGATTTGAACGCGCGGCCGGCGAAGCCGGCCACCCTACATTTTTACGCTAACTAAACAGCATTACCCACAAGTTGGGGCTTTTTCGTTTCCCTATGGGGCGCAGGCGGCGGTCCACTGGCAGATGGATGGCAGTCCCCGATTCGCCTAGGCTGCCCTGATGGCCGCTTTCTGGCCGAAACTACGGCGCCATTCTCTTGGGCTCACCTGGAAGCGCTTCTTGAAATGCTGGCGCAAGGCGAGCGGAGTTGCAAAGCCCGTCAGCTCCGCGATTCTCTCGATGGGCACGGCGGACGTCTCAAGCAGATCGCGTGATTGCTGCAAGCGCTCGTTGACGAGCCAGTCGCCCAGGGTCATGCCCGTTGCCTTGTGGAAGTGACGGGTAAACGTGCGTCGGCTGGTCGCGGCTTTCGCCGCCAGGTCGTCGATGCTGTGCTGCTTGTCGAGATTTTCGCGCAGGTAGTCAAGCAGGCGGTTGACCTGCGAATCCTCGGTCGATGCGGCCACGGGCTGTTCGATGAACTGCGCCTGTCCGCCCTCACGGTGCGGCGCAATGACCATGGTGCGCGCTACCTTGTTGGCGGTCTTCGAACCGTACCAGGCCCGCACGAGATAGATGCAGCAGTCGAGCCCCGCTCCCGTGCCTGCCGATGTGATCAAGCGGTCCTCGTCGACATACAACGCGTTCATGTCCAGCTTCACGCGGGGAAAGCGCAGGCTGAAATCCTTTTCGGCCATCCAGTGTGTCGACGCGCGCTTGCCGTCGAGTAGGCCCGCATAGGCCAGCACATACGCACCATAGCAAAGACCGACGACGTACGCGCCACGGGCATGGGCGCGTGCCAATGCGGCCGTCAGCTCAGGAGCGGGGCGCGCATCCAGGTCGTGCCAGCCCGGCACGATCACGATGTCCGCCGCCTCCGCCAGTTCCAGTCCGCCGTCCGGCTGAATCGTCATGGCACGTTCCGCTGCAAGCGGCTCGCCATCGGGCGAGACAATCCGCAGATCGAACAGGCGGCCGTCGGCCAGCTCTGCACTGAATACCAGGTAGGGCACGGAGAAGTGGAACGGGCTGAAACCTGGATAGGCAACCAGGGCAACAACAGGCTGTTTGATCGGCAGGGAAGGGATGGTCGTCATGGCCCGAAAGCATCGCTAATTGTCTTACGGGTCAATATTAAGCCCAAAGGGCTGCCTTCACAATGCTGCTACCAATTATCTTCAAGGAGTAGCACATGCAACGATCGGCGACATTGTCCCTTTTCCTGTCCCTGGCCTTGGGCGTCACCAGCCTGTCGTCTGGCGCCGCGCCGGCGTCTTCCGGGAGCAGCGTCGTGACCGCGAAGCAGTCGGTCCAGGTGCAACAGATTCGTAACGCCACGGCAAAGATCAGCATCGCGGGCAAGACTTTCCTGCTCGATCCCTTCCTGGCAAAGAAAGGCAGGTACCCGGGCTTTCCCGGCACCTTCAACAGCCAGTTGCGCAACCCGCTGGTCGATCTGCCCATGCCGGCAACGAACATCATGCAGGGCGTGGACGCGGTGATCGTGAGCCATACCCACCTCGACCACTGGGATGGCGGCGACCATGGATTCATACCGAAAGCGATGCCGCTGTTCGTGCAGGATGAAGCCGATGCCAGGCTGATCCGCGGCCAAGGCTATACGGATGTACGGATCCTTGGCGAGAACACCATGTTCGAAGGTGTGCAGCTGAACAAGACCGGTGGCCAGCACGGCACCGACGGCATGTACGCGAACAAACATCTGGCGGCAGGATTGGGGAAGGCGATGGGCATCGTCTTCCAGGCGCCAGGAGCGAAAACCGTCTACGTGGCAGGCGATACGATCTGGCGTAGCGAAGTCGACCAGGCCTTGGCCAAATTCAAGCCCGACGTGATCGTCTTGAACACCGGGGAGGCACGCATGGTCGGTTTCACCGGGGCGATCATCATGGGCACGGACGACGTGCTGCACGCTTACCAGCGCATGCCCAACGCGATCATCGTCGCCACCCACATGGATGCGATCAACCACATGACGTTGAGCCGGAAGGCATTGAAGGAACACGTGAAACAGCACGGAATCCAGGACCGGGTGCGCGTTCCGGCCGATGGCGAGACCCTGACATTCTAGGGCGGCCTGAAGAACTGCCGGCGCGATCACGAGCGCCTTCGGCGCCTCAGGGACCGCGGCGAGGCAAGGCTGGGTTCGCACAACGTGGCCGAGTACAGCCGGAATCGGCGCTGTCTGGGCAGCCGCCGTCATGTGAATCACCGCTCACCGCGCCCGCGCAAGCGCCATGGCATCCTCGCCCGCCGGATAGCGCAGCGTCCCCGCAGGATCGTTCGCCGCAAACCAGATCGCCTCCGCTACGGCGGCTTCCGTGCTCACGGCGGCTGCCGCACCAAAGCTGGCGAAGACCGACTGCGCGTAGGCCATGTAAGCCTCGGGAATCAGTCCTTGCATGCGTTCCGCGCCGTTCGTGGCGAAGCGTGTGCTCGGGCCGTACCCGGGCTCGACCAGCTTGACCCGGACGTCGAACTCCGCGAGCTCGAGCGCCAGCGACGCGGTGAATCCTTCGATGGCCGTCTTGCTTGCTGTATAGGCGGCAACCAGGGGGAAGGGCGCGATGGTCGCGCTCGAGGTGACATTGATCACGAGTCCGGCCCTGCGCTCCCTGAACTGGGGCAGGACGGCCTGGGTCATCGCCATCGTGCCGAAGGTATTGGTATCGAAGACTTCCCGCACCGTGTCCATCGGGGTCGCCTCGAATGCGCCGAACAGGCCGATCCCTGCATTGTTGACCAGCACGTCGATCGGTCCTGCGTCTTCCACCGCCTGTGCGATGCTGGCCTCCCGGGTCACGTCCAGGGGCAGGATGCGCAGGCCTTCGGCGGGCGCCAGGATATCCGGATTCGGCGTACGCATGGTGGCGACCACATTCCATCCCTTCGCGTGGAAAAGACGTGCGGTTTCAAGTCCGTAGCCAGAGGAGCAGCCGGTGATCAAAATCGTTTTCATTGCCTTGCCTTTGTGTGGTTGGGTATGCAAGGACTTTACAGAGGCTGGGCAGGATTAGCTATAATCCGGAGTCCACATATCATTTGCGAGAGTCCGGTCATGGTTGATCCACTAGCGGAGGTCATCGCGCTGTTGAAGCCGCGCGCCGTGTTTTCGAAAGTGATCGGCGGCGCCGGGGCCTGGGCCGTGCGCTATCCGCGGTTCGGAGAGCCAAGCTTTTGCACGATGCTGGACGGCGTATGCATCCTTGCTGTCGATGGCGAGGCCCCTGCGCAGTTAAAAGCCGGAGATTTCGTTTTGCTGCCGGCAACCCCAGGCTTCACGCTGTCAAGCATGGAAGCGGCTGAACCAGTCCTGATGGATCTGGCGTCAACGCAAGGGGAGCAGGGCGACATCCGCCATGGGCGGCAGGAAGGGCCGGCCGACACCAGGATGCTCGGCGGGTACTTCGCGTTCGATTCGCCCGATGCCGCCTTGCTGGTCTCGCTACTCCCGGCCATGCTGCATATCCAGGGCGTCGGACGGCTCGAGCAACTGGTGCGGATGGTGAGGGAGGAGTCGCTCGAACAAAGGTCGGGCCGGGACCTTGTGCTCGGCAGGCTTGTCGAAATCCTGCTAATCGAGGCGCTGCGTTCCACCTCAGGCCAGGAAGCACCGCCCGGTCTGCTGCGAGGGCTTGCAGACGCCCGGCTCGGCACCGCCATCCGGCATATGCACGAAAACCCTGCCCATCCCTGGACCGTCACTGAACTGGCCGGCAAGGCCGCACTGTCGAGGTCGGCATTCTTCGAACGGTTTTCGCGCGGGCTTGGGCTGGCGCCGATGGAATATCTGCTTGCGTGGCGTATGGCGCTTGCCAAGAGTCTGCTTCGCCAAAACAAGTTCGGCCTTGCCGACATCGCCGAAAAAATTGGATATGGCTCGGCGAGCAGCTTCAGCACTGCCTTCAGTCGTCATGTAGGAATCCCGCCGAGCGCCTATCCTGGAAGCTCGTAGGCTGGCGAAGACGTAGCCAGAACGCCCCTGCCAGGACGTCGATGTGACAGGAAGTGTGCAAATGTACCCGCAGCCTGGGGCACGCCGCCGCCGCGCACCTTACTCGAATCTGCGCCGGTATTCCGCTTCCAGCCTGGCGCATTTGCCGCCCTGTACCTGGGCTTTTTCCGGCGTCATGAACATGCGCTCCTGGTCGTCGCGGCATTGGGCGATCGCGTCTTGGGCAGCGCAACGCTCTGCCTGGGCGGGATTCGCCATTGAAGAGAGCTCCCAGACAATGAGTGCAAGCAGCAGGCATCCAAGCACGGCGAGCAGCTTGTTGGAAAAGCGGGGCGCTATAAGCCGGTCCGGCTGGTCTCCATTGATCGAATCGGTTTTCATTGCGCCTCTAACATTGTTGTTTCCCAAAAGTATAGCTTTGAAGGCGCAATCTGTGACCAACTAGTCGTCACTTTTCAAGGCGCCTGCGTCAAACACAACAGAAATCGAGACGGGCATGCCGTGCATGGCGAGTTTCGAGCGAAACGCCAGCAGATACAGTAGGAAAAACTTATTGTTAATCGCCGTGAGATGTTTTCTCAATTGCGATAAGCGAGCCTCCTGGCGATTGGCGTGTGGCTGCCGCAAGTGCCGTACTGCTAGAAAAAGCCGGGTGTTCATTTCCAAAGTATGTAGCGTCTAAGCAAGTTATTCATCCGGTGAATGGCTGTCATGCGGAACATGAAGTTACATTGCGCTGCAACATCGGAAATAATAGGCGGGTAAACGCAGCAGTACCGTCCATCTATCCGGATACCGTGCGCGCCCATCGCGCCGCTTCCGCCTGTGATTCCCGAGGAAAATGAAACATCATCGCCTGTCTGGTCCGACCTCTTCGAGGTGCGCGGCGTACGCCCTGCCTGCGCCCGTCGTCGTCCGCGTCGAGGCGGGGCGATGATGCAGGGCGCCTTGCAGACCCAGCCGGTCCAAGGGAAGAAAACCGTGTCGGTCAAGCCGCACACCGTGTTCGATGATGTCTACGGCATCGTGGTCGGTGTCCTGTTCGTCGCCATGGGGGTATTGCTGCTGCAGGCCGCCGGCCTGATCACGGGCGGCGTGGCCGGCATTTCGCTGCTGCTGTCCTATACCAGCGGCATGTCGGTCGGCCTGCTGTTCATGCTCATCAACCTGCCGTTCTTCCTGTTCGGCTACCTGTTCATGGGCGCCCGCTTCACCGTCAAGTCGCTGGTCGGCAGCGTGCTGATCATGGCCATGCTGAAGCTGATGCCGGATGGCCTGGTGATCGGCCACGTCCATCCGATGGTCGCGGCGCTCGGCGGCGGCACCTTCTGCGGCATGGGCATCCTGGCGCTGGCACGCCACGGCGCCGGCGTCGGGGGCACCGGTATCGTTACCCTCTGGCTGCAAAAGAAGTACGGCATCAACGCCGGCCGCACGCAGGTCGCCATCGACGCCGTCATCCTGCTGGCGGCGCTGTCGATCGTCACCCCGGAACTGGTGGGCTGGTCGTCGCTCAGCGCGATCGCGATGAGCAGCATGGTGATGGCCTGGCACCGTCCCGGCCGCTATTTCGGTAACTAGGCGGCAGGCAAGTCCTGCCTAGTCCGCCGAGTCGCGCAGCAGGGCGGACTGCGCGCACACGTCCTTGATCCACTCCACGAATACCCGCACGCGCGGCGACAGCCGGCGGCTGTGCGGGTACCGCACCGACACCGGCAGCGCGGGCGGCAGGGAAGACAGCAGGATTTCCAGCTGCCGGCCGCGCAGCTCGTCCGCGATGCGGTAGTGCGGCGCCCGCACGATCCCCACGCCGGCCACGGCGCCCGCTCTCGCTCACCGATGCCAGCAGCACGAGCTTGCGCATTTACAGCGCGAATGACAGAAGAGTGCCCCCCAGCCGTGGTGTGATTTACAACAAGTGATGCATAAATGTACTTAACTCTATGCAATATCGATAGAATGTGCGGCTCTTTCAATTGACGGCGAAGATGGTGCGATGAGCGGTATGTTCGGAAAAATGCGTCTTTCCAGCGTGATGACCCTGGCGGTGTGCGCCACGGTGGCGCTGACGGTTGCGCTGCAGCTCGCGCTCGTGAACCACTTCGCCGGGCGCCAGGCGCGCGAAGAGGCGCAGCTGCGCCTGCAGCAGCTGTCGTGGCAGATGCGCGATTCGCTGAACCGCGTGATCGAACGGGCCGTCGGCGACACCCGGCTGCTGGCCGAACTGCCCCAGGTGCGCAATGCGGGCAGCGCGGCGGAAGCGCGCACCGTGCTGGAAAGCCTGCAGCGCACCTTTCCGGATTACGCCTGGATCGGCATCGCCGACCTCGACGGCAAGGTGAGCGCCGCCACCGGCAGCATGCTGGAAGGCGCGAATGTCAGCAAGCGTCCGTGGTTCACCGCCGGCATGCGCGGTGTGCATGCCTCCGACTACCACCCTGCCGTGCTGCTCGAGAAGATCCTGCCGCGCAGGCCGGACCCGTGGCGTTTCGTGGATGCGTCCGGCCCGATCCTGGATGGGCGCGGCAGGCCGGTCGGCGTGCTCGGCCTGCACCTGAGCTGGGAATGGGCGCGCAGCCACGCGCGCAAGCTGCTCACGCCGGCGCTGCGCGAATACGGCGCCGAGATCCTGGTCGTGCGCGACGACGGCACCGTCATGCTCGGTCCCGCGTCCATGGTGGAGAGCAAGGTCGACACCACCAGCCTGCGCCTGGCGCAAAAAGGGCTGACCGGTTCGCTGCGCGAAACCTGGCCGGACGGCCGCACCTACCTCACCGGCTACAGCCATACCGGCGACATGCTCGACCCCGCTTCGCTGCGCTGGAGCGTGCTGGTGCGCCAGACCGAGAACCGGGCGATGGAAGGCGCGGTGGGCCTGAAGCAGCGCATGCTGGGCTGGAGCGCGTTGCTGGCGCTGATGCTGGCCGGCGCCGCGGCGCTCATCGCGCGCCGCCTGACCCAGCCGATGGCGGTGCTGCGCCAGGCCATCGAACGCGTGACGGAAGCGACCAGGGCCGGGAAGGAAGCGCCGCCGATCCCGCAGGTCGACGGCTTCCTCGAGACGCAAATCCTGTCGAGCACGATGCGCGACCTGGTCAGCAGCGAGGCCGCCCACCGCCAGGCCCTGCGCGCGCTCAATGAGCGCCTCGAGGGCGCCGTGGCCGAACGGACAGCCGAACTGCAGTCGCTGCTGCTGCGCGACGTACTCACCGGCCTGCCCAACCGCCGCGCGCTGCTGGAGGCGCTGCCGGAGGCGATGAGCCGTGCGCGCCGGGTGGCGCGTCCATGCGCGCTGCTGTTCCTCGACATGGACGGCTTCAAGGCGGTGAACGACGAGCATGGCCACGAGGAGGGCGACGAGCTGCTGCGCCAGTTCGGCGAGCGCCTGCTGCTGGGCGTGCGCAAAACCGACATGGTGGCGCGCCTGGCCGGCGACGAGTTCGTGGTGGTGCTGGAGATGCTGAGCAATGCGGCCCACGCCGAGGAAACTGCGCGCAAGCTGCTCGATCGCCTGCGGGAGCCCTTCATGCTGCGCACGACCACCGTGTCGGTCGGCGCCAGCATCGGCATCGCGCTGCACCGTCCGGAAGACCCGGTCGCCGTCGATGCCTGGCTGGCGCGCGCCGACCACGCGATGTACGCAGTCAAGCGTACCGGCAAGAACGGCGTGGCGATGGCGGCGCCGCGCTAGCGGCCGCGGCGGCGGACTTGCCCGCCTGGCGCGGCGGCTGCTACCATCGCCGCACCGTCAAACCGCTACCGCCCGCATGTCCGAGATCAGCCAACTCATCGCCACGCTCAAGCGCGAACTCAAGCAGCAGGACAAGACCTACCGCGACGTCGCCGAGGCGATCGGCCTGTCCGAGCCGAGCGTCAAGCGCCTGTTCGCCACCGAGCAGTTCACGCTCGACCGGCTGGTGGAGATTTGCGGCCTGCTGGGCCTGACCCTGGCCGAGCTGGCCCAGGAGGCGGGGCAGGGCCACCAGCGCCTGCGCACCCTGAGCCCGGCGCAGGAGCGCGAGCTGGTGTCCGACGCGCGCCTGCTGCTGGTGGCCGTCTGCGCGCTGAACCACTGGACCATGGCCGAGATGCTGCGGGCCTACCGCCTGGGCGAGCCCGAGTGCGTGCAGCTGCTGCTGCGCCTCGACCGGCTGGACCTGATCACCCTGCTGCCGGGCAACCGCATCCGCCTGAACGTGGCGCGCGACTTCGATTGGCTGCCGGGCGGGCCGATCCGCCAGTACTTCCGCGAACAGGGCATGCCTGATTTCATCGACAGCGCCTTCGGCCAGCCGGGCGACACGCTCGACTTCGTGCACGGCATGCTGACGGAAAGTGCGCGCGCCAAGCTGCAGGGCGAACTGCGCCAGCTGCGGGCGCGCTTCGCCCAGCTGCACGAGGAAAGCCTGGCCGCGCCGCTGCCGCAACGGCGCGGCACCGGCCTGCTGCTGGCCCTGCGCGAGTGGGAACCGGCCGCGTTCGCGGGCTTGCGCCGCTAGGCGCCGTTTGCGCAAACCTGGGCCCCGGCCGGGGCCCAATTTCCCAGCCGGCAAGAACACGGCAGGGCGCAGCGATGCGCACACCTCTCCGGCTGCCACGCCTCGGCCGCACTCCACTTCGCACAGTTTTGTGTACACCTCTTGTGCTCGCTCATTCAACGGTGTAGAACCATAACTAAGCCGGAAAGTTCGGCTCAGACGGATGCGCTGCCGCCTTCTTATGGATGAGCTGAACCCTTATGTGAAATACAAGACAGATGGGTTCGCCAAAGAAGGGAATGATGGCTTCAGAGAGGGAATGACGCCATGAAGATGTCAATCGTCGCATGCGCCGTGCTCGGAACGAGCGCGGCTTGCGCCTCGGCCCAGGGCGTGGTTGCCCCCGATGGGGGTACCGGAGCCGGCGAGGTTGCCAAGCAAGTGCAGGATAGCCGCTGCGCCGGCGCCTGCGCGCCGTCCACGGATGCGGGCGGCAAGGGCGCGCCGGCACAGGACCCCGCTGCGGGCCGCCCTGGCCAGGCGAACGCCGCGCCCGTCATTTTCACGCTGGAAACCGCGCAGGAGGCCGATGCGCGGCGTGCGGCCGGCGCCGAGGCGCTCACCGTGGGCCGCCAGTACAGCCTGGAATTCCTGGCGCTGGCCGACGTCGGCGACCCCTTCCACGGCGGCCTGGCCGGCAGCGGCAGCGGCGCCGCCGGTGCGCCCCGCACCGACGACAGCGTCACCTACCAGGGCCGCTTCAACGGCTTCACCGCCGGCTCTTCCTGGGGCAAGGGCGACATCGACGGTTCACCCTCGGGCCGCGCCTGGGGCATGACGGTCGGCCTCAACGCCGGCCCGTTCACGATCCGCGCCGCACACCAGAACCGCAACGTCGCCAAGATCACCCGCTACAACCAGGTCGGGATCAGCATGGCGGCCAAGAATTCCATTATCGCCGCCAACCTGCGCCTGGGCTGGGGCACGGCCTACGCGGCCTACAGCGCCAGCCGCGGCTGGGGCAGCTCGCCGCTGTTCAACCCGGACAATCCTTACGGCGCCGGCATCACCACCATCGCCTCGACCGACAGCCGCGACGTGCTGGCCGGGGTGGCGATGCCGATCGGCCGCGCGACCACGCTGCTCGCGTCCTACATCCGCAAGGACGACCGCGATCCGGCCAACCGCGACGCGCGCCAGATCGCGGTGGGCGCCACCTATGCGGTGTCGCGCAAGCTCGACTTCTACGCCGCCTACTCGCACATCCGTCACCTGAACGGCAACCGCGACGTGAACGGCGGCGGCGGCGGCGGCGCTATCAACCTCGGGATGCGGCGCGCCTTCTGACGCGCGGCGCGCCCGAGCGGGGCGACGCCACGTTGCAAAAAACGGTAGCCTGTCCGCATGGCGGATTCACGCTCAACCCCGTTTTTGGAGGCAACATGACAGGCGCAAGCACACTTGATCCGGACAACTTCCCGGAACGTCCAGATCGTAGCCTGGGCAAGGGGCATGGCATCGATGCACTCGGCCCCAGCGATATTTCCGACACCGGCAGCGACGTGGTCGGCGGCCCCGGCTTTTCCGACGCGCTCGATCCCGACCAGACCCTCGACTTCGACCGCGGCACCACGTCCGACATGGAAGAAAGCCACGCGGGCGGCACCGCCGGTCCCGACGTCGGCGACGCGGATTTCTCCAGCGACAGCGACATGGGCGGCACCGGCGAGCGCGCGGCGGCGGGGCGCGACACGGTATCGAAGGACGGCGCCGACATCGACACCGACCAGATCGTGTCCATCCCCGACCTGCCGCTGACCGAGGAGGACACCGACTTCCTATCGAGCAAACCGCCGCGAGAGGCTGAAGGCGGCCAGTAAGGCCCCGCCGCCCACCAGGGCGGTGGCCAGGGGCGAGGCGCGCAGGCTGGTCCGGGTGTACAGGCTGCGCTCATGCACCGTCTGCGGCATGCCCTGGCGCTGGCGCAGTTCGGTGGACGGGTCCGGTTTGTAGAGGGCGTCGCGGCGGTTCGGCGCAGTCGGCACGTCGGACTTCTGCTGCTTGAACATGCTGGCATTCATGTAGCGGTCGAACAGGGCGGGCATCAGCTTCGAGCCGGCCGCGATCATCTTCGACGCGCCGCCCGCATAGGCGTCGCGCTTCGGATGCTCGGCGCAATACAGGATCGCTTCGGCCACCACTTCCGGGGCATAGACCGGCGGCGGCAGCGCCGGTTCCATCTCCATGTAGTTCCTGGCATGCACCGCGAACATGGTGTCGATCGCGGCAGGGCGTACCAGCGTGACCGCCAGCGGCGCGCCTTCCTTGTCCAGTTCCATGCGCAGCGCATCGGTGAAGCCCTTCACCGCGTGCTTCGAGGCCGCGTACATGCCCTGCATCGGGATGGCGCGTTCGGACACTTCGCTGCCTACGTTGATGATGGCGCCGCCGCCGCGGTGCTTCATGCGGCGCACCGCTTCCAGCGAGCCGTTGACCGTACCCCAGAAATTGGTCTGGAACAGGCGGTGGTGGTCTTCCGGCTTCACTTCTTCCAGGCGCCCGAACACCGAGATGCCGGCATTGTTGACCCAGGTGTCGATGCGGCCGAAGCGCGCGATGGCTTTCTCGCCGATCTTTTCGACGTCCGCGATGTCGCCGACATCGGCGGCCACCGTCTCGACCGGGACCCCTATGCCGCGCAACTCGTCCGCCAGTTCGGCGAGCGCCTCCTTGCTGCGCGAGGCCAGCACGAGGCGCGCGCCGCGCGCTGCGGCCATGCGGGCGGTGGTCAGGCCGATGCCGCTGGTGGCGCCGGTAATGACCATGACCTGGTCGTCGAGTTTCCTGAGTCTGATTGCCATAGTGTGATCCTTTCAGCTGAGTGAAGAGGACTGCCTGCGGCGTCCGGCCGCGTGGCAGGCCGTTGATGAACGGTCACTATGCTAGCCCGGCTGGTGAAAAGGGCGTTTTCGCTTGCTTTCGGGAAGTATGTGCAGCAGCTCTGCTGCTTGCGATCTCCGACGGCCGTGCTCGGCCGCAGGAGGGATCCGATGCCGTGCAACGTGCAATTGCTGCGGAAAGAGGCGTGCGTGCAGCGCGGGTGCGAGAAAAGAAAAGAGCGGCTCGTCAACCGACGAGCCGCTCACTTGCCTTGCCTGTTCAGGCAAGCCTTACTTGCCCGGCTGGTAGATCTGGTCGAACAGCCCACCGTCCGCGAAGTGCGCCTTCTGCGCCTGCGTCCAGCCGCCCAGTTCCGCAATCGGGAACAGCTTCACGTTCGGGAACTGCGAGGCGTGCTTCCTCGCGAACTTGTCCACCGCCGGACGATAGTAATTCCTGGCGACGATGTCCTGGCCTTCGTCGGTGTATAGGAATTCGAGGTAGGCCTGGGCCACCTGGCGGGTGCCTTTCCTGTCGACGTTCTTGTCGACCACGGCCACCGGCGGTTCCGCCAGGATGCTGATCGACGGCGCCACGATCTCGAACTTGTTCGGGCCCAGCTCGCGCAGGGCCAGCAGGGCTTCGTTTTCCCAGGCCAGCAGCACGTCGCCGATACCGCGTTCCACGAAGGTGGTGGTGGCGCCCCGGGCGCCCGCATCGAGCACCGGCACGTTCTTGTAGAGCTTGGCCAGGTAGTCCCTGGCCGTGGCCGGGGAGCCGCCCGGCTGGCGCAGCGCGTAGCCGTAGGCCGCCAGGTGGTTCCAGCGCGCGCCGCCCGAGGTCTTCGGGTTCGGCGTGATCACCGCCACGCCCGGCTTGACCAGGTCGCCCCAGTCGCGGATCTTCTTCGGATTACCCTTGCGCACCAGGAACACGATGGTCGAGGTATAGGGCGCGCTGCGCTGCGCCAGGCGGTTCTGCCAGCCGGGCGCAATAAGCCCTTTTTCGCTGATCGCATCGATGTCGTAGGCCAGGGCGAGTGTGACCACGTCGGCCGCCAGGCCATCGATGACGGCGCGGGCCTGCTTGCCCGAGCCGCCGTGCGACTGCCTGACCGTGACTTTGTCGCCGGTCTTCGCCTTCCAGTGGCGGGCGAAGGGGGCGTCCATATCCTGGTAGAGCTCACGGGTCGGGTCGTAGGACACGTTGAGCAGGGTGACATCGGCTGCTGCAACAGGCTGGCTCAGCAGCGGGGCCAGCAGCGTGACAGCGACGAGCGAGCGAAGAAAGGTTTTGCGAAGCATGTCGTTCTTTCAGAGGGCAGTTTGGAGCCTTCAGCTTACGGCCCGGTTCCCCCTGAAGGAACGAATAGTATCGCCTAACAATATGAGAATTTTGCAGGTTCTCAGTGGGCCTTCGACAGGATCAGCAACCAGCGCTTGAACAGCAGGATTTCGAGATGGCCTGCCTCAATGCCGGTATCGCATTCGATGATCGGATTCACGGCGTAGAAGCGCTTGCGGAAATCGCGGGTGATCAGCAGTTCGCGGCGGCCGAGACGGACCATAAAAGGGACAGGTGCATATTCCAGGCCGAAGTTGCTGTTCAGAGTGGTCATGGTGTTTTCCTTTTATTAAAATCGTTGGAGTGAGTAAAGAATATCACAACCACTGTATAAATCTACAGGTACTGTGTGGATATACAGTGATTTTTTTTGCCTGTGGTTTTTTCGCCAATTGTCCCTACATGGGGCGTATTCACCTCAAGTACAGCGACAAGGCATGACCAAGGACATCTATTCCCGACTGCACCGCTTCGCCGCCGCCCGTTTTTCTCCGGAAGGCGAGTACGGCCTGCACCTGACCGCCGGCGTGGCGATGCTGCTGCTCGCCACCGCCATCTTCGCCCACATGGCCGGCGCCGTCGTCGCCGGCGCCCCGATCACCCAGCTGGATGTGGAAGTCGCCAACTGGCTGCATGGACACGCGCGCGCCAACGAGCGCCTGCGCGGCCTCATGATGGCGCTCACCCACCTGCACAGCACGCCCGGCATCCTGGCCATGACGCTGGTCGTGGGCATCTGGCTGGTTCGTAACGGACATCGATACTGGACCATCGCGCTGGTCGCCTCGGTGCCCGGCGGCCAGATCCTGAACGTGCTGCTGAAGCATACCTTCGAACGCGCGCGCCCCCATTTCGCCGAACCCTTGCTGGAACTGGGCACCTACAGTTTCCCGAGCGGCCATGCGATGGGTGCGACCGTGCTGTACGGCTTCATCGCCTGCTACGCGGCGCGCCACGCGCGCTCCACCTGGGGCAGGGTGCTGCCCTTCGTGCTGGCGCCGGCCATGGTGGCGACGGTCGCGTTCTCAAGGATGTATCTTGGAGTCCATTATTTGTCCGACGTGCTGGCGGCGATGGCCGAAGGCTGCGGCTGGCTGGCGATCTGCATCACGGGCGCCGCCACGCTCAACCGCCGCAGGCGGGAACGCGAGCGGCGCGCCGGCCAGGCCGTCGAGCCACAAGACATTTGAACCTCGGGGAACAAGGATGCGCACACTCGTACACCTGTCGGACCTGCATTTCGGCCGCGTCGACCACAGCCTGCTCGCACCGCTGCGCGAACTCATCGGGCGCATCGATCCGGACGTGCTGGTGGTCTCGGGTGACCTGACCCAGCGCGCCAGGGCCGAACAGTTCGAAGAGGCGCGCGCCTACCTCGATACGCTGCCGGGCCCGCAGATCATCGTACCGGGCAATCACGACATCTCGCTGTACAACGTGTTCCGCCGCTTCGTGAAACCGCTCGAACGCTACAAGCGCTATATCACGGACGACCTGGATCCCTTCTACCTCGACCAGGAGATCGCCGTGGTGGGCGTCAACACGGCGCGCTCGTTCACGATCAAGGACGGGAAGGTGAGCCGCGACCAGCTCGAGACCGTGCGCCGGCAACTGGCCGGCGTGCCGCCCGAGGTCACGCGCATCATCGTGGCCCACCATCCCTTCGACCTGCCCGACCATTTCGAGGAACAGGACCTGGTGAACCGGGCGCCGCGGGCCATGGAGGCGTTCTCGGAGTGCGGGGTGGACATCCTGATGGGCGGGCACATGCACGCCAGCCACGCGGGCAGCACGGCGGCGCGTTACCAGATGAGCGAATACGCGGCGCTGGTGGTGCAGGCCGGCACGGCGACCTCGACCCGCGGGCGCGGCGAGGTGAATTCCTTCAACGTACTGCGCGTCGAGCCGCACAAGGTCGAGATCGACCGCTACGGCTGGGACGTGGTGCACGGGCACTTCGAGCTGGTGGCCACCGAGAAGTTCATGCGCACCGGGAACGTATGGACGCCGCACATCGATGGCCTGCTGGCGGCCGGCTTGTAGGCGCCGAAGCAGCTCGTAGGGTGCTCGGCTTGCCCGACCGCGCGTTCAAACACCGGTTGGCCAGCCAGTGCGTCCCGGCCAACCGGCATCAGATCCAGTACTCCGCCAGGCGCCCGATGAATTCGCGGATCCTGTCCTTCCACGGCCGGTTGCGCCACTGTTCCAGGGTCACCTGTTTCGAGCTGCGCAGATCCTCGTTGAATGCATTTTCCATGTCCTTGCCGAAGGCCTGGTCCAGTACCACCACGTTCAGCTCGTAGTTGTGGATGAAACTGCGGCGGTCGATGTTGGCCGAGCCGATGGTCGACCAGATCCCGTCGATCACTGCCGTCTTGGCATGCAGCACGGCCACCTGCAGCTGGTAGATCTTGACGCCTCCGGACAGCAGCTGGTCGTAGAAGGCCTGGCCCGCATGCTTGATGAAATCGTGGTCCGACACCCCCGGCAGCACCAGCTTGACGTCCACGCCGCGCTGCGCCGCTGCGATCAGGGAATCGATGATCTGCTGGTCCGGCACGAAGTAGGCCGAGGTGATGTGGATCGATTTCTTGGCCTCGTTCATGGCCACCATGAGCGACTTGTAGATCTCGGAGTCGCGGTCCGGCGTCGTGGCCAGCACGCGCATCACCTTGTCGCCCACCGGCCCCAGGCGCGGGAAGTAGGCGGCCGCGGGCAGCTCCCCGGCATCCTGGCGCACCCAGTTGTCGATGAAGGCGTACTGCAGCGCGGCCACGGCCGGTCCCTCGATGCGGATGTGGGTGTCGCGCCATCCGACCTGCTCGCTGTCGACCGTCTCGGGTTTCTTGCGCGAGCGGAACAGGGAGCTGTTCGCATAGGTTTCGCTGATGTTGATCCCGCCTGTGAAGCCGATGCTGCCGTCCACCACCATGATCTTGCGGTGGTCCCGGTTGTTCAGCTGCCAGCTGCCGGGCCGCTTGGTGGGATCGACGGGGTTGAAGATCAGCACATTCACGCCGGCGGCGCGCATGCGGTCGAAGAATTCCTTCGGGGTCCCCAGCGTGCCGACCCCGTCGGCGATGATGTTCACGATCACGCCCTGGCGCCGCTTTTCCATCAGCAGTTCGGCGAACTGCAGGCCGATCGGATCACGATCGAAGATATAGGTTTCCAGGTTGATCGAGGATTTCGCCTCGCGCGCCGCCGCCATCATCTCGCGCATGGTGGCAGGGCCGTCGAACAGCAGGGTCACCTTGTTGCCGGGGATGAGCGGGGCGCCGGTCACCTGTTCCTCCAGCACCGCCAGCTGCTTCAGGTCGGGCGAGGCATTCTGCCAGCGCTTGGCCAGCAGCTGGGCCGCCTGCCTCGGCTGGAGCATGCCGCGAGGCGTGGACACCGCCGGCACGGCCTTGCCCGGATTGTCGGGCAGGGTCTCCGCGTCCGGCAGGCTCTTGCAGGAAGCGACGACGACGGCAAAGGCGAGAAAGGCCAGGAAGGTGGTCAGGCGCGTGTTTTTCATTTCGTGTCCCTCATGATGAGTTCGCTGCTATGCGCATCCTGTGCCCCAGGCGCCGGGTGGTCCTTCGGACCGAGGAAGAAATCGATGGGCGCCGTGAACAGGCGCCGGCCCAGCGCCTGCACCAGCAGGATGCCGCGCTTGAAGCGGATCTTGCGGGCGCGCATCGCCACCCACAGGGCCAGGCCAAAGCTCACCAACAGGTTGACGGCGCCGATGAGCAGCACGCCGGCCGCGGCATTGCCGACCGACGCCAAAGGCAGCCGGTAATCGAGTCCGACCAGGGCGGTGGCGAAGTTCGCGGTCGAAAACGTGACGTGGCGGATGTCGAGGGGCAGGCCGAGCAGGTAGCCGACCGTGCCGGTCATGCCGAGCATGATGCCGAAGAAGAAGTTACCCATCAGGCCGCCCAGGTTGTCCTCGACGTAGTCGGCGAAGCGCCCCAGGCGCCGTTCGCCCAGCAGCCGGCGCAAGCCCCTCAGCTGGCGCACGCGCTGGCCCATGCGGGTGTACAGCGCCTTGTTGTCGTAGTAGCCCGAGACCAGCCCCGCGAGGAACAGCCAGACGCCGGCCACGGCCGCATAGAACAGGGCGGGGCTGTGGACCGGGTCGATGTCGGCGAGCAGGTGGTGGGCCTTGGCCGGATCGACGATGTGGTGGCCGCTGATGGTCTTGTAGCCCACCGCGACGGCCCAGGCCACCGGAAAGGCCAGCACCACGTTGCCGAGGACGGCGACGATCTGGGTACGGAATACCTTGTTGACCAGCACCGCCAGGCTGTCCGCGTCCAGGCTGCGTCCGTTGTCGGCCCGCTGCAGCGAGGCGGCGATGTGCTGGGCGGTCATGGCGGGCTGCTTGGTGGCGACCGTGAAGTGCAACACGTAGATGAGGATGAAGCCCAGCGAATAGTTCATGCTGAACAGGAAGGCCTCGACCAGCGGCGCCGTCCTCAGGTAGCCGAGCATGATCTTGAACATCGCCATGAAGCCGACGACGAAGCCGGCGCCAGCAGCGGCCGTGAACATGTGGCGCAGCTCGCGCCGGGTTTCCGCGATGTAGTGTTCTCCGGTGCGGCTGGCATTCTCGGTGACGTTGCGCGCCAGCAGGTCGACGTTATTGCGCAGCAGGCCGCGGATCCGGTACTTGTTGTTGTGGGCCTCGATCAGTTCCTCGGCCAGCGCCACGGCGGCCAGGCGCCGGTCGCTGTCCAGGGGCCGGTCCGGGGCGGCGGTGCGGCTGGCGACGGCTTCCAGGTCCACCGACGGCGCGCTCGGCAGTTCTCCGCTGAGGTCGACCAGGTAGAGCAGCTTGTGCAGGCGGTCGATGCTCTGCTGGAGGGCCACCAGCAGGTAGGTCAGGGCCACGCTGGTGCCGGTGGAGAGGGCGCCGCGGCGGATCTTGAGCACCACTTCCTCGCACTGGTCGAGCATCACCAGCAGGTGGCGCGCCGGCTCCGGTTCCTCGATCCTGCCGTCCAGGTAGCGGGCGTACTCGTCGAGGTAGCGGTTGACCTCGATGTTCTGCATCAGGAAGGGCGAATCGAAGTCCTCGATCTCGCTGTAGCTGTGCACCAGGCGCGGCTCCAGGCCCAGCGCACAGATGCGGCAGGACAGGGTGCGGATCGCGGCCAGCAGTCCCGTCAGGGTATGGTAGCGGGCCCGGTCGGGCCTTGCCGGTCGGCCGTCGCGGTCCAATGGAGGGGGCGCGTTGGCGATGACGTCGAACAGCTCCATCCACTCGGTGGTCGGCACCGCGCGGATCCAGGCGTGGTCTTCCTCATCGTACAGGACCTGGTCGAGCGCGTCGGACAGGTACAGGTCGTTCAGCGCCGGCGGCAGGAAGCGGTAGCTCAGGCGCCGTTTGAGCTCGGTGACGAAGCCGTCGTTCGAGAGGATGCCGATGTCGCTGTACAGGCTGGTATGGCGGCGGCTCTCGAGCAGGGTCGTGAGGTAGCGCCGCAGCGCCCGGGCCTGGGCCGGATTACCCTTGAGCAGCTGGGTCAGGGTGCGCACGCTGTGCACCGGGTCGTCGGCCTGCTGCCATGCCCAGCGATGACGCGGGCGCAGGCAATCGACCAGCTCGACCAGCAGGTCGATCCGGTCGCTGTCCGGATTGATCCGTTCGAGAATGGCGAGCATGGAATGTGTTGGCCTCCTAAAAGCGTAGTGTACGCGAGGCATCGTCAATGGCATGGTTCGCCACCGAACAATGAGGCGGCCGAAACCGGTACACTGGCGAGCTGGTTCAACCACGATGAGGGATGCATGTACCTGACTTATTTCAACGGACAGTGGGCTGAAGGGAACGTGCCACTGTATGGGGCGATGGACCACAGCCTGTGGCTGGGCTCCTCGGTGTTCGACGGCGCGCGCGCCATGCGCGGCAAGCTGCCGGACCTGCGTCCGCACCTGGAACGCGTGATCGCCTCGAGCGAGAAGCTGGGCCTGCGCTGCCCGCTGGGCGTGGACGAGATGGAAGCGCTGGTGCGCGAAGGCGTGGCCAGGTTCCCGGCGGACGCCGAGCTGTATATCCGCCCGCTGGTGTTCGGCACCGAGGGTTTCCTGATCCCGGTCGCCGAGGCCAGCCAGTTCGCGCTCACCCTGTTCGACGCGCCGCTGCCGCCGTTCGTGGGCTTTTCGGCTTGCCTGTCGACGCTGCGCCGGCCGCAGCCGAGCATGGCGCCGACCGACGCCAAGGCGTCGGCCCTGTACGCCAACTCGACCCGCGCCATGCGTGAGGCCAAGGCGCGCGGCTTCGACCAGGCCATCGTGCTCGACGCCGACGGCAACGTGGCCGAGTTCGCATCGTCCAACCTGTTCATCGTGGCCGCCGACGGCGCGGTGGTGACCCCTAGACTGAATGGCACTTTCCTGGCCGGGATCACCCGGGCGCGCGTGATCGCGCTGCTCGCGTCCGAAGGCGTGCACGTGGAGGAACGCAGCGTGGCGCCGGAAGAACTGCTGGCGGCGCGCGAGATCTTCAGTACCGGCAACTACGGCAAGGTGACGCCGTGCACGCGCTATGAAGACCGCACGCTCGAGGCCGGCCCGGTGGCGCGCCGTGCTCGCGAGCTGTACCTGGCCTTCACCGACGCCGCGTAATCCGTAGGGGTGGTCCAGTCCAGTGGACTGGGCCACGCTCTGCCGACCGCGCGTTCAACTCCGGCCTATTCCGCCACAGCGCATCCGATGGTTGAGCGCGCGTTCGGCGTAGCAGAACACCCTACGACCCCTGCTGGGATCACCGTCCTGGCATCGCCCAAGAAAAAGGCCGGCAAAGCCGGCCCCGGACGAGCAGGATGGGCGTCCCGTATCAGCCTTGTCCACGTTCCGCGACGTAGATCTCGACGCGGCGGTTGCGTGCGCGGCTCGAGGCGTCGCTGTTCGAGGCGATCGGCTCGCGCGAGCCGCGGCCTTCGATCGTGACGCGGCCCGGGTTCACGCCGCGGTTCGCGAGGTAATCGCGGGTCCGTGCGGCGCGGTCCACCGACAGCGGCTGGTTGATCGCATCGGTGCCGGTGTTGTCAGTGTGGCCGATGATCACCACGCTGGTGCCCGGATTTTCCTGCAGCGTGCTGGCGAAGCGGTCCAGCACCGGCTGGAAATTCGACTTGATGTCGGAACGGCCGGTGTCGAACGAGACGTCGCTCGGGATGTCGAGCTTCAGGCGGTTGTCGGCGGTCTGGCTGACCTGCACGCCGGTGCCCTGGGTCGCCTGCTCCATCGCCTGCTTCTGCGCTTCCATGCGCTTCGACCAGATGTTGCCGATCACGGCGCCGGCAGCGGCGCCGATCGCCGCGCCGCCGGCCGTGCGCTTGCCGCCGCCGCCGCTGGTGCTGGCGCCGAGGATGCCGCCCAGGGCCGCGCCGATGCCGGCGCCCTGCGCGGTGCCGCGCTGGGTCTGGCTCATGTCGGCGCAGCCGGTTGCGGTAAAGGCCACGAGGGAAGCAGCAATCACGGATTTGGTCAGTTTGGTGTACATGGTGGGATCTCCTTTTTTAAAAACAAAAATCCGCTTCGCGGTCATGCCCGCGCAGCAATACTGCAGGCATGGCCGACAAGCGGATTGGTCTTACAGCAACATTGTAACAACTATATGCCCCGTCCGCTGATCAGGCGCACCAGGATCATGATCACGGCAACGACCAGCAGGATATGGATGAAGCCACCGATGGTGTACGAAGTCACCAGTCCCAGCAGCCACAGGACGATCAGGATGACGGCAATTGTATATAGCATGATGAAGCTCCTTCACTGGAATCACGCGCTTCGGCGTCTTGATTCCAGTGTGCCGCCCTCCACTGCTGGCCTCTGTACGATGGCGTACTTACCGGCAAAAAATCAGGCGTGGCTCTTGTAGTTACGCATCCCCGGGATCCAGCCCATGAAGCCGAGCAGGCCGGTCACGCCGATCAGACAGGTGACGAGTCCGCCCGCGACGAGGAACAACACGTCCTGCGGCTGCAGGCCGCTTGCCGTCGTTGCGCCCGGCGGGTGCGCCGACAGCAGTCCGAAAGCTGCCACGATCACTCCCCAGATGATAATGCCGATCCATGCCATGCTGTTCATGATGCCTTCCCCTTCGAAGTGGTTGTCGACCGCACCGCACGCAGTGCTAGCGTGGGGCCATTGTCGGGTTAGCTCATCCATTGGTCCGTGCGCTGCCGCACATTGCATTTAAGAAAATTATCCGGACGAAATAAAAGCCGGGTTCCTTGCGGAAACCCGGCTTGTATTTCTTCAAGAAACGATCAAGCGACCGAGCGCAGGCGGCCCTTCACGATGCGCACGCGATCGCCGCTGCGCCAGGCCGGCGGGCTGTTCTGACGGAAAGTGCGCAGGGTGCCGTCGTCGAGGCGCACCCGGATTTCGTAGCTGGTGGTGGCCTTCATGTTGCCTTCGACCTGGTTGCCGACCACGGCGCCGCCGATGGCGCCGGCCGCGGTGGCGATGGTGCGGCCGGTACCGCCGCCGATCTGGTTGCCGAGCAGGCCGCCGATCACGGCGCCGCCCGCCGCGCCCAGTCCGCTTCCTTCCGCGCGGTGCTTGATGGTGCGCACCGATTCGACATTGCCGCAGTTCGAGCACCAGTTACGGCCGGTATCGGCAGCCGCGACCTGGACCGGTTTCCTGGCCGGACGGCTGACCGGTTCCTCGACCTCGCGCACGGCGGCGCTTGCGGCGGCTGCAGGCGCCGGCACGTAGTTGGACGCGGGCGCATGGGCCGGGGCCGGCGCGGCGGGCAGGGGCTGGACCGGCTGCACGGGATACGCGGCAAGCGGCGCAGCCCCGTCCGGCGCCTGGACGTAGCCCGGCGCCAACTGCTGGCCGGGCGCGACGCCGACGACGCCCGCGGCCGGCTGGGCTGGGCCCGGCGGCAGGGTCGAGGCCAGCGCCAGGCGCTCCGCTTCGCTCAGCTGGCGCTCCTTGTTCCCGCCGACCGAGTTCGGGATCCAGCCCAGGATCGCCGCCGTGCCCACGAGGCAGAACAACAGGACCGCCAGTGCGGCCAGGATCATCAAGGGATGCAGGCGTCCGCGTGCATTGGATGCGGGTGAGGTGTTCATGGTGCTTCCTTTCGGGATGTCTTGTCGAGCTCGGCCGGGTTCCATGTGGAGCGCGGCGAGCAGCCTGTTCATTGACGGATTGTCCTCAGGAACTACAAGCGCTTCCGTGCGTCACCGTACATACCCGCCCGGAGGGGCGCGGTTACGCTGGCCTAAATTGTTTGCAAATGTATCCGACAGACGGTTGCGCCATGCAGTCCCCCAGTGAGAATCCCATGAACTTTGCCGCACTGCCGCCGCTTGCCGAACACAATAGCAACCTGCTGCTGGCCGCCTTGCCGCCGCAGGAGCTGGCGCACATCCTGCCGCTGCTCGACCCCGTCACCGTCCAGGTCGGCGAGGTGCTGTGCGAGGCCGGCGACCCGCTGCGCACCATCTACTTTCCGCACGACTGCCTGATTTCCCTGATGGGCGTGGCCGAAGGCCGCATGACCCTCGAGGTCGGGCTGGTGGGGCGCGAGGGCATGATCGGCGCCACGGTAGCGCTGGGACACGACACGGCCCAGGTTCGCGCCATCGTGCAACGCGCCGGCAGCGCCAGCCGCATGGACGGCGAACGCTTCCGCACCGAGGTGGCGCGCAACCCTTCGCTGCAGCGCGTGCTGTACCGCTACACCGACACGCTGCTGGCGCAGGCGATCCAGATCGCCGTGTGCAGCCGCTTCCACGTACTGGAAGCGCGCCTGGCCCGCTCGCTGCTGGTCACGCGCGACCGCCTGCAGTCGGACAAATTCCACCTCACCCACGAATTCCTGGCCCATGCGCTCGGCGTGCGCCGGGTCGGCGTCACCAAGGCCGCCAGCGCCCTGCAGCAGCAGGGGCTGATCATCTACAGCCGCGGAAACATCGAGATCCTCGACCCGGAAGGGCTGGCGGCGGCTTCCTGCACCTGCTACGAGATCGTCAGGGAGGCAGGGACCCAGCCTGTCCGCGAAGTCATGTAGCAAGATCATGTAGCAAGATCAGGTAGCGAGAAGCACGCGCCGTCGTTCCTGCATGCGGTCGCCCATGGGCGGGCGACGAGCCCGGCAGTTCAGGGTCCACACGTCATGGCGACGGCGCCCACAAAAAAGCCTGGCGTCGCCAGGCTTCCTTGTGTCGCTGCAAAAAAACTGCTTAGTTGGTCTTGCCGACCTGGTTGCCGACGACGCCGCCGACGGCTGCGCCGCCGACGGTGCCGACTGGGCTGCCACCCGTCAGGGCGCCACCGATCACGGCGCCGGCGCCGGCGCCGATGGCGGTTGCCTTGTCCTGCTGCGACATGCCGGCGCAGCCGGTCAGGCCGAGGGCAGCGGTAGCCAGGCTTGCGGTCACGACCAGTTGTTTGATGGTTTTCATGTTGATCTCCTTTATGGTGGGTTATTTCAGGCGCAGGTCATTCCTGACCGATTTGACGCCCTTGACGGTCCTGGCAACGGATGCCGCGGCCGCCACACTGTCTGCCGAGCCGACAAATCCGCTCAGCTGCACAATTCCTCTTTCGGTCTCGACGTCGATCTCGGACACGTCCAGCACCGGATCGCGCACGAGGGCCGCCTTGACGCCGGCGGTGATGGTGGCGTCGTCGACGACCTGCGCCACCGGTCCTCCACCACCCGACATCGCACATCCTGCGACCTGGCCCAGGGCCAGCAGCGCCACCAGGGCAGTAGTGATGCAGAATTGCTTCCCGAGTTGCTTCCTAAGCTGCTTCCTCAGTTGCATCATCCTGCGGCGCTGTTCGTCGAGTCCATGTGCACAGAATAGGGTTCCCGCTTGAACTGATCTGTTCGACAACTCACAGTGCCGCGAAGATTTCTTTTTCAAGGCCTTGCGCGCTTGCCCGGCGGCGGGGCCGCCGGCTTCTCGCGTGTGTCGGCCAGCAGCGCGGCGCAATTGCTGTCCTTGCCGGGACCGGTATTGATCAAGGGGATCAGCGCCGCGAGCGGCGAGACTGCCGCCAGCGCGATGGCGCTGCCGGCCTTCATGGCCAGCACACCCTTGTCCACCGAGACGTCCGGCTTGCTGAACGGCCCGCGCACATAGAAGGGCGAACGCAGCGAGAACAGGCGCAGCCCCTTGGTCTTCGGGTCGATGCGCAGGTCGACCTGTTCGTTGGCCAGGTTGACGGTGCCGGCGATGTTGATGAGGGCTTCGCGTGTGTCGACCACGAAATAGCGGGTCTGCGCAATGCCGTTGGTGACGGCGAAGTCGCTGGCCAGGCAGTTGAGCTGCACCTGCTTGTCGCCGAACAGCTTGGTGATCACGACGTTGGCCACGTTCAGGCCCATCATTTCCAGCAGCATCTTGCTGACCTGGCCCTGGCTGATCAGGGTCTTCAGTTCGCCGTTCGAGCCTGCCAGCAGGCTGGCCACGGAATTGCCCTGGGCAGTCAGGTTGGCGTCGGCGCCGATGCTGCCGACCGTGGCCTGCAGCTGCTCGATCTTCGGGAACAGCTTCTTGATCTCGATGTTGCGCGCGGTCGTCTTGACCTGGGCCTTGATTGCCTTCGCTCCCTGGCGCCCGCGCCCGTCGAGGCGGATGTTGGAACGCACCGTGCCGCCCGCCATCGCGAACTCGAGCGGTTCCAGCGTGAGCACCGCGTTGTTCATCTTGAGGTGGGTCGACAGCTTGCTGATCGGGAAGGCCGTGTCGCGCACGATGCGGTCGGCGGAGTAGCGCACGTCGGCGTCCAGCCTGTTCCAGCGTTCGGTCTTGAATTCCTCGACCGGCAGCACCTTGCCGCTCGGCTGCACCACGCCGGCGTTGCGCTTCTTCTTGGCCTCCGCCGAGTCGGCGCCAATCAGCGGCGCCAGGTCGGCGAACACCAGTTGGCGCGAGCGGACGCTGCCCGACAGCTTGGGCCGCGGCTCGCCGCTGACGAATTCCAGCCGCCCGCCGATGTCGGACGAGCCTACCTTGCCCTTGAAGCCGTCGTACACCCAGCGGCTCTTGTCCTCGCCGAGGGTGCCGGTGAGGCGCCCCGAGGTCGAGTATGGGCCCGTGGTCGGCAGCAGGATGCCGGTGAAGTTGAAGAGTTCGCCCATGCTGTTGCCGGCCAGCTCGAGCTTCAGGTCGAGCGCCGCCACCTTGGAGGGCCGGGTCACCGTGCCCTCGACCGCGATGCGCGATCCGCCCGAGCGCAGGTCGGCCTGCACGGGATAGGGCGTGCTGTGCTGCTTGAGCGACAGCACCGCGCCCAGCTTGCCGCCGCCCTCGACCGGCGAGCCGTTGTAGCTGCCGTCGAGCGTGAAGCCGACCCCGTATTTCGGGTCTTTGCCGAGCGTGCGCACGCGGGCCGTGACATCGGCCTTCGTGACCGCATCCTTGATGTGGACCACGCCGTCGGTCAGCACGACCCGCTCGAGGTCGAGGTTCCAGCGCGACTTTTCCTGGTTGCGCTTGAACGTCCAGTTGTTGCGCTTGTCGTCCAGGCGCAGCAGGTCCACGCGCGGGCTGTCGAAGCGCAGCAGCGGGATGCCGATGGTGCGCTGAAGCAGGCCGAACGGGTTCAGCGAGAACGAAAACTGGCGCACGCTCGCCATGTCGCGCGCCGGCAGGCTGGCGGGGTTGCCGACGTGGACGTCGTTGGCGATCAGGTGTGGCCAGGGAATGTGGTCGCGCCAGCTGCGTTCTGCCGGCGCCATGTTCCTGGCCGGGCGCTCCCACTCGACGTCGAGGTCGCCGCGGATGGCGAAGGGACGGTCGATGGCGTCGCTCACCTTGGCGTTGATCCAGGGGCGGGCGCGGTTCCAGTCGAAGGTGAGGATGAGCACGATCGCGATCACCGGCAGCGCGACCAGGATGCCCAGGATGCTCAGAATGATTGTCTTGCGGCGCGACGGATGGCGGCCCTGCGCCGCCGGCGTGGTGGTCTCGGCCATGGCGGACTTTCGTAGATAGCGTTGGGATGCGGTGTGGTCCAGCTTAGCGCAAAGCCTTCCCCCGCCTTTGTGCGCTGCCTAACGCTCTGCCGTTGAGCGGATCGTTGTTGGACGGGCAATGTGCGGCAGCGAACCGAAGGCCAGCCGTAACAGGTTTATAACGTTACTAAGGACATTTCCTCATCAACAGGAGAACGAGCGATGGAACAACAAGACCCGATGAGCCGTCTGCTGAAACCGCTTGGCATGGCCGCCCTTGCCGGCGTCATGGTGCTGACCGGCTGCACCAGCCCGCAGAAAGCCCCAGCCACCGCCGATGTCGCGGTGTCGCGTAATGCCGTCGAGAACGCCGTGTCGGCAGGCGCCGCCGAACTGGCGCCGGTGGAGATCACGGCCGCCCGCGACAAGATGGTTCGCGCCAACCAGGCGCTTGCCGCCCGGGACTACAAGCTGGCGCGCGAACTGGCGATCCAGGCCCAGGCCGACGCCAAGCTGGCACAGAGCAAGGCCAACTCGGCCAAGTCGACTGCCGCTGCCGCCGCCCTCGATGCCGACCTGCGCGTGCTGCGCGAGGAAGTCGAGCGCGCCAACAGCGCACCCCCGGCGGCCACCCCGGCCACGACGCAGTAACAGGCAGCCTGCAACAAGAAGAAGTTCCCTTCATTGACCGCCGCAGCTTGCGGCGCCCAGGAAAAAAGGACAAGACATGAAAACCCGTTCCACGATGTCGCTGCTGGCTGCCGCCGTGCTGGCCACGGCCTGCGCCACTGCCCCGATGAGCACGCCGACGCTGGACCAGGCGCGCGCCGATTTCGTCAGCGCCAACAACAACCCGCAAGTGTCGCAGTACGCGCCGCTCGAATTCAAGCAGGCCAGCGAGGCGCTCAACCAGGCCAATGCCGCAGCCGCGCGCCGCGAAGCCCTGTCCGACGTCGACCGCCTGGCCTACGTGGCCAAGCAGCGCATTGCTACGGCCGTCGAAGTGGCAAAGGGGAAGGCGGCGGAAGCCGACATTGCGAATGCGGGACGCGAGCGCGACCAGGTGCGGCTTGAAGCACGCACTGCCGAGGCCGAGCGCGCCAGGCGCGAGGCCGAGGCCGCCCAGGCCCAGGCTGCCCAGTCGCAGGCCCAGGCCCAGGCCGCCCAGCAGCAGGCCCAGGCCGCCCAGCAGCAGGCGGCTGCGGCCCAGCAACAGAATGCCGCGCTGGTCCAGCGCGCCGCCGTGCTGGAAGCGCTGCTGGTCGAGTTGCAAGCTGTCAAGACCGAACGCGGCTATGTGGTGACGATCGGCGACGTGCTGTTCGCTACCAACCAGGCCACCCTGACACCGAACGGCATGTCGACCTTGCGCAAACTCGCGGACGTGATGGCGCAGAACCCGAACCGTACCGTGCTGGTCGAAGGGTTTACGGATAGTACCGGCAGCTCGTCGTACAACCAGGAATTGTCGCAGCGCCGCGCCGAAGCCGTCGCCTCGGCGCTGGGCGGCATGGGCGTGCCGCGCGACCGCATTGCCATGAAAGCCTATGGCGAGGCATTCCCGGTCGCCGCGAACGATACGCCCTCGAACCGCCAGCTCAACCGCCGCGTCGAGATCGTGCTATCCAACGAGAACGCGCAGATTCCGCCGCGGACGGCGGGGCGCTGAGCCGGCACAGGCAGGACCGACACACGAGGGCCCGACATGGAAGACACGAAACACCTGGCGCATGGCTTCGACGTCGCGGCGATCCGCCGCGCGGCGGCCAACCTCGACGACGGCGCCGTCACCGAGGGCTACCAGGCCGACCGCGAAGCGGTCATCGCCATGCTCAACGATGCGCTTGCCACCGAGCTGCTGTGCGTGCTGCGCTACAAGCGCCACTACTACACGGTGAGCGGGCCGAACACCGGCCACGTCAAGGCCGAGTTCCTCGAGCATGCCCAGCAGGAACAGGACCATGCCGACCGCATCGCCGAGCGCATCGTGCAGCTCAACGGATCGCCGAACTTCAACCCGGCCACGCTGACGGCGCGCAGCCATGCCGAATACGACGATTCCGACGACGTTCAGGCGATGATCCGTGCCGACCTGATCGCCGAGCGCGTCGCCATCGAGTCCTACCGCCAGATGATCCTCGCGATCGGCGACAAGGACCCGACCACGCGCGCGCTGCTCGTCGACATCATGGCCGTCGAAGAGGAGCACGCCGACGACATGCGCGACCTGCTGGCCTGAATCTGGGTACCAGAACCAGTCAGCATCCACAACCACAACACAACCGGAGTAGACCATGCTAGACACCACCCGCAGCAACTTCACATCCCAGGCCCACGGCTACGAGTTCGACAGCAAGGCATCCGACGCGTCGTCGGACGTCAGGGCGCTGGTGCGCGATGCCCAGTCGATGCTGACCGCCGCCGCCGCGCTCACCGGCGACAAGGCCGAGGAGCTGCGCAGCCGCGGCATGGAGATGCTCGACCGTGCACTCGGCCGCGCCAGCCACTACCAGGGCCAGGCCATGGAACGGGGCAGGGAACTGGCCCACGAGGCCGATGTCTACGTCAAGGACAATCCCTACCGTACCCTGGCGCTCGCCGCCGGCGTGGGCGTGCTGCTCGGCGTGCTCCTGAGCCGTCAGCAGCAATGAGCGGCGCCGGGGACTGCCATGAATAAAGACGATACTGTCGTGCATAACCCCGGCCTCATGGGCGGGATTTCCAGCCTCATGAAGAGCCTGTTCGGGCTGGTCGTGTCGCGTGTCGAACTGGCCGCGCTCGAGCTATCCGAAGTGCGCAACCACCTGATCGAGCTGGTGGCCCTGTTCGGCGCCGCCATCCTGGCCATCTGGTTCGCCATCGCCTATGGGACCGCGACGATCGTCGCCCTGGCCTGGGACGAAATGGGCTGGAAGATCCTGCTGATCATGTTCGTCGTCTTCCTGGTGATCACGGGCGTCCTGGTCGCGAAGGGCCTGGCGCTGCTGAAGCAGGGCAAGCTCTCCTTCCCGGCAACCATGAAGGAACTGAAGAACGACCGCGACATGCTGCTCTAAGCGGCGACACGAAGGAGGGGAAACATGCACAATCATGACGGCACGACCGGCTTGGCCGGTCACAAGCACAGCACCGATCCGGTGATCCGCAAACAGGAACTGCTGCGTGAAGGCGAATTCTTCCGCAGCGGCGTGGCGCACGCCAGGGCGCAGATCCGCCATGGGGCGCGCCCCGAGGTGATGCTGCACGGCGTGATCGACCAGGCCACCTGGGCACTGCGCGCACGCGCCGATGCCTTGCTGAAACCGACTGGCACCAGTGTCTCGGTGCTGATGCCTTACGGCCTGGCGCTGTTCAATTTCATCCGCCAGCGCAAGCTGGGTAAGCCGGTTGGCGCCGCCGCCATCCTGCTGGGTGTTGCGGGCTGGTATATGAACAAGCGCCGCGTGCAGCAGCAAGGGCTGGGCTGACACGGCAAGCAAGTAGAACCGAAAACCGAATATGGTGGGGCTTGAGCGGCGTTGCAATCATTGATTGCACGCCGTTTTTTTTGGCCTTGGAACCTATCCCACGGAGGTGGAGGAAGTTGATGACGACATGCGCGTAGGGATGCATGACAAGCGCAGGTAACGCAGCACCCGCTTGTCAGGCGCGTCGGCAACGACTCATTCCCTACTGGGATAGGTTCTTGGTGCCGAGTACCGACGCTTCCTGGCTTGCTGTGCCATCGTACCGTGCAGCTTGCAGCGTGCAGCGTGCGCTTGGCCGCACGACCGCCGCACGACCGCCGCATGACAGCCGCATGTACCGCCGATGGAAGGGCGTTTTACCGGGCATCCGGATCAAACAGGCGCAGGGCGGCATGCGATCGCAGTTTCGCGATCAAGACAGGGCGAGCGGCGAGGTAGGGAGGGCCGGGATCGCTGTCGTGCCGCCGGGGCACGCAGGGGGGCACATGGACCATACCGCGCGCGCCGCGCGTGGCTCCAGTGCAGTGCGGCCTATGTGTTCCTGCTCGCGCCGCGATGGACCCGCGACGGCGTGTCCAGGGCGAGCTTGACGCAGGAGGCGCTCAAGGTGTTTGTCCTTGCCCGTTCACTTGCGCCCTGGCCTGCGCCAGATCGCGCTGGTAGGTCGCGCGCGCCTCCGCCAGGCAGGCATTGCGCTCGGCTGCCGGGACCTTCTTGCAGGCGTTCTTCGCTTCCTGCAGTGCCGCGCCGATCTCCTTTTGCAGGGTGCGCAGCCGGGCCTGGCGGGTGCCGTCTTCGCGGTACCAGCGTGCCGGGTCGCCCTGGGCGATTTCGCGCGCCTGCTGTTTGGCAGCAAGGGGATCGACGACTCCGTCGCCGTTCGTCTGGGCATGGGCAAACAGGGGCGTGCAAAGGAGGCAGGCCCCGCTCAATATGGTGGACAGCTGTCGCATGATGAACTCCAGCGAATGGATGGCAGTGCCGCGGCCAGGCTGCCGCAGCGGAGGTCGGCGCAGGTGGCGTCGCCGCGCATGGCGGCCGGCCCGCAAGGCGCAGCTTGCGCATGCCGCGCCGGCGTGCCGCCGAGCTGGCATGGCTGCGCCCAGGCGGTCCCGCGCCCCGCGGGACTGGAAGCCGCACGCGCGGCTCCCGCCCGTCCCGGCATGGATCAATAGCGGTAGACGCGGCCGTCCACGATGCGCACGCGGTTGCCCACGCGCAGGTCGTAGACGCTGTCCTGGCTCACGGCGCGATATTCGCCGTTATCCATTCGCACATTGATCTGGTACATCTCCTCGCCGCCGGCATTGCGGTTGCGTTCGACGTTGTTGCCGATCGCCGCACCCGCCACGCCACCGGCGACGGTGGCCGCGGTACGGCCGCTGCCGCTGCCGACCTGGTTGCCGGCCAGGGCTCCGACCACGCCGCCGAGGATGGCGCCGGCGCCGCTGGTGCGGTTGCCGCCTTGTACCACCTGGATCGACTCGATCGTGCCGTAGCCCATCGACACATTGTTGTTGTAGCCGCTGTTGTAGCCGTTGTTGTACGGCTGCGAGCTGGTGCTCGCGCAGCCAGTGAGGAGGGCGGTGGACGCCAGCACAGCAACAGCAAGGGTACGGGTTGCTTTCATGTTGTTCTCCTGACAAAAGTATGGGTCCAGCTTAGTCACTGCCGCGTAGAGGGTCTGTGCGTTGCCTAACCGTCCTTGCCCAGTGTATTGATCGGTGTTTTGCGCCAGATGAAGCGCAACTGTCGTGCAAACGATGCTGTGTTCGGCACCGAACAGAAAGCGCGGCAGGGGACGTGTAAAACGTCATTAGCGTGTTGACAAATGGAGAACAAAAAATGAAAACATCCCATGCTTTCCTGCTCATCGGCGCCGCGCTCGCCTGGGCAGGTTCGGCACGTGCCCAGGCCGTGCCGGACCCCAAGACCGTCTTCGAACAAGCGAAGGCTGCGGCCGAGGCAAATTACAAGGCTGCGCGGGTGCGCTGCGACCAGATCGCCGGCAACCCGCACGACCTGTGCATGGCGGAAGCGCGCACGGCGCGGGTGCGCATCGAGCAGGAAGCCGAGGCCGCCTACAAGAACACGCTGTCGGCCTACACCGACGCGCGCATGCGCATCGCGTCGGCCAACTACGACCGCGACAAGGTGCGCTGCGCTGCGGTGACGGGCAACGACCGCGATGTCTGTCTGGTGCAGGCCAAGGCCACCCTGGTCGCGGCACAGGCCGACGCCAAGGCCGACCGCAAGAGCATCGAAGCGCGCCAGGACGCGCGCGAGGACAAGCTCGCCGCCGAATACCGCGTCGCGCTCGAGAAGTGCGACGCCTATGCCGGCGCCGTCAAGGACCAGTGCGTCAACACTGCCAAGACGGCGTTCGGAAAATGATTGCGGGCCGGCGTGCCGGTACCGCCCACACCGCCCGCATTGGGCTTGCCCTAGTAGTTTGACCATCCGCAGTTTTTAACAAGGAGCTATCATGAAAATCGCACAACGCCTCGTCACCGCCGCCTTCACCGCCGCCGTCGCCCTTACTGCAGTGGGTTGCTCGTCGAACCCGACCGCGAAGACCGCTGGCGAGTACGTCGACGACGCCGTCATCACCTCCAAGGTGAAGGCTGCCTTCGCCGCCGACCCGACCGTCAAGGCGACCGAAGTCAACGTCGAAACCTACAAGGGCGACGTGCAACTGTCGGGCTTCGTGGCCGAAGCCGGCGACGCCCAGCGCGCCGTGGAAATCGCACGCGGTGTGAAAGGTGTAAGCTCGGTGAAGAACGACATCCGCGTCAAGTAATCCCTCGCGCCGGGGCAGCCCGGCTCCCTTGTCAAGGCACGACCCATGCAGCTCGCACCACCCGAACCGGCACAACCTGCTGCTCAAGCTGCAAGCGCGCCCGACAATACTGCCCCGGCGGCGCCGGCCCAGAAGGGTTCCGGCGACGAGCCCGGCCCTGCAGGCGACGAGCTCACGATGCACGTGGGCGGCCTGCGGCTGCCGACCAACGTCAACGCACGCGGCCTCTCGCTCGGCATCCTCGCCACGATCGCCAGCCTGTTCGCGCTGCAGTGGGCGCAGAAGTTTTTCGTGCCGCTCCTACTCGGCATCTTCATCGCCTATACCCTGAACCCGGTCGTACGCTGGCTCGAACGCTGGCGCATCAGGCGCGTGGTCGGGGCCACCCTCGTCACCGTGCTGATCCTGGGCGCCATGGGCGGCACCCTGTACCGGTTGCAGGGGGAATTTTTCAACATCATCGACGCGCTGCCGACGCTCACCACCAAGGTCACCCGTATCCTGACCAGCAGCAGCGGGGAACGCTCGACCATCCAGCAGGTGCAGGCCGCGGCCGCCGAGATCGAGCGGGCCGCTTCCAACGCCACCGGTGGCGACCAGCGCCGCGCGATCCAGAAGCGCACCCAGAGCGTGCCGCCCGTGCCCGCCGCCGGCGGCAGCAGCATCCGCGTGATGGACTGGGTGCTGGCCGGCTCGGTGAGCCTGGCGACCTTCCTGTCGCAGGCCACCATGGTGGTATTCCTGGTCTTTTTCCTGCTGCTGGCGGGCGACACCTTCAAGCGCAAGCTGGTCAAGCTCACCGGCCCTTCTCTGACGCGCAAGAAGGTGACCGTGCACATCCTGGACGACATGAACAATGCGATCCAGAACTATATGTTCATGCTGCTGGTGACCAACGTGCTGCTGGCGCTGCTGACCTGGGCGGCGCTGCGGGCGATCGGCCTCGAGAACGCCGGTGCCTGGGCCGCCTTTGCCGGCGTGGCCCATATCATCCCGTATTTCGGACCGCTCCTGATCACGATCGCGACCGGGGCCGTGGCCTTCTTCCAGTTCGAGTCGCTGCGCATGGTGATCCTCGTGGCCGGCGCCTCACTCGGCATCGCGACCCTGGTCGGCATGGTCGTGACCACCTGGATGACCGGCAAGATCGCCAAGATGAACCCGGCGGCCGTGTTCGTCAGCCTGCTGTTCTGGGGCTGGCTGTGGGGCATGTGGGGACTGCTGCTCGGCGTGCCGGTGGTGGTGGTCCTGAAGGTGGTGGCCGAGCGGGTCGAAGGGATGGAAGTACTGGCCGAGCTGCTGGGCGAGTAAGGCGGGCCGTATCCCTCCCTGCGCTCGGGAAGTGCAGGCGAAGTGCAGGTGAGGTGCAGGTGTTCAGGCAGCGCAGCGGTGGATGAAGCTTCCGACCGCCACGCGCCTGAACGCTCCGCCGATCAACCGGCGCTGCCGTTTTTCCAGGTGACGCTCGGCTCCAGCGCCGCGTCCTTTTTCTTGTCTCCCGTCTCGTGCGCCGGCTTGTGCTTCAGGCTGCCCAGCTTCAAGGCATACTGGCGGGCGAACTCGGCGCCGAGGAAGAAGATCTGGGCCGAGTAGTACACCCACAGCAGCAGGGCAATGAGCGAACCGGCCGCGCCGAAGCTGTCGGTGGTGCCGCTGTTGCCGATGTACAGGCCGATGCCGAATTTACCGAGGGTGAACATTGCCGCAGTGCCGAGCGCGCCGATGGTGACGTCGTGCCAGGACAAGTGCACGCGCGGCAGCAGCTTGTAGATCACGCCGAACAGGGTGGCGATCACGAGGAAGCTCACCGCCCAGGCGACCCAGCCCATGATCACGGCCGCTTCCTTCCACATGCCGCCGATGTACTCTTCGACAACGGCCAGTGCGGCGCTGACGACCAGCGAGACCATCAGTAGGAAGCCCAGCACCAGGATCAGACCGAAGGAGAGCAGGCGGGTGCGCACGAGGTTCCAGAAGCCGGCGTTCTGCGGTGGCGGTACACCCCAGATCTCGTCGAGGCTGTCCTTCAGTTCGGCAAAGACCGTGGTGGCCCCGACCAGCAGCAGGAAGGTCGCAACGAGCGTCGCCCAGAAGCCGCTCTCCTTGTTCTGGGCTCCCGCCAGGATCGCCTGGATCGTTTCGGCGCCCTGTGGGCCCACCAGGCCGCGCAGCTGGTTCATCAGCTGGCCCTGGGCCGCTTCGGCGCCGTAGAAGAAGCCGGCGACGGCGATCACCAGCACCAGCACCGGCGCCAGCGAGAACAGGGTGTAGAAGGCCAGTGCGGCGCCCTTGCTGGAAGCGCGATGCTCGAGCCATTCCAATACGGCGCAACGCAGCACGCGCACCAGCTCGCGTGAATACGGTAGCCACTTTTTGACATCCATGCCGGAACCTCCAATTGGAAAGGGGGCCATGGCCCCCTTCGGTTACAAGATGGCGTTCATGCCGCGCCGCCCGGCCGCAGGGACGACAGGAGGCCGGGCACGGGCTGCTTATGCTTACTGAACGCGCTTCTCGATGGTGATCTGCTCGATTTCGACGCGGCGGTTCGGTTCGAGGCAGTCGATGAGGGTCTTGCGGTTGCGCTCGTTGCACTGGACCAGCGGGTTGGCCTCGCCCTTGCCGTAGGCCTTCAGGCGGTTGCCGTCGACGCCCTTGCTGACCAGGTAGTCGCGCACGGCGTTGGCGCGGCGCTCCGACAGCTTCAGGTTGTACTGTTCCGAGCCCAGGCGGTCGGTGTAGCCGGTGATGTCGACGTCGGTGATGCTCGGGTCGGCCTGCAGGGCTGCGGCGATTTCGTCCAGCTTCGGCGACGGCATGATGATGTCGGCCTTGTCGAACTCGAACAGCTTGGTGGCTTCCAGGGTGACCTTCTCGAAGCGGGCCGGTGCCGGCGGCGGAGCGACCGGCGCCGGTGCCGGAGCTGGAGCTTCCATGACAGGAACCGGGGCCGGTGCCGGCGCCGGCGGCGCCGGCGGTGGGTTGAACGCGTAGTTCAGGCCGATAGTCAGGTACTTGTTGTTGGCGCGGCGGAAGCCGAATTGCTCGTGGTCGCGCAGGAAGCCGCGCACGGCGCGCAGGTCGGCCTGCAGCGACCACTGCGGGGTCAGTGAAGCCTGGAAGCCGATGCCGCCGGTGAGGAAAGGCGAATTCTTGCCGACGTTACGCAGCGGGTTCTGTACCTTGTCGCGTTCGAGGCCCAGGCCGAGCAGCACGAACGGGCGGAAGCGGTCGCGCGAGAACATCAGCAGGGCGTCGGCGCCCAGCAGGGTCTGGCGGTAGCGCGCAGGACCGTCTTCGAAACGGACCTGGCTGCCACCAAACTGGATGTCCCACATGGGCGCCACGGCCTTGCCGAACTTCAGGCCGCCGCCCCAGTCACGGTCGTCGACGCCAAAGCGCGAATCCGGCTTGGCGACGATGACGTTCGGCTGAATGTACCACGATGGATTGATTTCCTGGGCCATGGTGGCGCCGGCCGAGCACATGATGGCCGCGGCCAGGGCGAGCTTCTTCGTATTATTCACAGGTAACTCCCATAAGGTGAAGGGTTGGTGACATCGCATGCCTTGACACAGATGTTGGATAAAGACTAACAGTGCAAGTTCCGCAATCTCGGTGCGCTAGCGCACCAGAGGGACGAAGCTGTGCAATTTTACAACAGTGGTAAAAAAGCCACGAAACGCGACGGCGCGCACTAATTTGGTGCGCTTTTTCCGCGAATAAACATGCAACATGGGTAAGGCCTTTCGGAATGCATTGTTAAAGATGCTTGTAGGAATGTTCTTGAATGTGGGATGGCGCACAGACCAGAGGAGGGTGACACAGGCAATCTTGAGCCCAGTTAAGCGGAACCGGAGGTGTTGTCAGGGTGTCAAACGGCACACAGCGACCCGGACCACACAGTCTCACTCTATAAACGGAGCTCACCACATGCATGCAACGACCCATCACAACGCGGTGCAAGGCGACATCGGCGCAGTGCACACTTCCAGCAATTCTGCGCTGATCGAACGCGTCCCGCCGCAACCAACCGAGCGCGCGCCAATCTCGCTGGCGCCGATCGAACGAGTCCGTTCGACCTCGGCCACGCAGCGCCGGATCGAAAACATGCAGAAACTGATCAACGAACTGTCGACCCACGAGATGCTGGCCGACGAAATCGCCTGGTTCCTGAAGTTCTCGCCGTCGGGCGCTCGCAAGTACATCCGCGACCTGCGCGAAGCCGGCGTCATCGAACTGGCCCGCTATATCGAAGGCACCGCCACCTACCTGGGCAAGGCCGTGTACCAGATCTGCCCTGACCAGGAGCGTGTCAAGGCCTTCCTGGCCGCGATCTGCCAGCCGAAGCGCGAAGGCGCCGCCCCACGCAAGGAGCGTCCGGGCCTGCGCGAGCAGAACATGGCCGGCAGCGGCCGCCACTTCCACATCCTGGCCGACGACACCCACTACGCCATCCGCGTGAACCGCAGCCCGGTCGCCCGCGATCCGCTGGTGGCAGCGCTGTTCGGCCCGGCACCGAGCCAGACCGCCAAGGATCGCGCCTGAAGGCGCGCCCCGGCACGGCCGCGGTAGAGACCCGCGGCGGCGCCGGCCCAGACGATCGCTGTCGTCATTCAACCGCGCCCCGTGCGCGGTTTTGTTTTTAAGCCGCTGCGGTTTTCCTGCTTAACAATTTTTTAGCCCGGCGCGTTGAAATCCCGTCAAGTGTCCTTACTTCCCTCCCAACGCGGCCGACGCTGCCGCCTCCAGGAAAGGAAGACCGATGTCAACCAAGGCTCCCCCAGTCATTTCATTGCCGAGCGCCGAGTCCCTGCAGGGCAGGCCGGTCCCGCGCGTGTGCTTCAAGTGCCGCCCCGACGACAATTGGCGCGACCTCACGACGGACGAGCTGTTCAAGGGCAAGACCGTGGTCGTGTTCGCGCTGCCCGGCGCCTTCACCCCCACCTGTTCCTCCACCCACCTGCCGCGCTATAACGAGCTGGCGCCCGTGCTGCGCGAGAACGGCGTCGACGACATCGTCTGCATCGCGGTGAACGACGCCTTCGTCATGAACCAGTGGAAGACGGGGCAGGATGCGGCCAACATCACGCTGGTTCCCGACGGGAATGGCGACTTCACCGAGGGCATGGGCATGCTGGTCGACAAGCGCGACCTCGGCTTCGGCAAGCGCTCGTGGCGCTACTCGATGCTGGTCAAGGACGGCGTGATCGACAAAATCTTCATCGAACCGCAGCGCGAAGGCGACCCGTTCGAGGTTTCCGACGCCGATACGATGCTGAGCTATATCAACCCGAATGCAAAGATTCCCGAGCCGGTCGTCATGTTCTCGCGGCCCGGCTGCCCCCATTGTGCGCGCGCCAAGGCCGCACTGGGCGAGAATGGCATCGTGTTCACCGATATTTCGGAAGACCAGAAGATCACGACCAGCGTGCTGCGCGGCCTGACCGGCCGCCTGACCTGGCCGCAGGTCTTCGTGGGCGGCGCCCTGGTCGGCGGCGCCGACGAGGTGCTGGCCTGGATCGCCTCGCGACAGGAAGCCTGACATGGAAGGACTCATCGCCGGCCTGCTCGCTGCCGGATTGCTGGCGGCATGGCTGCTGCCGAAGCTGCGCCTGCGCCGGGCCCTGGCCCGTCCGCTGGCGCCGCCGCTGCTCGCCATCCTCGAACGCAACGTCGCCCAGTATGCCGGCATGAGCACGCAGGAACGCCAGCGCCTGCAGCGCCTGGTCCAGCAGTTCCTGCACGAGAAAAGCTTCGTCGGCTGTGCCGGGCTCGAGGTGACCGACGAGATGCGCATCACCATCGCTGGCCAGGCCTGCCTGCTGGTGCTGGGACGCGCGGGCGAGGCCGTTCCGGCCAGGCTGTATCCCTCGCTGCATGCGGTGCTGGTCTACCCGGGCGCCTTCCTGGCGCCGCGCAAGGAGGTCGACGAGGCCGGCGTCGTCACCGAACAGCGCCAGGACCTGCTGGGCGAATCCTGGGGCGACGGCCGGGTGATCCTGTCATGGGACCATGTGCGCCGCGCCGGGATGGACGAATCCCCGGATCATAACGTCGTCCTGCACGAGTTCGCCCACCAGCTCGACAGCGAGTCGGGCAGCACCAACGGCGCACCCTACCTGGGCAGCACCGAACGCTACCGCAGCTGGTCCGAGGTCCTGTCGCGCAACTTTACCGCGCTGAGACGCGACGCGATGTGGGGGCACCGGGGTGTGCTCGACCCCTACGGGGCCAGCAATCCGGCCGAGTTCTTTGCCGTCGCCACCGAAAGCTTTTTCGAGCAGCCCTGGGACCTGGCGGCGCGCCACCCGGACCTGTTCGACGAGTTCCAGAAGTACTTCAGGACCGATCCGCGCAACTGGGCCCCCGAACCGAAGCCCTTCCTGGAAGAACCCGCCGGCGGGCAGGTGGTCTACGGTCAGTGGCGCTGAGCCCGGCGTACTGGCCTGCGTGCGCCCCCGTACAGAGCAGGACGCGCGTCGCGGGCATAGTTGAGCACACCACGATCCAGGAGAATATGTCATGTCCATCATTATCGCAGGGCGTTTCCAGCTTCAGGATGACGTCGACCGCGCACGCGCCGCGCTGTCCGACGCAGGCTTCGACGTCGGCCGGATCAGCGGGTTTTACCTGAGCCAGCCGGGCCAGCACGACCAGACGCCGATCGGCGGCGACCATTTGCAATCCCCCGGCGCCAAGGAGACACCGGAAGGCGTGGTCAAGGGCGTGGCCACGGGCGGCGCGGTCGGCGCGGCCATCGGTGCGGCGACTTCCCCCGTTACTGGACCGCTGGGTCCGATCGTTGGCGGCCTGGTGGGCGGCCACGTCGGCTCGCTGTTCAGCTTTTCCAAGATGAAGGAACGCGGCGAGTCGGAGGAGGGCAGCACCGAGAACCGCGTGCCGCCGCGCGCAGCGGGCATGCTGGTGGCGGTGGCGTTCGATGACGCCGGCCAGGCCGACCGTGCGGTCGACGTGCTGCGCCGGCTCGGAGCCCACCACATCGAACGCGCCGAAGGCAATATCGTCGACGGCGACTGGGCCGACTTCGACCCTTCCAGCCGCCCCGAACTGGTCGCCTGACGGGCCGTACCCGGGCCGGCTTTGGCCTTCAGCCTGCTTTCGCGGGCGGCTTCGGCTTGAGCGCGTCGAGCGCCTTGCCGTGCTTTTCGATTTTCTCGATGGCGGCCAGGACCGGCAGCGGCTGGCCCGTTGCCGCGGCGCCCGCCAGGCTCAACAGCCCGCCGACGAGGCCCGTGACTTCGCCGATGCGGCCGATCTTGCGGATCTTCTCGGCCGCATCTGCTGTGAGTTTCACCAGGTTTGCCTGCGGCTTGCCCAGGCCCTTGACGATGAAGGTGGCGGCGTCGGCATACAGGCCGTTGGCGCGCTGGCGCAGCAGCACTTCGTCGTCGAACAGGGCGCGTGCGCTGGCCTGCACCTCTTCGGGCACCGGCCTGCCTCCGTAGCCGCGGATTTCCTTCATCACACGCTCGTGCAGCTGGTCGGCGCAGGCCGACAGCTGGTCTGCCAGCTCGACGATCTTGTCTGCGCTGGACAGGCCGGCGGCGGCCGGCGCTGCCGTGGCGGGCGCGGGGACGACGGCGGCGGCGCCGTCCGCCGCATCGGCGGATGGACCGGCGTCCGGGGCAGGGCTGCTGCGGGTGGGGGTGATAGCCATGTGCTCTCCTGTCAGTCGCCGGACAGGCCGTCGCGGATGGTGCGCAGGTCGCGTCCGTAGTTGGCCAGCAGGCGCCGGATTTCAGCATCCGACAGCTTGCCGAGGTTCTCGCGCATCTTCTGGTGCCCCAGGGCGACCTTGGTCAGCCCCTGCAGGGCCAGCTCGTAGCGGCGGTCGACCAGCTTGTATTCGGTGGCCTTGTTCAGGTAATGCACTTTGGCGAGGGTCACCAGCATGCGGTCGGAATTACGCGTGGAAAACGGGATCTCGACATCGAAGATGCCGAGGATCGTCTTCTTTTCATTCTCGTTGGTCTTGTAGTAGAGGCGGGTGAGCGAGATCATGGCGTCGAGCAGCGCCTGTACGTCGGCGTCGCCGTCGCGCACCATCGTCTCCACGCTGCGGCCCTGGTAGCCCGACGCGATGACCCGCGTCAGGAGCCGGGTCATGCCGGTATAGGCGGTGATGTGGCGCTGGGTCAGGCCGGACTCGGTATTTGCCTTCAGCCCATTGCCCAGGTCGTCGATGCGGTCAGACAGGTCGTACCTGGCGTCGCCGGCCAGCAGGCTCAGCGTCTGCATGTAGAGCACCAGGGTCTTCTGGATGGCGATGAAGTCCTCGTGCACGGCGCGCCGCTTGGCGTCGTTTTCGCGGGCCAGCCTGTCGGATGCGGGAGACAGGTAGGGCTGTTCGCGCTGGTAGGTGTCGCGGTAGCGGCGCGCCAGCTCGGCATATCCCCCCAGGCGCGCCGAGGCATCGGCGAACTCGCGCACTTCCTGCAGGCTGACCGGGCCGCCGCCGGTGGTGGCGCAGCCGCCCAGCAGCAGGGCGCACAGGAGGAGGGACTGCAGGCGGATCGAGATATGTCGCAGCATATGGGTCCTTTCTGGCCGCAAGGGGCAGCCCGAAAGGTCCCATTGTTTCAAACTCCGTGGTCAGGAGTTTTGCTAATAGTCAATTTCCTAGTGCAAGTACGATGTTGCTGCCTTACTCGACCTTGGCGCGGTTGAAGTGCGGATTCCGGATCACGCCGAACAGGTTGCCGAAAGGGTCGCGCACGGTGGCCACGCGGATCCCTCCGCCGACGTCTTCGACCGGCGACTCGACTTGCGCGCCCAGTGCGCTCAGGCGCGCCACTTCCTCGTCGATGTCTTGCGTGCCCCAGTAGGCGACGGCGCCGGCCGTGCCGGGCTGGCCGTCGGGAACCAGGCCCAGCTCGAAGCCGCCGACCTCGAAGCCCACGTAGAAGGCTTCCTTGAAATAGGGCGCCCGTCCGAGGACCTGTTCATACCAGGCCGTCGCCCCGGCCAGTTCCGTGACTGGGTAGATTACCGTCCGCAATCCCTGGATCATCGCCGCTCCTCGCTGTTTAAACGCCCATGTTGCCCGAACGATCAACGGCTGTCCAGCCGGGAGGCGGCGCGCTTGCGCTCCTCCCCGAGCCAGCCCAGCGAGGCCAGCGTGTCGCCCTGCGGCAGGTATTCGCAGCCGACCCAGCCGTCATAGCCGAGCTCGTCCAGCAGGTGGAACAGGAAGGGAAAATGGATCTCGCCGGTGCCTGGCTGGTGACGGCCAGGCACGTCGGCCAGCTGGATGTGCTTGATGAGCGGCAGGTGGCGGCGGATGGTCTCGGCCAGCTCGCCCTCCATGCGCTGCATGTGGTAGATGTCGTACTGCAGCGCGAGCCCCTCGGCGCCGGCTTCCTCGATGACGGCGCGGGCCTGGCGCGTGCCGGTCAGGAAGTAGCCGGGGATGTCGCGGTCGTTGATCGGCTCGATCAGGAGCGCGATCCCGTGCGTGCTGCATTGCGTGGCGGCGTGGCGCAGGTTGGCGACATAGGCCGCGTGCGCCCGTTCATGGCTGACCTTGGGCGGCAGGCGTCCGGCCAGGCAGTGCAGGCGGCGCACGCCCAGCTCGCGGGCATATTCGATTGCCAGGCCGACCCCGTCCTGGAACTCTCCGGTCCGGCGCGGGTCGCAGGCCAGGCCGCGCTCGCCCGCGGCCCAGTCACCGGCCGGCAGGTTGTGCAGTACGGCTTCCAGCCGGTAGCGCTGCAGGCGGGCCGCGATCTGCTCTGGTTCGAAGGCATACGGAAACAGGAACTCGACCGCATCGAAGCCGGCCGCGCGGGCGGCGGCGAAGCGGTCGAGAAAGGGTACCTCGTTGAACATCAGGCTCAGGTTGGCGGCGAACTGTGGCATGCGTTTGGCGGGATGCTGGCAATCCCGCCATTCTACGTCGCTCCAGCGTCTGCCCGGTGCTTCGCTTGGCCATGCGGCGCCGGCGGCGCCGCGTCGGCGAGCGTGGCCATCGGCGTGAACAGCCAGGCCAGCACCGCTGCCCCCGCCAGGAACAGGCCGGCCCCGGCGAACAGGGCGTCCAGGCTGAGCCGGGTGGCGAGCCAGCCGGCGCCGGCCGCGGCCAGCGGCGCCAGGCCCATGAAGACGAACATGAAGATGCCCATCATCCGGCCCAGCATGGCCTGCGGCACGCGCTGCTGGATCCAGGTGAACACGGCGACCTGCACGAAGCCGCCGAGCACGCCGATCGGGGCCAGCAGCAGCATGCCCTGCCAGCCCTGGGTGACCAGGCCCATCGGCGCCACCAGGAGGCCGACCAGGCCATCCACCAGCAGCAGGGTGACGCCAAGATTGACGACGCGGCGCCGGCCGGGCATGCCGGACAGCGCCATGCCGGCCAGTGCGCCGGCGCCATGGGCGCCCATCAGCAGGGCCAGGGCCGAGGCGCCGTGCAGGCGCTCGCTGGCCAGCAGCGGCAGGGCCACCTGCATCAGGCCGCCGACCACGCAGGCGCACAAGCCCCAGTACAGGAAGGCGGTGCGCAGCTGCGGATCGCGCCAGACCGTGGCCAGGCCGGCGCCCACCGCGCGCAGCACCGGTTGGTGAGCCTTGTCCGGCGCGGCCGAGACCAGCGGCCTGACTTTCGACAGGGTCCAGGCCGAGAGCACGAAGCTCAGGCAGTCGGCCGCAAAGGCGAGGCCCAGGCCGCGGGCATCGTGCATGCCGGCGCTGCCGTCGCCGGCCAGCACGAACAGCAGGCCGGCCAGCAGCGGCCCCGCCAGCATGCTGAGCTGGCGCACCCCCATCAATGCGGCATTCGCGGCCGCCAGCTGCGGGGGCGGCACGGCATGCGGCAGGATCGAGGTGCCGGCCGGGATACTGAAGGCGGAGGCGAGGCTGAGGCCGACCGCCAGCAGGGCCACCAGCGGCAGCGTGGCCTTCCCGAGCAGCACCAGCGCGGCAAGGATGGCCAGCAGCAGCGCGTTGGCGTGCTTGGTCAGCATCAGCATGCGCTTGGGCGAATATCGGTCGACCAGGGCGCCGCCGAACAGGATCAGGATGGCGCGGGGAAGACCCATCGCCGCCACCGTCAGGCCGAGCGCCAGCGGATCCCCGGTGAGCTGCAGCACCAGCCAGGGCAGGGCGATCATGGTGAACTGGTCGCCGAGGGCGGAGACGACGGCGCCGCTCATCAGCCAGGTGAAATTGGGATTGCGCCGCAGCGCTGCTTTGTCGTTCATGTCGATTCCACAGGAGGAAGCCGCCCGCGTCGCAGGCGAGCGCAGCCCTTGCCGGCCATACGCTTGCACGGCCGGGCGGGGCTCGGATCGGAAGGAGGACCGCTTGCCGGCCCAGTTGGTGCGTCGCTACTGGCTGCCGCCCAGCTGGGCCAGCAGGGTCGAGGTCGCGTCGAGCTGCGTGCGCGAGGGCGCGCCCAGCAGCATGCGGCTGACGTTGTGCACGACCACGCCGGCATTCGTGACCAGCTCGCTGCCCGTGGGCGTGATGATGGCGTAGCCGACCCGTGCGTCGCGCGGATCGCTCTGGCGGCCGACCAGGCCGATTTTTTCGAGCGGCAGCAGCGAGCGGGTGACGCCGGAGGCGGTCAGGCCGAGCTTTTCCGCCAGGTCGACCCGGCGCAGCCGCCCACCCGGCGCCCGCTGCAGGCTCAGCAGCAACTGGTAATCGGCAAAGCTGATCCCGTGCAGGCTGCCCAGGGAACTGTCGAGCCGCCGCGACAGCGCCGCCCAGGCGCGCGCCATGCGCAGGCAGAACTCGCTGGTGGGACTGTCGAGCGGGGCGCCGGTGTCGGGGGTGGAGTCGGTCATGATGTGGTCTTTCGTTGAGCAATAGTTGATTGCGCAAATATATACCCCCTCCCGACTATTTGCAAGTACTTGAGTCATCAAATATCTCGGCAGCCCAAAAACAAATAGGGTCAGAGTCCAATTATCGGGAAAGATTGTTAAATTTCCCGATAATTGAACTCTGACCCCACGGTTTGCTACGGTTGAAGCTGGCAAAAACAATGAGGGTCAGAGTCGAATTATTCGGAAACTTTTCAATGTTTCCCGATAATTCGACTCTGACCCTCATGGCCAGGCGAGGGCCGGCGACGCGGCCCTGCAGAGATTAGCGGTCGCGGCCGCCCTGGCGCGGGGCGCCGGAGCGTGGGCCGCGGCTGGCGCTGGCGCCGTTGCGGGGGGCACCGCCACCGCCACCGGCGGGACGGCCGCCGTTACCGCCGGCGTTGACGCTGCGTGGCTGGCCCTGGCCGCCGCGGTTGCCGCCCGGACGGCCGCCGCCGCGGTTGTTGTGGCCCGGTGCGCCGCTGCGCAGCTGGATCGGTTGCGCCTTGGCGTTCAAGTCGGGCTCGAAGCCCGGGATCACCTGACGCGGCAGGGTCTGCTTGATGAGCTTTTCGATGTCTTTCAGCATCTGGTGCTCGTCCACGCACACCAGCGACACGGCTTCACCGGTCGCGCCGGCACGGCCGGTACGGCCGATGCGGTGCACATAGTCTTCCGGCACGTTCGGCAGGTCGTAGTTCACCACGTGCGGCAGCTGGTCGATGTCGATGCCGCGCGCCGCAATGTCGGTCGCCACCAGCACCTGCAGGCTGCCGTCCTTGAACTCGGCCAGCGCCTTGGTGCGCGCCGTCTGGCTCTTGTTGCCGTGGATCGCCATCGCGCCGATACCGTCACGGCCCAGCTGTTCCACCAGCTTGTTGGCGCCGTGCTTGGTGCGGGTGAACACCAGCACTTGGTGCCAGTCGTTTTCCTTGATCAGGTGCGACAGCATCGGGTGCTTCTTGTCGCGGTCCACCGGGTGAATCTTTTGCGCGATCACTTCCACGGTCGAATTGCGGCGCGCCACTTCGATCGAATGCGGGTTGTTCAGCAGCTTGTCGGCCAGGGCCTTGATCTCGTCCGAGAAGGTAGCCGAGAACAGCAGGTTCTGGCGCTTCGGCGGCAGCAGGGCCAGCACTTTCTTGATGTCGTGGATAAAGCCCATGTCGAGCATGCGGTCGGCTTCGTCCAGGATCAGGATCTCGATCTTGGACAGGTCGACGGTGCGCTGGCCCGCGTGGTCGAGCAGGCGGCCAGGGGTGGCGACCAGCACGTCGACGCCGTGCTTGAGCAGCTTGATCTGGGGGTTGATGCCGACGCCGCCGAAGATCACGGCCGAATTCAGGTTGGTGTACTTGCCGTACACGCGCACGCTTTCCTCGACCTGGGCCGCGAGCTCGCGGGTCGGGGTCAGCACCAGAGCACGGATGGCGCGCGGGGCGACCTTGCTCTTGAGCGCGCTGCCGACCGCATCGGTCGACAGGCGTTGCAGGATCGGCAGGGTGAAGCCGGCGGTCTTGCCGGTGCCGGTCTGGGCGCCGGCCAGCAGGTCGCCGCCGTTCAGGACGGCGGGGATGGCTTGCGCCTGGATCGGGGTCGGACTGGTGTAGCCTTGTTCAGTTACCGCGCGAACGATCGCGTCGGACAAACCGAGAGTAGAAAATGACATAGATTCTTTATAAAAGATGGCCCGTCGCCAAAGGCGGCGCCAGTCCGGGAAAATCGGATTAGTCATTGCAGGCGGGCGCAGTGGTAACCGCGGTAACGCCGGACGCTGCCACCCCTCGGGTGACAGCCGGGATTATAGAGGAATTGTTTCTCTATGGAAAGTTTCTGACCGGGACTTTCCGTCCGGTGAACGGGGCAAGATGATCAAGCCCCGGAAGCACAACGGGTATTCTACGCGAAAGGAGACAGGAGCGGGATCATGGCGCCAAAAACCTTCGGACCGGCCGCGATCACGTCGCCCTTGTGCAGGTAGTCCGACTCGCCGCTGAACTCGCCGACGATGCCGCCCGCTTCGGTCACGAGCAAGGCGCCGGCGGCGATGTCCCACACCTTCAGGCCCTTTTCGAAGAAGCCGTCGATGCGGCCGGCAGCCACGTTGGCCAGTTCCAGCGCGGCCGAGCCGCCGCTGCGCACGCCGTGGCAGCGCGAGGCGACGACTTCGTACATGCGCAGGTATTCGGCCAGCGCGCGCGGGTCCGGACCGTGGCCCGAGGACAGCAGGGCCTTGCCGATGCGGTCGTGGTTGCGCACGCGGATGCGCTTGTCGTTCAGGTAGGCGCCGGCGCCCTTGGTGGCCGTGAACAGGTCGTTGCGCACCGGGTCATAGACCAGGGCGTTGGTGATCACGCCTTTCTGTTTCAGGGCGATCGAGATGCAGTAGTTGGGGTAGCCGTGCAGGAAGTTGGTGGTGCCGTCGATCGGGTCGATGATCCACACGTTTTCGCTCTCGTCATTCAGGTTCTTCGAGGCGCCGCTTTCCTCCGCCAGGATGGCATGGTCGGGGTAGGCCTTCAGCAGCGTTTCCACGATCGCCTGTTCCGACGCCTGGTCGATGTCGGTCACGAAATCGTTGTGATTTTTTTCAGAAATGGTGATGCGATCGAGATCGAAGGACGCGCGGTTGATGACGGTGGCGGCGCGGCGGGCGGCCTTGATGGCCGTGTTGAGCATTGGGTGCATGGGCTTTCCGTGGAAAAAACGCGAACGCCCACCACGCATCGATGCGCCGTGAACGGTCTGCTGAATAGGGAATGACAAAGAGCAAAGCGGTGCCGAACCCGTTAAAATCCCGGACTGACTTGTCCAGGAAATCAGGCGCTCGCACCGCGCGTTGCCGCTATTTTAAATGAACCCGACCGAAATCAACACATCTCTATTCAAAAGGCTCCGATTCGTACTGGTCGAGACCAGCCGCGCCGGCAATGTCGGCTCGGTGGCGCGCGCCATGAAAACGATGGGTTTCAGCGACCTGGTGCTGGTGGCGCCCCGTTGCGAGAACCCCCTGGGCGACGCCGAGGCGGTGGCCTTCGCCAGCGGCGCCGGCGACGTGCTGCAGGGCGCGCGCATCGTCGCGTCCATCGGCGAGGCGCTGGAAGGCTGCAATTTCGCCGCCGCCGTGTCGGCGCGCCTGCGCGAGTTCTCGCCGCCCATCTGGACCCCGCGGGCCTTCGCCGAGCACGCGGCGGGACAGGGCCACAGCCCGCCGCATGGCCACAGCCCGCCGCAGGGAGACAGCCCGCCGCAGGGCGACAGGCCGCCGCAGGGCGGGCTGTGGCCCGCCCTGCTCCTCGGTAACGAACGGGTTGGCCTGCCGAACGAGATCGTCGAGGGATGCAACGTCCTGATCAACATACCGGCCAACCCGGACTACTCCTCGCTCAACCTGTCGCAGGCGGCGCAGGTGCTGGCCTACGAATGCCGGATGGCCGCCACCGGCGACAGCGTGGACACGCGCGGCGTCGGCTTCCACGGCGATGCCGCCAGCCTGGCCCAGGTCGAGGGCATGTACGCGCACCTGGAAGAAGCGCTGGTGGCGCTCGGTTTCCTCAACGCGAACAACCCGAAGAAGCTGATGCCGCGCCTGAAGCGCCTGTTCGCGCGCACGCAGCTGGAAACCGAGGAAGTCAACATCCTGCGCGGGATCGCCCGCGAGATCATCCAGCACGCGCCGAAAAAATAAAGCATCGAATATTTGCCTCCAGGGCACTGGATGCACATATCCTTTGCCTGCGATGGCCAACAGGAGAACGCGATCATGAAGGAAGTGCTGCGCTTGCGCGACATGCCGGGCCTCGGCCCGCGCACCGAAGCCTGGCTGGTGCAGGCCGGCATCCACACGCCGGAGGCGCTGCGCGCCGCCGACCCCTTCGACGTCTACGCCCGCCTGCGCCGGCAGGTCCCCGGCTTCAACCTGAACGGCCTGTATGCGCTGATCGGCGCCGTCGAGGGCCGCAGCTGGATCGAGGTCAAGCGTGAACGGCGCACCGAGATCCTGCTGCGGCTCGAGGCGATGGGCCTGGCGCCGCGCTGAAGAGCCGCCTGGAGCGCCTCCTCAAGTGCCGGCCGCCGACGGCGTTTTCCTTTGTCGTACACTAGGCAAAACACACAAGGCAATGCCTGGGATGGGGACATGGGAACATCACGACGGACTTTCCTGAAAGCCGGCGGCCTGGCCGCGCTTGCGCTGGCGGCCGGCGGCGCGCTGTATCGCGCCGCGCATAGCGGGGCACCGCATCGTTTTGCCCTCGACGGCGAAGCGCGCGCGGCCCTGCATGCGATCGCGCCCGCGATCCTGGCCGGCGCCCTGCCTGGCGGGGCAGGGCGGGAAGCGGCCCTCGGGTCCACCATCGACGGGGTGCACGCGGCCATCCTCGGCCTGCCGCCCGCCATCCAGAAGGAAGTGCAGGACCTGTTCGGCCTGCTCGCGCTGGCCCCGGCGCGGCGCCTGCTCACCGGCGTCTCCGGCGGCTGGGAAGCGGCGCACGTCGAGGAGGTGAGCGCCTTCCTGCAGGACTGGCGCCTGCACCGCATCGGCCTGCTGCGCAGCGCCTACCATGCGCTGCATGACCTGGTGCTCGGCGCATGGTATGCGCAACCCGCCAGCTGGGCCGCCACCGGCTATCCCGGACCGATGAAGGAGCTCGCGGGAGCGCTGCCATGAAGCCCGCCGCGCCTGCGCCCCTGATTCCCGACCCGATCGCGGCGGGCGTCGCCAGAGGCTGGAAGATCGTCGACGCCGCCGCGCTCACGGAGGACCGCACGCTGGAGGCCGACGTCGTCATTGTCGGCAGCGGCGCCGGCGGCGCCGTGACGGCCGAGATCCTGGCGCGCTCGGGACTGTCCGTCATCATCGTGGAAGAGGGCGCGCTGAAGTCTTCGCAGGACTTCAGGATGCGCGAGGCCGAGGCCTATCCGATGCTGTACCAGGAATCGGCCGCGCGCAAGACCGCGGACAAGGGCATCAACATCCTGCAGGGCCGCACCGTGGGTGGCTCCACCACCGTCAACTGGACCTCGAGCTTCCGCACCCCGCCCGCCACGCTCGACTGGTGGCGCCGCCACTACGCGCTGCCTGAGGCGACCCAGGATGTAATGGCGCCCTGGTTCGCCATGATGGAAGCGCGCCTGCACATCGGCGACTGGCCCGGCGCGCCGAACGAGAACAACGACATCCTGCGCCGCGGCGCCCGGCAACTCGGCATCGGCACCGGCCTGATCCGCCGCAATGTCAAGGGCTGCTGGAACCTCGGCTACTGCGGCATGGGCTGCCCGACCAATGCAAAGCAATCGATGCTGGTGACCTGCATCCCCGCCGCGCTGGAGCAGGGCGCGACCCTGGTCACGCGCGCGCAGGGCGAGCGCTTCGTGTTCGCCGGCGAGCGCGCCAGCGCGCTGCTGTGCCGCGCGCTCGACCCGGCCGGCATCCTGCCCACCGGACGGATGCTGCGCCTGCGTGCGCGCCATTTCGTGGTCGCCGGCGGCGCGATCAATTCGCCGGCCCTGCTGCTGCGCTCGGGCGCACCCGATCCCAGCGGGCTGCTGGGCCGGCGCACCTTCCTGCATCCCACCGTCATCTCGGCCGCCTTCTTTCCGCAGCGGGTCGAGGCCTGGGCCGGCGCACCGCAGACCGTGTATTCCGACCACTTCCTGGCCGGCGCGCCGGACGGCCCGATCGGCTACAAGCTGGAAGCGCCGCCGCTGCATCCGCTGCTGCTGGCCACTACCATGAACGGTTTCGGCGAAAGCCACGCCGCCATGATGCGCGACTTTCCGCACCTGCACGGCATGCTGGCGCTGCTGCGCGACGGCTTCCACGATGAGGCGACCGGCGGCGCGGTGCGCCTGCGCGCCGACGGCAGCCCGGAACTCGATTATCCGCTCACCGACTACCTGCGGGACGGCGCCCGCCGCGCACTGCTTTCCATGGCCGAGATCCAGTTCGCGGCCGGCGCCGGCGCGGTGCAGCCTGCGCACGAGATGGCGCGCCGCTACACGTCGTGGCGCGAAGCGAAGGCCGCGATCGCGGCGCTGCCGCAGGGCCTGCAGCTCACGCGCGTGGCCTCGGCCCACGTGATGGGCGGCTGCGCGATGTCGGGCGACGAGCGCCTCGGCGTCACGACGCCCGATGGCCGCTACCGCGGCCTTGCCAACCTGTCCGTGCACGACGGTTCGCTGTTCCCGACTTCGCTCGGCGCCAATCCCCAACTGACGATCTACGGACTCGCCGCGAAGCTGGCGAGCGGCCTGGCGACGGCGCTGACCGGCAGGCCAGCCGCGCGGCTGGCGCCGGACGCAACATGATGAGCGCGCGCCGCCTGCTCCAGCTGCTGCTGATCGTCCAGGCGCTCGCCGCCCTGGGCATCGGCCTGGCCGCGGTGCAGATCTTCGGCGCCGGCCGCTGGCAGGCACTGGGCCTGGGCCTGGGCAGCGTGCTGCTGGTGCGCCTCGCGATCAACGCCAACAACTTCTTCATGAGCGCGCGTTTCGCCAGCCCGACGCCCGAGGAATACCGGGTGCGGGGCGCCGGCGCGCGCCTGCGCATGTTCCTCGAGGAGTTCGCTGCGAGCATGCTGCAGTCGTCCTGGACCATGCCGCGCGCCAGCGCCCGCACCCGCGTGCATCCCGGCTCGACGGCGCCCCCGGTCCTGCTGCTGCACGGTTACGGTTGCAACAGCGGCTACTGGGCGCACCTGGCCCCGCGCCTGGACGCCGCCCGCATCAGCCACGCCACGGTCGATCTCGAGCCCCTGATGGGCGACATCGACGGCTACGCGCCGCTGGTCGAGCGCGCGGTCGAGGCGCTGTGCGCGGCCACCGGCGCGGACCGGGTCGTGATCGTGGCGCACAGCATGGGCGGGCTGGTGGCGCGGGCCTGGATGCGCGCCTGCGGCGCCGCGCGGGTGGCGCGCCTGATCACGCTCGGCACGCCGCACCACGGCACCTGCCTGGCCGCCTTCGGCCTCGGCCTGAACGCGGCCCAGATGCGCCGGCTGGCGGCGGGCGAGCCACCCGAATGCGCCTGGCTGCGCGAGCTGGCGCAAGGCGAGGACGCGGCGGCACGCGCCTTGGTCACCTCGATCTGGTCGCACCACGACAACATCATCGCGCCGCAAACCTCGAGCGAACTGCCGGGTGCGCGCAACCTGGCGTTCGGCGGCGTCGGCCATGTGGCGCTGGGCCGCAACCCGCGCGTGCTGGACACGCTCATGCGCGAAATCCTGGGGGGGCAGCGGCAGCGGAACGGCGCGGTTTGAAGGCGCATCGGGCCGGTAGCTGTATTGACGGGTCGCGTGTTAGGATAAACGCAACGCCGCCACCGGAGCGCCGACTTGGCCCGCATCCTGATCATCGAAGACAATCCCGCTAACGTCGAGCTGATGGCGTTCCTGCTCACCGCCTACGGCCATACCACGGCCAGTGCGCCGGACGGGCCGCAGGGCCTGTCCGCCGCCCGCGCCGAGCTGCCCGACCTGGTAGCCTGCGATGTCAACCTGCCCGGCATGAGCGGCTACGACGTCGTGGCCGCGTTCAAGCGCGATCCCCGGCTGGCCCCGGTGCCGGTGCTGGCCGTGACCGCGCTGGCGATGGCGGGCGACCGCGAACGGGTGCTGAGCGCCGGCTTCGACGGCTACATCAGCAAACCGATCGAGCCCGATAGTTTCGTGGCGGAGCTCGAAGCCTTCCTGCCGCCGGTGCCGGTCTCCACGGCGCCGCCCGTGGAGGCGCTGCCGACCATCCTGCTGGTCGATGACGATCCCTTCATGCTGGCCGTGCTGGCCGACATGCTCGAGGGCGAACCGCTGCGTGTGCTGGGCGCGGCCTCCGGTCCCGAGGCGCTGGCGTTGCTCGGGCGCGAACCGGTCGACCTGATCCTGTGCGACCAGGCCATGCCCGGCATGAACGGCACCGAGCTGCTGGCGCAGGTGGCGGCGCGCTACCCGCGCACACTGCGCCTGATGCTGACCGGCCAGCACGACCTGGCCGAGATCGAGGATGCGCTGCGCGCCGGCCTGGCCGATGCCCACTATGCCAAGCCGGTGTCGGCGGCCAGCTTGCGCGAGCATATCCGGCAGGCGCTGGCCCTGGGACGCAGCCGCCCCGCGCCTTGAGGAGCGCTTGATACAGCCTTTAAAGCCAGCCATGGAGGTGCTGTCGCGCGCCTCCCTTTAGAACCCCGGTTCTAGCGTGCCCGCCTAGAATGGCAGGCACGAGGTTCACGAGGATCGGTCATGAGCAAGAAACTTCCGGCGACGGACGAGGACGAGGCGCTCGCGCGCGCGGTGCGCGCATCGGCCCAGCAGATCTGGCAGGCAGGCCTGGGCGCCTTTGCCCAGGCCCAGGAAGCAGGCGAGGGCGGCCGCTCGTTCACGCGCCTGGTGCGCGACGGCAGCGTGCTGGCGCGGCGCGCACGCGAAGTGGAGGAAGCCACCGGCACGGTGGCGCGGGCCGCCGAGCGCGCCGCCCGCAGGAGCGGCCGCGGCGGCGGCTCCTGGGGCAAGCTGGAACAGGTGTTCGAAGAGCGCGTGGCGCGCGCGCTGGCGACCATCGGCGTGCCTGCCGCCAGCGAGGTCGAGGCATTGCGCCGCCGCGTCGACGAGCTCGAACGCATGCTGGCGGAACTGTCCGCACGCCAGCCCGCGGCCACGGCCGCGACGGCCGCCGCAGTGCACCCGCGCCGGGCCGCCAGGCCGGCACCGGCCGAGCCCGACGGCGAGGGCGCCTGATCCACCGCCCCTGCTGTCTCATTGACAGCATTTGGTGTTATCCTCCGGGCTGGAATCCACTACTGCGCCCTTCATGCAACAAAAAGCTCCGCGCCGGACCCGCGAACGCATCCTCGAGCTCTCGCTCAGGCTGTTCAACGAGTTCGGCGAGCCGAACATCACGACGACGGTCATTGCCGAGGAGATGAATATCTCGCCCGGCAACCTGTACTACCACTTCCGGAACAAGGACGACATCGTCAACTCGATCTTCAACCAGTTCGAGGCGGAAATCGGACGCATCCTCACCGTGCCGGCCGGGCGCCGTTCGAACATGGAAGACGTGTGGCTCTACCTGCACCTGATGTTCGAGCTGATCTGGCGCTACCGTTTCTTCTACCGCGACCTGAACGACCTGCTGTCGCGCAACCGCAAGCTCGAGCTGCATTTCAAGGCGATCCTGGCGCACAAGATCAAGGTGGCGCGCCAGCTATGCGAAGACCTGCGCAGCGAAGGCTCGCTCGACGCGTCCGACCAGCAGATCGGCGCGATGGCCACCAACATGGTGGTGGTGGCGACCTACTGGCTGTCCTACGAATACGTGCGCAATCCGCGCAAGTACAGCGAGCAGCAGGCGATCGCCGATGCGCTGGCGCGCGGCTGCTACCAGGTGCTGTCGATGGTCGGTCCCTACCTGCGCGGCGACACCCGCCTGCTGTTCGAAAAACTGTCCGAGGAATACCTCAAGAAGCTGTCCGCCGAGGCCAGGCCCGGCGCCGATTTCCTGTAACACGCACAACGATCCATGAAAACCTTTGCCGTCTACTGCGGCGCCTCGCACGGCGTCAACCCGATCTACACCGAAGCCGCCCGCGCCCTTGCCAGGGCGCTGGTGGAACACAACATCGGCCTCGTCTACGGCGGCGGCAAGGTGGGCCTGATGGGCGAGATCGCCGACGAAGTGCTGCGCCTGGGCGGCGAGGCCACCGGCGTGATCCCCAAGGCGCTGCTCGAGCGCGAGGTCGGCCATGCCGGCCTGACGCGGCAGTTCGTGGTCAAGGACATGCACGAACGCAAGGCCATGATGGCCGAGCTGTCCGAAGGCTTCATCGCCATGCCCGGCGGGATGGGCACGCTGGAAGAACTGTTCGAGATGCTGACCTGGTCCCAGCTGGGCATCCACGCCAAGCCGGTCGGCCTGCTCAACCCCAACGGCTTCTGGGACGGCCTGGTCGACTTCGTGCGCCACCAGTGCACGGAAGGCTTCGTGCGCAGCCAGCACCTCGAGCTGCTGCAGGTGGAGGCCGATCCGGATGCGCTGATCCGGCGCCTGCGCAGCCGCCAGGGTCTGTCTGCCTGAACGGCTCAAGGGCCAGTAGGGTGGTCGGCTCCGCCGACCGCGCGTCCAGCCACTACCCGCATGGAAGCGCAATCGGGCCAAGTGGCACTGTTTGGACGCGCGGTCGGCAAGCCGACCACCCTACGTGATGTCTGCAGCGCGGTAGCGCGCCAGCTCGTCCAGTCCCAGGCTGCGTTCGGCCGTGCCATGGAAGCGGCAGGCAAACGCGCCGCCGATCGCCCCGGTGCGCATGCAGGCCTCCAGCGGCGCACCCCCGAACCAGGCGTGCAGGAAGGCGGACGAGAAGGCGTCGCCGGCGCCGTTGCTGTCGACCACCGGCCCGTCGGGCAGCGCGCAGGCGGTGTGCCGGATCGTGTCGTCCCCGCGCGCCAGGGCATGGCTGCCGGCGGCGCCGGCGGTCGCCACCACGACCCGCGCCCGCCCGTTGCGCAGGATCGCGCGCATCGCCTCGAACACGCCCTCGCCCAGCGCGGCGGCGCTCAGGAACACCAGGTCGGCGCGCCAGGCGAACGGGTGGTAGTAGGGATTGTCGCCGTCCCAGTCGTGCAGGTCGGTCGATACCGGCAGGCCGAGCGCCGCCGCGTCGTCGAACAGCTCCGCCGCCCACGGCATGATGCTCAGGTGGACGTGCTCGGCCTCCTGCATGCGCGGCAGGTAGAAGCTGCGCGGCATGCGCAGTTCGTCCGGATGGCGGCCGTCGTACAGCGACAACCGGCGGCCATCCGGGGCCACCAGGTTGACGCTGCGCCGGGTGCCGCTCTCGTGCACCAGGTAATCGAAATCGAGCCCGCGCTCGCGGTAGCGGGCGTGGACCAGCTCCGCCTGCGGGTCGGCGCCGATGAAGTCGACCAGCAGCGGCCGGTGGCCCAGCGCCAGCAGTCCGAGTGCGACGCCATTGCCGGTATGGGCCACGTAGTCGTGCACGGGCGGCACATGGATCGAGTCGGCCATCGACAGCGGCAGGGCCGGCACGCGCACGATGGTGTCGATGCCGACGCCCCCGGCCACCAGCACGCGCCGGCCGGCCGCGTTCCCGGCCTGCCTCACCATGCCAGCACCCTCGAGGTCATGGCCGGCAGCGCCAGCGGCGCGCCCAGGTCGACCGCCGCGCCGGTGAGCACGTCCGTGGCGCGGCGCGCGCCCTTGATCATGCCGGCGAAGCGCGCCAGGTCGAGGCTGCTGTCTTTGGCGTTCTTGTTGAGTACCACCATCACGGTCTGCTTGCCGTCGTGGCGGAAGTAGACGTAGCTGCCGTCGCGCGGCAGGTAGTGGGTCAGCTTGCCGGCGGTGATGGCGGAACTGGTCTTGCGCCAGTTGAACAGGGTGCGCACGAAGGCCTGCATGTCGCGCTGGGCGGGAGACAGCCCGGCGCCGGTGAAGGCGCTGGCCCGGTCGCCCGGCCAGCCGCCCGGCATGTCGGCGCGCAGCACGCCGTCGTCGCGCTGTTTCGGGCTCGAGATCAAGACCTCGGTGCCGTAGAACACCTGCGGGATGCCGCGCGTGGTCGCCATCAGGATCAGGTTGGTTTTGGCCAGATCCGGCTTGTCGTCGACCTGGGCCAGGATGCGCGGCCGATCGTGGTTGTCCGGGAAGACCATCAGCCGCATCGGGTCGGCGTACAGGTAGTCGGCCGCGATGATCTCGTAGATCCGGATCAGGCCCTTGTTATGCGACTCCGGCTCGGCCAGCGCCTCGGCGGCGGTGTCGGACAGCGGGAAGTCCATCACGGTGGGCAGTTGGGAAGCATAGCCGTCGCGGTTGACGACGCCCTTCTGCCAGTAGGCCACCATGTGCGGCCGTGCGTCCATCTCTTCGCCCACCACGTTCATGCGCGGGTACTCCGCGGCCACGGCGCGGTTCCAGTCGTTGAGAAAGGCCGGATCGGAATACGAATAGGTGTCTTCGCGGATGCCGGACAGGTTCGCATACTCGATCCACCACAGTGTATTCTGGATCAGGTAGCGCGCCACCAGCGGATTGCGCTGGTTCATGTCCGGCATGGTCTCGACGAACCAGCCGTCGAAGAAGCGCGCCTTTTCTTCCGGCGCCACGTGGATGTCCTGGGCCACCGTGTGCTGGTTGTTGGTGGGCCTGAAGGTGGTGCCGTGGTTGATCCAGTCGCGCGCCGGTAGGTCGCGCATCCACCAGTGGCCGGTGCCGATGTGGTTGAGCACGATGTCGTGGATGACGCCGGTGCCGCGCGCGTTGGCGGCGGCCACGTAGTCGCGGAATTCTTCGTTGCTGCCGAAGCGCGGGTCGATCTTGTAGTAATCGGTCAGCGAATAGCCGTGGTAGGAATAGCTCGGCTGGTTGTTCTCGAGCAGGGGCGTCGGCCAGACCATGGTGAAGCCGAGGTCGCGGATGTAGTCCAGGCCGGCGCGCATGCCGGCCAGGTCGCCGCCATGGCGCTTGACCGGGTTGGCGCGCTCCGCGCCTTCGAGCATGCCGGCCTGGTCGTTGGCGGCGCTGGCGCTGGCGAAGCGGTCCGGCATGAGCAGGTAGATCGCGTCGGCCGGGCCGAAACTGCCGCGCCGTGCCGAGCCGGGCCGGCGCGCCTCGAGGCGGTAACGGTGGGTGGCGAGGGTCTCCTTCCCGCGCCGGAACTGCAGCGCGAGTTCGCCGGGGCGGGCCTGCTTGCCGATGTCCAGGTTCACGAACAGGTAGTTCGGGTTGTCGGTGCGTTCCACGCCGGTGATGCGCACGCCCGGGTAGGCAAGGGCGGGCGTCAGCTCGGAGATCCGCTCGCCGTGCACCATCAGCTGCAGGCCGGGACGCTGCATGCCGGCCCACCAGTTGGGCGGCTCGACGTGCTGGATCTGGTAGGGGGCGGCATGGCCCCAGGCAGCGGGCAGCCAGGCTGCGATGACAAGAAGGGACTTCAGCACCACACCACCTCCGATTGGAATGTTGATGTAGTAAAGTAACAAAAGAAAGCGCGCTGATCAACACCTTCTTTCTCTTGGCCTGTAGTTTTCTTTCTTGTGAGGGGGCTTACACGGCCACGATGCGGTTGCGCCCGGCCTGCTTGGCCCGGTACAGCGCCTTGTCGGCGCGGTGGATGGCGTCGGCGAAGGGTTCGCCGTCGCTGCGCATGGCGAGTCCGGCCGAGAAGCTGATGCGGCGGCCCTGCACGCCCGGCACCGCCATGGCGTGGACCCGCTCGGCCATCCGTTCCAGCACCAGGCGTGCGTCATCGGGCGCGACCTCCGGCAGCAGCAGCAGGAATTCCTCGCCGCCCCAGCGCGCCAGCACGTCCTTGCCGCGCAGCGCGGAGCGCGCCACCGTCGAAAAGCTGCGCAGCACCGCGTCGCCGGCGGCGTGGCCGTACTGGTCGTTGACCTGCTTGAAGAAATCGATGTCGAGCAGGGCGACGCAACTGCCGACGCCGGTGCGCGGGCCATCCGCCTGGCGCCTTTCCTCGGCCTCGAGGACTTCGTGCATGCGGCGCCGGTTCACCAGCGAGGTCAGCTCGTCCACCGTGGCCAGCACGCGGATGGTCTCCAGCGCTTCCCCCAGCTCGCGGCGCTGGCGCTTCAGGCGCGAGCGCAGCTTGTGCATCTCGCCGCTCAGCACCGCGGCGGCCAGCAGGGCGCCGGCCAGGTAGCCGAAGGTGAGCGCTTCGGTCAGCGGCGGAAAGCGCACCGGGTCGTGCGCCGACAGCCACCACATGGTCGCGCCCATGGTCCCGATCGACGCGAGCGACAGCATCATCGTCTGGCGCGGGCGCGCGGCGAACATGCAGAACACGATGATCACCACCGTCATGAGCAGCACGCCCGCGCGCAGGGGACCGGACAGCCCGTAGGCGATCGCGGTGCAGGCGAGCGAGAACACGGCCTGCGACACGGCCAGCTGGTCCGGGGCCAGCCCGAGCCGGGGGCTGAAGCGGATCAGGAAGTAGAAGCCGAGTGTGGCGCAGCCGCCGTAGCCGATCAGCTTGTACGCTGCCGCGGCCTCGGTCATGCCGTGACCGACCTGCACCAGCATCAGGCCGCCGCAGACGCTGTACAGCAGGCAGGTGCCGACCCAGTAGCTCAGCGTGCGGCGCAGGCCGCGGTCGGCGCTCCACAGCAGGACGGCGATGCGGCCGAACAGGGTCATGTCCGCTCCTCGGCAAGCGGAACAATGGCGGCTTGCGCTGCCAGCAGCTCGGCGATTCGCTCGGACGGCACCGGCCGGCTGAACAGGTAGCCCTGCATTTCGTCGCAGTCGTTTGCGCGCAGGAACTCGCGCTGCTGCTCGGTCTCGACGCCTTCGGCGATGACGCGCAGGTCCAGCTTGTGGCCGAGCGAGATCACGGCCATGGCGATGGCCTGGTCGTCCGCGCTGTCGGCCAGGTCGCGCACGAAACTCTTGTCGATCTTCAGGCGGCTGATCGGGAAGGACTTGAGGGCCGAGAGGCTGGAGTAGCCGGTGCCGAAGTCGTCGATCGACAGCGATATTCCCATCTGCTCGAGTTCGCGCATCTTCTCCACCGAGCGCCCCAGGTCGCGCATGATCGAGCTTTCGGTGACCTCGACTTCCAGCGCGGAAGGCGGCAGCCCGGTATCGCGCAAGGCCTCGGCGATGCGCTCGACCAGGCGTTTTTCCTCGAACTGGCGGGCCGACACGTTGACCGAGATGCTCAAGGGCGGCAGGCCAGCGGCGCGCCAGGCCTGGCCCTGGGCGCAGGCGGTGCGCACCACCCATTCGCCCAGCGGCACGATCAGGCCGCTCTCCTCGGCCAGGCCGATGAAGCGCAGCGGCGAGATCAGGCCGTGTTCGGGATGGTGCCAACGGATCAGGGCCTCGACGCCGAACAGGCGGCCGGTGCGCAGGTCGACCTTCGGCTGGTACAGCAGCTGGAACTGGCAGGCGTCGGCATCGACGCCGGGCGCCGTGCAGGTCTCGAGCGCGCTGCGCATCCCTTCCAGCAGGATCAGTTTTTCTTCCACGCTGGCGTTCATTTCGCTGGCGTAGAACTGGAAGCTGTCCTTGTTTTCCTTGGCGCGGTACATGGCCGCGTCGGCGTTCATCATCAGGGTATTGGCGTCGTCGCCGTCACGCGGGTAGAGCACCACGCCCATGCTGCAGCTGACCTGCACTTCCTGCCCCTCGACCTCGACCGGCTCGGTGACGGCCTCGCGCACCTTTTCCAGCAGCGGCGTGATCGCCATCGGGTCGCCCGACAGGTCCGGCAGCAGGATTACGAACTCGTCGCCGCCGAAGCGCGCCAGCGTGTCGTTGCGGCGCAGGCAGCGGCCCATGCGTTCGCCCACCACTTTCAGCAGCTCGTCGCCGGCATTGTGCCCGAGGCCGTCGTTGACCAGCTTGAAGCCGTCCAGGTCGATGAAGGCCAGGCCGACCGAGTTGCCCTTGCGCTCCGCGTCGCGGATGGCCTGGCCGAGGCGGTCGCGCAGCAGGCTGCGGTTGGGCAGGCCGGTGAGGTCGTCGTGGTGGGCCAGGTGGCGGATCCGCTGTTCGGCCAGCTTGCGCTCGGTGATGTCGCGCACGATCGCCACCACGCCGCCCTCGACCGGCACTACCTGCCGGTGCAGCCAGCGGCTCTCCTTGGTCCGCATCGGCGCCAGCCACTCGGCTTCGCGCGCCACGCTGTCGGTGGCGACCGCCGACAGGTCCGCGAAGATGCCGGCGCCGAGGTGGGACGGCAGCAGCACCGCCATCGGCTTGCCTTCCATGTGCGCCTTGGGCAGGCCGGTGAGCTGTTCGGCGCGGCTATTCGTGGTCTCGACCAGGAAGTCGTGCACGGCGCCGTCGCCGTCGCGGATGGTGCGCAGCACGAAAAAGGCGTCCAGGCTGGCCTCGGAGGCGGCGGCATAGGTTTCCTGCGCCAGCCGTTCGCGCCGGCGCGCCTTGGCCAGCTGCCAGGACCAGGCGCTGACCAGCATGACGACGGCCACCAGCAGCGCGGTACCGGCGCTGGCGCCCAGCAGCCAGGCGCGGCGTTCGGCGCGGTGTTCGGCCATCTGCTCGGGTTCGGACAGGCCGACCACGGCCACCAGCGGGACTCCGCCCAGCGGACGCGTGCTGGTGTAGCGCAGCTCGCCGTCGATGGGGCTGGTGCGCAGCAACACGCTGTCGGGCTTGCCCATGTCCAGGCGCTGGCCCCAGGACACCGCTTCGCCGATCCGCAGCGCGCGCACCACGCCGTCGCTGCCGGCCACGCCCAGCAGGCCGCGGCCGCCCTGGCGCGAGCCGTCATACGAACTGGTGAAGTAGGCCGGGTCGACCGCCACGGTGGCGACGCCTGCGAAGCGGCCCCCGGCATCGTTGATGCGGCGCGAGAACACGACGTGCGGTTCGTTTCGGCCGATGGTTTCGCTCACGAACGGGATGTCGCCGGTGCGCTCGCGGTGCCACGCGAACCACGGCGCGCGCGAGACGTCGCCGCCGGCGCGCGCACGCGGATTGCTGGCCAGCACGCGGCCGGACTCGCTGATGATCGCCACCTGGAACACCAGGCCCGGCGGCAGCAGGCCGCGCGCGCTCATCGCATCCAGGGCTGCGCCCGGACCGTTGGTCTCGGCCGCGTACTGGAGCACGCGCAGGGTCTGGTCGATGGCGCTCAGGCTGCGCGCCATCTGGGCTTCGTAGGTGTCGAGCAGCTCGAGGGTGGCGCTGCGCGCGGCGGCGTGGGCGGCCTGTTCCTCGGCCTGCACCATGGGCCAGGCGGCGGTCCAGAGCAGCACCACCAGCAGCGCAGCGAACACCGGCAGCGCGACGTGGGTTTCCAGGCCGTGTCCGAGCCAGTGCACCATCGCCGTGAGGCGGCGCCGGAACGGACGGCGCAGGGCCGCCTGGGCGATCGCGGGCCTGGCCACGGTGTCCATGGCGCTAGCGCAGCACCAGCACCGGGCGCACGCTGGCGTCCAGCGCGGCACGGTCGATGTAGCCGATCATCGCCGGATTCTCCGCCACCATGCGGCGCACGGCGGCATTGTCGGGGGCTTCGCGCGGCGGCTGGCCGCGCCCGGTGAAGACCATCTTCGACCAGTGGGCCTTCAGCAGGGCTGGCGTCTTGCCGGTGACCTGGGCATAGAACTTGTTGCGCTCGCTGGTGCCGAGGCGCTGGTCGAGCGCCACGGCTTCGGCGCCGTCCGGGAAGCGCCCGGCCTGTCCGAGGAAGAGTGCGGCGACCTGGTCGCTGGACATTGCCGGCAACGGATTGCGGGCCGAGACGATGACGACCAGTTCGGCCGATGCGTTGGCCGAGGCCGCCAGCGTCAGCGCAGCGGCAGCCAGGTAATGACGGATGCGTGTAGCCATGGTCCGCCTCAGAACACGAAATCGAGCGCGACGCTGGCGACGTGCACGGTCTGGCCGGAGCGGAAGCTGGCCTGCTGGTTGATGAGGGAGCCGCGCGAGCCGTCCGTCGGGCGGACACGATCGTACTGGACCTTGAGCGCGGCGTCGGTCACCAGGTCCCAGCGCAGGCCGGCGCTCATGGTCGACTGGATGGGGATCGTCGACAGGTAGGTATTCAGCCCTGCATTGAGGAAGGCGGCGGTCGCCTGCAGCCGCGGCGGCAATCCGGACAGGGGCAGGCCGGGGTCGCGCGTAGCGCCGTGGGCGCGCACGTTGGCATAGCCGGCATAGGGCGTCAGGTTGTTGTAGCGGTAGCCGGCGCCCGCGTACATCGTCGTGGTGCGGCCGAGCAGCGAGTGGGTGTGCGAGCGTCCGACTTCGGCGCTGACGAACCACTGCCCCGGATCGTAGCTGAAGCCCGCGCTGGCTACCGAAACGCGCTTGTCCACGATCTCGTAGCGCCGCGCCAACGCGGCGCCCTGGGGACCGAAGGCGCGGTAGGCGGTGAACAGTTCTTCGCCGATCGGGGTGTTCAGGCGGGCCGTCAGGACCGACAGGCGTGCGCTCAGCGCACCACGCTCGATACTGTGCGACAGCCCGGCGATGCCGTGCGCCTTCAGGCGGCGGTCTTCATACAGCCGGGTGTCGGTGCGGCCGTAAAAAGCCTGGGTTGCGTGGCGTGTATCGCCCGAACTCCAGCGCCAGGTGGCATCCACGCCATCGCTGCTGGAGAGCGGCAGCGCGCCATAGACTTCGACCGGAGGGCGCACCCAGGGCATGGTGTATCCGACCTTGCGGTAGTCGGCCGCAAGGAATACGGGCAGTGCGATCCGTCCGGCGCGCAGCGCCAGGTCGGGCGTCACCTGGTACTTGATATTGGCCCATTCGATGCGTGGGCGGTAGCTGCCTTCGAGGTTCTGCTCGCTGACCACCTGCACCACGCCTGACCAGTGCCCGTGCGATACGTCGAGCTGGGCGCCCAGGCGGCTGTCGACATCCGGGCTCCAGCGTTCGCTGTAGCCGGCGCCGGTGGCGCGCAGGACCGACGACGTGAAGTCGGCGCTGCGATCGCTCGCATGGACCGTGCCGAGGGTACCGAAGCCGGATAATTTCCAGGCCAGGGTGTCAGCGGACGACGGGTCGGCCGCAGCAGCATTGCCGCCAAGCGTGGCGGCCAGCAGGCCGCAAGCAAATGCACTGCCGCGCAGGGCAGCCGGCACTTGTGTGCCGGAGAAACAAAACTGGTAGGTCATGAAATCGAATTGCGGCGTGGACGGCTTGGGGAGCGTGGATGCACGCCAGCTGGCGTGCAATTGTGAAACTTTACCTAAGGCAACTATGAAAGTCGAGATGTTCAATCGTGCAGAGGAATCAATCTGACAATTGTTGTTGTTCGATGGCAACGGTGGAGTCGGTGGCAGCCCACAGGCGGCGTCCCCCGAGGTCGAGCCAGGTGAGATAGAGCCGCAGATCGAACTCGAGCTGGTGATAATGCGGTTCCATCCAGCAGCACAGCTTGTAGAAGGCCTTGTCGTGCTCCTTCTCCTTCAGGTGCGCCAGTTCGTGCACCGCGATCATGCGCAGGAAGGGCAGGGGAGTATCGCGGAACACGCTGGCGATGCGGATCTCGTGCTTGGCCTTCAGGCGGCTGCCCTGCACGCGCGAGATCGCGGTGTGCAGTCCGAGCGCGTGCTGCACGACGTGGATCTTGCTGTCGAAGGCGACCCGCGACACCGGCGCCGCCTGGCGCAGGTAGTCGTCCTTCAGGTCCTGCACGAAGGCGTACAGCGCCTTGTCGGTGCGAATGCCGTGGGCCTCCGGGTAGCGCTGCAGGAGCACCTCGCCGAGCTGGCCGGCATCGATCAGGCCGCCCACCTGGGCGCGCAGCGTGTCGGGATAGGCGGTGAGGTAGGGTAAGCGGTGCATGGGGCCGCAATGTAACACGGCGCCGGGGCGTTCGGGAGCCCCGTGGCCACGGCGCCGCTGCGCCGTGGTATGAAAACATCGTCGGGATGGCCGGCCGTCAGCGCGCTGCCTGCCGTGCCGGGAATGCGCTCAAGCTTCCTTGTCGCCCTGGCGGTTGCCGGCGTTCTTGGCGGCAGCGGCGGCGCGCTGGGCCGACTGCCGGCTTTCTCCTCCTTTGCGCCCGATGTCGGCCATGTGGGCGCGGTTGCGGCTCACCGCTTCGCCGCCTTTCTGGCCGGCGCGGCGTGCTTCCTCGGAGTCAAACTCGTGTGCGGTGCCTTTCTGGTGCGCCGCCTGTCCGCCCTTGCTGGCGATTTCGCGTTGCTGGTTCTGGTCCATTGCTGCGAAACCGCGCTTGGCCGGCGCCTGGCCGCCCCCGGCGCCGCTCTTCTGCGCACTGCCCTTGCCGTTCTCTTTGCTTGTCGCCATGTCGCTCTCCTTGTGTGCCCTGAGGTGGAAGTCCGAAACGGAATGCCGTAAAGCTCATGCAGAATCGCGAGCGCGTATGGATGCGCTCGTGCCGTTTAGAGGGGAGGCTGGAGCGTTAGTTCCTTCGCCGGGGCCGGCAGGTCGCCGTGCTGCCCACGCCGGCGCTAGCGCGGCCGCGAACGCCGCTCGCGCAGTCGCCCCGTGGCCCCGTGCAGCAGGCCGCGCGCTGCGCTGCCGTCGATGGCCGGCGGCACGGCCAGGAGATCGGACTCGAGCGCGGCGCGGCGCGCGCGCAGCCGCAGGCCCAGCTCCACGTCCAGCTGGCCGGCGCCGGCGCGCGCAAAGCCCGGGAACAGGAGGTTCTCCTCGAAGGCGACGTGGCGTTCGACTTCCTCGGCCAGCACCGCGACGCTCACCTCGAACAAGCCGTCTCCGGCGAACAGGGAGCCGAGCTGCTCGACGAGTTCGGCGATGCTGTCGTGTTCCAGCGCCGCATCCTCGAGCAGGTCGTCGTCGACCGCGCCGCGCAGCGCCGGGTAGAGCAGTTCGTGCTCGAGCAGGGCATGCAGCGCCAGCGCGTCGCACAGCTCGTCGACCACCCGTTCGCGCTCGGCTTTGTCGTCACGCTCGAGCATGGCGAAGGCGTGGAACAGGGCGCGCACGTGGGCGTGGTCGGCGCGCAGCTGGGCCAGCAGGCCGCCGGGCGGCTCGGAGGCGTGGAGGGGATGCATGCCGCTACCCCCGGCCGGCGGAGCAGCCGGCCGGTCGTGGACACCGTAGTGGAAACTGAACCATGTTCACCTCGCAACGGTATGGCGTATCAACCTGCATAGACGCGCCACGGGGAACAAAGTTCATTATAGGGGGCGGATCGGACGGTGCAAGGCCGCCCGCCGGCGCCGCGTCAGGCGTCCGCCACCTTGAGCACCAGCTTGCCGAGGTTCTTGCCTTCGAAGAGCATCAGGAGCGCTTCGGGGAAGCGCTCGAAGCCTTCGGTCACGTGCTCGATGCTCTTGACGCTGCCTTCGCGCATCCAGCCGGCCAGGGTAGCCACGCCTTCCGCATAGCGCGGGGCATAATCGAACACGACCATCCCCTCCATGCGCGCGCGATTCACCAGCAGCGACAGGTAGTTGGCCGGTCCCTTGACCTGGCTGGTGGCGTTGTACTGCGAGATTGCGCCGCAGATGACGATGCGCGCCTTCATGTTGATGCGGGTGAGCACCGCGTCCAGGATGTCGCCGCCGACGTTGTCGAAATACACGTCCACGCCCTGCGGGCAGTGTTCCTTCAGGCCCGCGTGGACGGAACCGGCCTTGTAGTCGATGCAGGCGTCGAAGCCGAGCTGCTCGACCACGAAGCGGCACTTGTCCTGGCCGCCGGCGATGCCCACCACGCGGCAGCCCATCTTCTTCGCCACCTGGCCGACCGTCATGCCGACCGCGCCGGCCGCGCCCGACACCACCACGGTCTCGCCGGCCTTGGGCTGGCCGACTTCGCGCAGGCCGAAGAAGGCGGTCATGCCGGGCATGCCGAGCGTGTTCAGCCAGGCCGTCGGCGGCGCGAGCTGCGGGTCGACCCTGGTGAACGCGGCGGTGCGGTCGTCCGCCGGCCCGGACCAGTAGCGCTGCACGCCGGTGCCCCCGGCCACGTAGTCGCCCACCGCGAAGCGCGCCGAGCGCGAGTCGACCACGATGCCGAGCCCGCCGGCGCGCATGGTTTCGCCGATCGCGACGGGGCGGATGTAGGACTTGCCCTCGTTCATCCAGCCGCGCATGGCCGGGTCGAGCGACAGGTACAGCACCTTGACGACGATGCCGCCGTCCTCGGCCTCGGCCACGGCCTCTTCGTGGAACTGCCAGTCTTCGCTGCGCGGCAGGCCGAGCGGGCGGGCGGCGAGGCGGAACTGCTGGTTCGGGGGAAAAGCATTGGTCATGGGGGTCTCCGGATCGATGGTATTGGCAAGATGACTGGACCGCCCACTATACCGCCACTTTCCCGGCCGGGTGCGGCGCGTGCGACAATAGCGGGCTGTCCCCACCATTAGCTACGCTTCCCGATCACCCATGGCTCTCAAAGCAACCATCTACAAGGCCGACCTGTCGATCGCCGACATGGACCGCAACTACTACGGCGACCACGCCCTGACCATCGCCCGCCATCCGTCCGAGACCGACGAGCGCGTGATGATCCGGGTGCTGGCCTTCGCCCTGCACGCGGACCCGGCGCTCGCCTTTACCAAGGACCTGTTCGACGTCGAGGAGCCCGCCCTGTGGCACAAGGACCTGACCGGCGCCATCCAGACCTGGATCGAGGTCGGCCAGCCGGACGAGAAGCGCCTGCTGAAGGCCGCCGGCCGTTCCGAACGGGTGCTCGTGTACAGCTACAGCGCCACCAGCGATATCTGGTTCAAGGGAATCGCCAACAAGATCGAGCGCGCCAGGAACGTCGCGGTGGTGAACATCCCGAACGAAGCCAGCGTCCAGCTCGAGAAGATGGCCAAGCGCAACATGCAGCTGCAGTGCACGATCCAGGACGGCCAGGTGTGGCTGACCGACGGCGTCGATACGGTGCTGGTCGAGCGCGCCTACCTGCGCGGCGGGCCGTGACGCTATAATTTCAGTTCCACCTACTTACCGGTCTCCCGCCATGACACGTCAGCTTCTTGCCATCCTCGCCGGCGCCGTATTCTCCGCCTCCGCCCTTGCCCAGGTGAGTGTCACGGACCCGTGGATCCGCGCCACCGTGCGGGCCCAGAAGGTGACCGGCGCCTTCATGCGCGTGCAGTCGAGCGCCCCCGCGCGCCTGGTCGGCGTGCAGTCCGATGTGGCCGGCCGCGCCGAGCTGCACGAGATGGCCATGGATGGGCAGATGATGCGCATGCGCCGCGTCGAGGCGATCGAACTGCCGGCCGGCAAGCCGGTGAACCTGGCCAGCGGCGGCTACCACATCATGCTGATGGACCTGAAGCGCCAGGTGAAGGAAGGCGAGAGCGTCGGCCTGACCCTGCAGGTTCAGGACGCGGCCGGGAAGCGCCAGGACGTGAAGCTGAATGTGCCGGTGCGGCCGCTGACCTACAGCGCCCATTCCGGACATTGATTTCCGTAGGCGTGATCTGGTCCAGTGGACCAGATCACGCTTGGCCGACCGCGCGTTCACATTACGTCAGAGCTGCCTGCTCGTCTGTGCCAGGACTGGTTGAACGCGCGTACGGCAGAGCCGTACACCCTACGGATATCGTGATGCAGCAGGCGCCAATCAACGCGGCGCCGCCGCGATCCGGCGTGCATCTCCGGAGCCCACGATCGACTTGCTGATGCGCGGGTCGCCGTAGTAATTGACGTCGCCCGAGCCGGCGATGGTCATGCTCAGCTCATTGCGGGCCCACACGGTCGCTTCGCCGGAGCCGGCCACGGTGATGCTGGCGCTGTCCGACTGCACCCGCCCCATGTCCACGGTGCCCGAGCCGCCGATCGACACCGACAGCTTGCGGGCATTGCCGCCGGCCGCCTTGAAGTCGCCGCTGCCGCCCAGGGTCACGGCCACCGACTCGCTGTCGAGCTTGCGCACATTGATCTCGCCCGAGCCGCCCAAGTCGATGTTCAGGCGCGGCGCGCTCAGGCTGTCCGCCTCCACCGAGCCCGAACCGCCCAGCGCCAGGCGCTCGATCTGGCGTGCATTCACGACGATCCGGAGGTTTTTCGTGCGCAGGTTCAGGTTGCGCTTGGCCGGACGAATCTTGAGGGTGCCGTTTTCCACCACGGTTTCCACCAGCGGAAGCACGTTGTCGTCGGTCTCGATGGTGACGCCTTCGCTGTCGCCCATGCGCAGCTCCAGCTTGCCCGGCACTTCGAGGGCGAGGCCGGTGAAGTTCGCCACCTGGCGGGCCTGGCGCTTGATGGTGCCGCTGCCTTCCACCCGTTCGCCGCCGAAGGACCAGCTGCCCGCCATGGACGGGGTGCTGGCGCAGGCGAGGGCGGCGGCCAGGGCGGTGCAAAGCGCTGCGCTGCGCAGCAGTGCGGTCTTGTTCATGGTGGTCTCCTTGTGTATTCGATTGAAGTTGTCGATGGCGCCATCCTAGGAAAATGCCGAGCCCGGCGCATGCCGAATGCGACGAAGCGCACGGTCCACGGACTGGAATGCACGCTGGCGTGACAGGCTGCTCGCATGTCATGCGGTCTGCATGGCTATCCGGAACGCCCGGTTTGCACTAGAATCGTGCGCTTTTTCCCCCGGCATGCAGCCGGTTTAGGATGCAATGAACCTGATTCTCTTATTGATGGCCTTTTGCGTCGGCATGGCCATGTCGGTCCAGGCCGCAGTGAATACCCAGCTGGCCGCCTCGATCGGCGCCAATTCCGTGGTCGCCGCCCTGGTCTCCTTCGGCTGCGGCACCGTCGTGCTGGCCGGCGTGGCGCTGTCGCGCGGCGGCCTGGGGCCGACCTTCGCGGCGCTCGCCGGCCAGCCGGCCTGGAAGTTCGCCGGCGGCTTCCTGGGCGCGGCCTTCGTGTTCGGCACCGTGTTCCTGGCGCCGCGTATCGGCCTGCTGAGCCTGATCGTGCTGGTGATCGCAGGCCAGCTGCTCACCTCGATGGCGATCGACCACTTCGGCCTGGTCAACATGGCGGTGCGCAAGGTGTCGAACGTGCGCATGCTGGGCGCCTGCGTGGTGGCGCTGGGCGTGGCGATTACCCTGTTCGGCGACCGCATCATCGCCGGTTTCCGGCACTGAGCGCTTGCCGAGGCCCTCAGGGCTCGGTTGCCGCGACGCGCCCTGACGGCCTTGTCAAGTGCGCAAGGCGCGCTGTGGTTGGCGCGACAATTTTATTTCATTCATGCAATTTTTGGCGAGGCGTGGTTTTATAATAACCGGCACCTGTAACCCTTTTGACGTGTCGGCCAGATGGAACACCACCAGTCCTCGCAGATCCCCACCCTGTCGTACATCGAGAACGAAGACCACCCGGTCTTCGGCACCCTGGTCGAGCAGATCCTGCACCTGCTGAATTCGCGCCTGGTGTTCTCGGACATCATCATCCACCAGAACAGCCCGCTGATGCTGCGCCAGCCCAAGGGCCTGGTGGCGGTGACGGATTCGCCGATCACCAAGGAAGAGCTGGAAGAATTCTTCGACGTCATCGAGCCGAACTGGGCCGAGCGCATCGCGGTGCGCGCCTTCGACCGCTCGATCGACCTGCACACGGCGCGTATCCGCGCCAACTGCTTCAGCTTCCAGGGCAAGAAGCGCCTGGGCTGCGTGATCCGGCGCTTCCCGAAGGAGCCGCTGGCGCTGTCCGAACTGGGCCTGTGGCAGGACGAGCAGGAGTTCGCGCGCCTGACCAGCGGCCTGGTCCTGATCATCGGGGATACGTGTCAAGGCAAGTCGACCACGATCGCCTCGATGATCGACGAGATCAACAAGCAGCGTTCGGGCCACATCATCACCATCGAAGACCCGGTCGAGACCCTGATCCCGCAGCGCAGGTGCATCATCACCCAGCGCGAAGTGGGCGAGGACGCCGACGTCGCGAGCTATTACCTGGGCGCGCTGGACGCGCTGCGCGAGCGCCCGGACGTGATCGTGATCGGCGAGATCCGTGACGCCGAGACGGCCCAGGAAGCGCTGGCCCTGGCCGAATCCGGCCCGCTGGTGCTGGCCACGCTGCATGCGCGCTCCACCGAGCTGGGCCTGCAGAAGATGCTGCGCCTGCTGGGCAATTCCGACGCCCAGGCCCAGGCGCTGGCGCACGCCCTGCGCGGCGTGCTGTGCCAGGCGCTGCTGCCATCGAGGGAGGGCAACCGCTACCACCTCGCCACCGAATGCCTGAGCCCCGGCAGCGCCGTGGTGCGCATGCTGGAAACGGGCGACGTCGGCGCCATCCGCGCCCACATGAACGCGGGGCGCGATCCGGGCTGCCACACCATGAACGCCTCGCTGGAGCAGCTGCTGGCCGCGCACAAGGTGCGGCTCGAGGATGCGCGCAACGCGACCACCGACCGGGTGGGCTTCGCCGACATGGTCTGAGGGCCGCCGGGCCATCACGATTCCTGAGGGGCGCCGGCCAAAGGTGATTGGACCGGCTGGCCCTTGTCGCCCTACAGTGCCGACTCGTTCTTGCATGGAGGAGTCATGGCACATACCGTCAACATCGTCAACGCGTTCGTGGATGCAGGAGAGGGCGGCAATCCCGCCGGCGTCGTGCTGGACGCCGACGCCCTGTCGAGCGAGGAGAAACTGCGCATCGCGCGCCTGGTCGGCCTGTCCGAAACGGCCTTCGTCTCGCGTTCGCAGGTGGCCGGCGTCAAGCTGGACTTCTTCACGCCCAGCCGCCAGATCGCCCACTGCGGCCACGCGACCATCGCCACCTTCTCGCTGCTGGCGCAGCGCAGTCTGGTCAGCGGGACCGAGTCCTCGAAGGAGACCATCGACGGCACCCGCCGCATCCTGCTGCGCGGGCAGGAAGCCTTCATGGAGCAGCTGGCGCCGGAATACATCGACGAGGCGGATTTTGCGCCGGGCGTGAGCGCGGCGCGCATCCTGGCCAGCCTGGGCCTCGCGCCGGACGATGTGGCCGCGCCGCCCTGCGTGGTCGGCACCGGCAACCGCTTCGTGCTGGTCCATGTACGTGACGACGCGATGCTGGCGGCGCTGGCGCCACGGCAGGACGAGATCGCGGCGGTGAGCAGCGCGATGGCCGCGATCGGCTACTACGTGTTCGCCGTCACGGACGGAGCGTTCGCCGCCACCACCCGCATGTTCGCGCCGCACTACGGCATCGAGGAAGAAGCCGCGACCGGCATGGCGGCCGGGCCGCTGGCCTGCTACTTGTACGAGCGCGCGGGCGTGAAGCGGCCTACGCTGCTGATCCGGCAGGGCGCGTACATGACGCCGCCGTCCCCCTCGCGCATCACGGTCGAGCTGCAGCTGGAAGGAGAGCGCATTACCGGGCTGTACGCGGGCGGCGGGGCGAGGCTGGCGAGTACGGTGACGGTGATGTGAGCGAGCGCGCCATTCCTCCTCGTGTTCGTCAGCTGTCAATTCGACGCCGACATTCGCAAGATGGCGAAGTAGCGGGGAAGTTCTGGGTCAGCCTCCTACTTTGCCGGTTCTTGCGAGCCTGCCATTTCACCTTCGAACCAAAGCAGCCAGGCTTCAAGCGTTTCGATAAATACGTCGCGGTCGACTCGTCGAGCCACCAAAGGCTGATCAGCCATCTTGAATAAAACGCGTACCTCGTGAGCGTTTGCCACATAAAACGATTTGGAGTGATCGAAGGATTCGCCGCCACTCGTCAAAAAGTCAAACCGGCGAAAACGTCGTGCGTCGGCGAGGATCTGCTCCATATGACGGTCGTCGTCGCCGTATAACGCAGAATCCAGCCGTCTCCATAGTTCTTCGTCGCTCAGGGCGAATAACTCAGGCTCATCGTGCTTAGGCAGCCATTTCGAGGCATCCTCGAAGTGCCCAGCCGTGACGTTCAACATGCACGCAGGTTCATCGAAATTGCCGAGTACGTCCTGATCAAATCGAAGGCACATACGCCCGAATACACGTCCCTCTGATTTGGCGAACGGCTCGTGGACACACTGGATCTGGAATACCGTGCGTTCTCCGATCACTTTAGTCATCAAAATAAGCACCTTAAGCCAGATTCTCCACTGTGGGCCTGCTGCCAGTTGCGTATGCCCGTTTTCTGCCGCAAACCGGGCTTACGGATCCAGCTGATGATTTTTACACAGGCTGAGCTGCTTGCAGACGCTGAAGGCTCAGTGTAGAGCGTGTGCCTTTCAAGGCAAAACATGCTACTCCGTACCTAAGCCTGCCAGGCCCTGCGGATCGCCCGCTGCGCCACCCGCAGCAGCCCCGGTTTTGCAGGCGACTGGGCGGTGACGAAATGCATGCCCGCGTCGACCACCGTACCCGCCAGCGCAAGCACGTCGCCCTTGCCGTAGGCATCCAGCATGTCGTGCCGCACCAGCGACAGTCCCGCCTCCTGCCCCACCAGTTCGAGCAGCAGGGCTTCGTCGTCGGTGCGCAGCGCCGGCGCGAAGCGGCGGCCGTGGCCGGCGAACAGGGCGCGCGTCAGCTTGTGGAAGGAGCAGTCGTCCGACGTGCCGATCCAGGGCAGGGCGAGCGCCGCCTCCAGGCCGCCCGGCTCGATCCGTGCACGCCAGGCGGCCGGGTAGCCGACCACGAATTCCACCGGGGTGAGCAGCAGCGCGTCGACCGCGATGCCGTCCAGCCGGCCCTCGACGAAACCGGCGTCGAACACGCCATCCTCGATATTCTTCAATACCGCCCCCGAGGTTGCCTGCACCAGCGAAATGGCGACGTGCGGCGCGGCCTCGCGCATGTGGCGCAGGAATGCCGGCAGGCGCAGGAAAGCCGGCTCGTTGACGGTGCCGATCACCAGTTCGCCCGCCACCTCGCCGTTCAGGGTATTGGCCTCGTCGCGGATCGCTTCCACCGCGTGCAGGGCGCGCCTGGCGTGCCCGAACACGGCTTCGCCGGCGCTGGTCAGCGTCATGCCGCGCGCGTGGCGCTCGAACAGGCGCACCCGCAACTCCTCCTCGAGTCCCTTGATGTGGGCGCTGATGGCCGGCTGGCTCAGGTGCAGCAGCTCGGCCGCGCGCGCGACCGTGCCGCAGCGTGCGATCGTGACCAGGGACTTGAGCTGGTGGATATCCATGGGCGTGCTTTCCTGTTCGATGTGGCAATGTGAGGAATTCTACACAGGCTCGGCGCCGCTTTCCCGCGCCGTCCTCGACCTCAAGAATCCTGAGCCCGGCCGGGGAAAAGTGATTGGACCCGCGTGCGGCGGCTTCGTAGAGTAGGGCCTGCGCGTCCCATACCGGCAGCCCTGTTTCGTCTCTCCCGAGGCTGCCGTTTTCGGCCGGCGACACGCCGGCCTATTTTTTTTGCGCGCGGCAGCTGCAAGCATATGCGTTGGTGCATATGAAGCTTGCGGAATTGCGCATTTTCATGGCGTGAACGCATAGCCATGCCGCCACATCCCTTCGATTACGAAAGCACCACATGGCGATCAAACACCTCCTGCTCGGCATCCTCGTCACGGCGATCTGGGGCGCCAACTTCTCCGTCATCCGGCTCGGCCTGGCGGACGTCGATCCCTTCGCTCTCGCTTGCGCGCGCTTCGCCCTGAGCGCCTTCCCGCTGATCCTGGTGGTGCCGCGGCCTGCTACCCGCTTGCGCTACGTGGCCGGCTACGGCGCCCTGTTTGGCGGCGGACTGTGGGGCCTGGTCAACCTGGGCATCCACGCCGGCGTCCCCGCCGGCCTGGCCTCGCTGCTGCTGCAGTCCAGCGCCTTCTTCACCATCGTGCTGGCCAGCCTGGTGCTGGGCGAACGCATCGGCAGGCAGGGCTGGCTGGGCATGGCAGTGGCGGGACTCGGGCTGGCCATCATCCTGCTCTCCAGCAGCGGCGGCACGCTGGCGGGAGCGGCGCTGATCCTGGCCGCCGCCCTGGCCTGGAGCGTGTGCAATGTGATCGTACGCCGGGCGCGGCCAGGCGACATGTTTGCCTTCCTGGTCTGGGCCTGCGCCTTCGCCACCGTCGCCCTGTTCGCGCTGACCCTCTTGATCAAGGGCGTGGCGCCGTTCAGCCGGCTCGACGTGTTCCTGGGCCCGAAGGCCTTGTTCTCGATTGGCTTCCAGGCCTGGGTGACTACGCTGTTCGGCTACTGGGTGTGGAATTCCCTGATGAAGACCTACCCGGTGAGCCAGGTCGCGCCCCTGTCGCTGCTGGTGCCGGTGGCGGGCCTCCTGACCTCACACCTGGTGTACGGCGAAACGATCGGCGGCGCGAGGCTGCTGGCGGCGCTGTGCATCCTGGCGGGCATCGCGCTGATGTACTTCGGCGCGCCCGTCGCCGGCTTGTGGCGGCGCAGGCAAGGCGTGCCGGTGCGCTAGCGCCGCCGGCATGCATATCCGTTTTTTGTTGCCGCGGTGGCGGGTCAGGGCGATACTCGTGCCCATCGTTCGCCCAGGAGAATCCATGTCCATCCTTCGCCCAGCCGTGCTGGCCCTGCTGTTCGCAACCGTGGGCCTGTCCGCCCAGGCGGCCGGCGTGAACGTCGACGTCGGTACGCCCCTGGCGCGCTTTGCGCTGCTCAAGCCGGGCACGCACCACTACCTGCGTTTCATGCGCACCCCAGGCACCGGCGCAGAGCAGGCAAAGAACCAGCCGATCGACATCTGGACCCGCGAGATCCGCTTCGAGGAGCGCGATGGGAAGAAGCTCATGCGCATCGTTCAGCGCTGGGACGGCGTGCTGCCGACCCCGTCGACGCGTACTGTCGATTCGTGGTTCGAGGCGGGGACCTTCCGCCCCTTGAGCCACGAGCGCGTCAGCGAGCGGGACGGCAAGCGCGTGGTCGAAGGCTTCGTGTTCGCGCCGGACAGGATCAGCGGCATGCGCGAGCTGGCCGGCAACACCCAGAAGGACCTGGTGGTGGCCTCCGGCGAGCCGAGCTACAACTTCGAGACCGACATCGAATTCCTGCAGGCCTTGCCGCTGGCCGAGGGGTATGAGGCGCGCATCAACTTCTACCACCCGGGTGGACAGGCAGCCCCGCAGCGCTACGGCTTCCGCGTCACCGGATCCGGCGTCATCGCCGGTCCCGCCGGCCCGGTCGATTGCTGGGTGGTGAAGACCGACTACAACCGGCCCGGTAGCGAATCGACCTTCTGGTTCGCCAAGGGCAGCCAGCTGATGCTGCGCCAGGAAAGCCCGCTGCCGGACGGCAGGGTGATGGTGAAGACGCTGATCGACTGATCCGCGCCGGGGTAGTGGATCGCTAGGCGCCGTCGGCGAATGCGATCCGGTTGCGCCCCGAGCGCTTGGCGACGTACATGGCCTCGTCGGCGCGCTTGAGCAGGGTCTCGGCATCGCTGCCATGCCGGCCGAGCAGGCTCACGCCGATGCTGCAGGTCGGATGCACCACCAGCTCGCCCAGCACGAGCGGCTGGGCGAGCTGTTCCTGGATCCGGCGCAGCAGCTCGACCACGCCATCCTCGTGGTGTTCCGGGCGCCCCGCAGCCTGCACCGAGAGCAGCACGAACTCGTCGCCGCCCAGGCGCGCGATCATGTCGGTCTTGCGGATGCACAGCGAGATGCGCTCGGCCACCGTGCGCAGCAAGAGGTCGCCCGCTTCATGGCCGTGCTGGTCGTTCAGGGTCTTCAGGCCGTCCAGGTCGATGAAGGCCACGGCCAGCCGCCAGTCGCCGTCGGCAAAGCTGCGCACTGCCTGCGCCATTTTCTCCATCAGCATCCGGCGGTTCGGCAGGCCGGTCAGCGGATCGTGGTTGGCCAGCGAGACCAGCTCTTCTTCGGCGCGATGGCCGGCGGTGACGTCGACCACCGTGAACACGTAGTGCGAGACGGTGCCGTCCGCAGCACGGATCACGGCCAGCCGCACCTCACTCCAGAACTGGCTGCCGTCCTTGCGCAGCGAGCACAAGACGCGCTGCTGGCCATGGCGCGCAATAAGCGCCTCGCGGCCAAGCACGTTGTGCGGCAGTTCGTCGGCGTCGAGCAGGAAGCGTTCGATGCCGCAGTGCCTGGCCTCTTCGAGGCTGAACCCGGTGATCCGCTCGAAGGCGGGGTTGATGTAGATGACCGGGTAGTCCTGGGCGGCCGCGCCGGTGATCACGATGCCGTCCTGGCTCGACTCGACCGCGCGGTCGCGCAACCTGGCGACTTCGTTGGCGCTGACGCGCTGGGTCACATCGCGCGAGATGCCGACGATACCGGCCACGGCGCCGTTCTCGTCGTAGAAGGGGAGCTTGGTGGTCGAGTAATACCGGAGGATACCGTCCCTGGACAGGTTTTCCTCGACCTGGTCGAGGATCGGCACGCCGGTGCGGATGATGTTCTGCTCGTCCGTGAAGAAGCGCTGGCCGCATTCGACAGGATAGAGATCCAGGTCCGACTTGCCGATCAGGTCGCCGACGTCGGGCAGGCCCAGGATGGCCATCGCGGCGGCCCGGTTGCCGAGGATGAAGCGGCCGCTGCAATCCTTGGCGTAGATCTGGTCCGGCATGTTGTCGATCAGGGTGCGCAGCAGGCTGATTTCGTTGACGGCGCCCGGCTCCAGCGGACCTTCGGCCGAGTGCGCGGCGATGGCGCGCGGCCGCGACAATTGCGACAGGCGCGCGGCGCCGTGTTCGGCCAGCAGCGCCAGCGCCGCGCTATCGACTTCCACCGTCGCGTCCAGCGCCAGACACAAGGCGCCGAGCAGCTCGCCCTTGTCGGCGCATAGGGGGATGGCGGCAAAGCGCACACCCGCCGCCTCGACCTCGTGGATGGCCGCCACGTCCATGGCATCGAACAGTTGGGCCGCGGCTTCCTGCAGCAGCCCATGGCTGAGCGCCGTCCCAGTGCGGCAGTGGTAGCCGCAGACTTGCGGCGCCGCCGCCATGCGGATCGCAAGGAAGCTGTGGGGCGAGTTGCCGGCCTCATGCAGGAGTCGGCCGATCAGCTCGCCTATCCCGGCATCGCTTTCCGCTTGCAGCCGCGCCTTCAGGGCGGCGCTGTGGGCCAGCGTCGCGCCCAGTGCGTGCAGGCCGCGCGGGAAGCTTGGGGTATATGGGGCCGTAGGCGCTTGAGCTGGTGATATAGACAAGATGATCTCGACTAACGAAATGCCTGGCGGCGACCCGAATCGGATAATCTTGCAGAGTAGCACTATAAACGGACGAGTTCAATTCTGGTGCAATCCCGCCCCATGTTAGTGCGCCCGATGTTGTCCCCTGGCAACGATTGCTCCCCGAAGCTGTCCCTGCGCAGCGATTTGCTAACGCCACATGACATGGTAAGCGAGCAGGGCAATCGGCCACGGCAGCTCTTGGCAGGCCTGCGCCGGGTCTGCGCCGGCCCGCCGGTTTTCGGCGCCCAGGGCAGACCAATTGCTGACCAGGACATCGTTTCCCTGGTGACGTCCGGCATGCCGGATCGGCACGCGGGAAGTGTTCATATGCGCTTCGGGTAGCCGGTTCATGCATGTGCCTCCTTGTATTGGGAAGCAAGATAAAAGTTCAAGTGAACTTGAAGTCAATGCCGTTGTCCGGTATCGTGCCCGCATGGACACCCTGATCACCATTTCCGAAGTCGCACGCCGCAGCGGCGTGCAGGCCTCCGCCCTGCGCTTCTACGAAGAGCGCGGATTGATACGGTCCGAGCGCAGCGGCGCGGGACACCGCAGGTACCGGCGCGAGGTATTGCGCCGCGTGGCCTTCATCGTCTTCGCCCAGCGCGTCGGTTACTCCCTGGAGGAAATCGGCGTGGAGCTCGCCAGGCTTCCCGGCAATGCGGCGCCCAAGTCGGAAGACTGGGCCGCCGTCTCGGCCGGCTGGATGGCCAGGGTGGAAGCGCGCATCGCGGAACTGGAACGCCTGAAGTCGGGGCTGACCGAGTGCATCGGCTGCGGGTGCCTGTCCCTGGAGCGCTGCAGGCTGGCCAATCCCGACGACCGCGCTGCATCGCGCGGGCCCGGTCCGGCGCGCTGGACGCCGGAACTAGCGGCGTCCGATGAGGGCAAGGCGGCTTGAGTCCCTCCAGCGCTAGCGGGCGTGCTCCGGGCAGCGCTTGTCACTGAGGCCGAAGCTCAAGGCAAGGGCGTACCCGTCAGCGGAATAGCGGGTGATGACGAGTCCCTGCGATACGTCATACGTGCCGCCATTCAGGGCCCGGTCGGTGAAGCACGCCTCGAGATCTTCGATGCCGTCGCCATTCACATCGCGCCGGCCGAGGATCTTCATTTCATACTGCCACCGACCCGGCTCGTGAAACACCAGCACGTCGTTGGTGGCGAGGGTCGGCGTCATGCCGAAGTCGGCGAAGCTGCGCAGTGCGTGAGTACGGCGTGGACCGAAGGAGCTCCGGATGCTGGCGAGGTCGAACTTCCCGGCCAGGAACTGCCCCAGGTTCTGCTTCGGGAAGTAAGTCACGAGCGTCGCGCCGTGCACGCTGCACGTCAGGGACAGGCCGAGCACGACGCCCAGCGCGGCATGGATCGTCTTCATCGCGTTTTCCTCGTCAGTCGAGCGGTACGCTGCGATAGCGGTTGACGTCCGGTACCGAAACCGGCGGCGCCGCGTTGCCCCAGCTGTCGCGCACATAGGTCAGCACCGCCGCCACCTGCGCGTCGTTCAGCTCGTGGCTGAAGGGCGGCATGCCGTAGGGCCGCGGATTGCCCGCCGTCCCGGGCGGGAAGCCGCCGTTGAGCACCATGCGGATCGCATTCACGGCCGGGCTCAAGGTCACGGCGCGGTTGCCTGCCAGCGGCGGATAGGCCGGCGCCTTGCCCTTGCCGTCGGCGCCATGGCAGTCCACGCAGTGGGTCGTGTACAGGCGGCGTCCTTCCGCCAGCAGGGGCTCGGCGGCGCGCTCGCCGCCCTCCTGCCTGGGAGGGTCGGTGGGCGGCAGCGACTTCAGGTAGCTTGCCATCGCGCCCACGTCCGTCAATGTAAGGTGCTGCAGGCTGCGCGCCACCACCTCGGCCATCGGACCGGTGGCCGAGCCGCGCGGCGATATGCCGGTGTGCAGCAGGGCGACGATGTGTTCCTCTTCCCAGTCGCCCAGGCCCGCTTCGCCGCTCGCGGTGAGCGAGGGGGCGTACCAGCCGATGGTCGGCATCAGGCCGCCCGCCAGGTTCTCGCCGGTGGCGCCGAGGCGGTTGCGGGTGCTGTGGCATGCGCTGCAGTGGCCGAGTCCCTCGACCAGGTAGGCGCCGCGGTTCCACTGCGCGCCGCGGGCCGGCTGCGGCGTGAAGCCGGCCGGTTTGAAGTAGAGCAGGCGCCAGCCTGCCAGTACGACTTGCTGGTTGTAGGGGAAGTCGAGTTCGTGCGGACGGTTCGGCTGCCGCCGTGGCGCCAGGCTGCGGAAGTACGCGAACAGCGCGTCCGAGTCCGCGCGCGCGACCCTGGTGTAGTTCGTATAGGGGAAGGCGGGGTAGAGCAGGCGGCCGTCGCGCGACTTCCCGTTGTGCAGGGCGTTCCAGAAGTCGTCGGCGGACCAGCGCCCGATGCCGGTCTCGGGGTCGGGCGTGAGGTTGGGACCGTACAGGCGGCCGAAGGGCGTGTCCAGCGCACGTCCACCCGCATACTCGGCGCCGCCGCGCGCCGTGTGGCAGGCCACGCAGTCGCCTGCGCGCGCGAGATAGGCGCCGCGCGCGATGTTCTCGGGCGTCGCGGCCCAGGCGGCCGGCGAGGCCGCCGCAATGTATTCGTCGCGCGGCCAGGCCACGGCCACGGCGGCGGCGGCGAGGACGGCGAGCGCCGAGAAGGCCAGGCCGATGCGCTTCATGGCCCCTCCGGGGCGCTGCCGCAGGGCAGGGGCAGGGGACGCGCGATCGACGCCGCCGGACGCGCGTCTTGGGGCATCGGCTGGGCCGCGAGCCAGCTCGAGACGGCATTCACGTCTTCCAACGACAGCCTGGTCGTGATCTCGGCCATGCAGTCGGGGGCATGGGCGCGGCGCGCCTTGTTGCGCCAGGCGCCGAACTGCGCGTTCACGTAGTCGCGCGGCAGGCCGAGCAGGCCGGGGATGGCGGGCTCGACGCCGGTCAGGCGCTGGCCGTGGCAGGCGATGCAGGCCGGCAGCTTGCGCGCGCTGTCGCCTTGCAGTACGAGCTGGCGCCCGCGTTCCAGTACTTGCGGGGACGCGGCCTGGGCTGCGGCCGTGTGCGCGGCGGACGGCTGCGCCGCGAAATGGCCGGCGATCTCGCGCAGGTAGGGGTCGGGCAGGTGGTCCACCAGGTAGGTCATGAGCGGATACTGGCGCCGGCCTTCGCGGAAGTTGAGAAGCTGGTTGTACAGGTAGCCGGCCGGCTTGCCCGCGATGCGCGGAAAGTAGCTGTCGTTGACCGGCTTGCCGCGTGCATCCACGCGGGCATGGCAGGAGGTGCAGGCAAGCAGCCGCTGGGCGAGCGTATCAGGCACGCTCTGCCGGGGGGCGGCCTGCACGGCACTCGCGGCACATACCAGGACAGCAAACGGGACAGCAAACGGCATACGGCGACGACTCATGGATGAACCCGGCAGTAGCAATGCCCGCATGATAGCGCGGATAGCGCTGCGACAGGGCCTCGCCTTGCTATAATCCCATCCCTTTGGACCGCCGGGATGCAGCATGGGTGTCAGTTATACGGAAGGGGTATTCAGGGACCGCAATCCGATCAAGCGCTGGCTGCAGAACCAGCGCCTGCACAGCGCGATCGGCTTCGCGCAGAAGCCCCCCGGATCGGTCACCCGGGTGCTCGATTTCGGCGCCGGCAGCGGCGAGCTGTGCAAGCACCTCGTCCACGCCTATCCGAACGCGACCATCGTCTGCTACGAGCCCTGCTCTGACCTGCTCGAAGAAGCGAAGATCGAGCTGAAGGGCCTGCCCCGCATCGAATTCTACTCGTCCTTCGACAGCATCCCGGCGGGACAGGCCGACCTGCTGTTCTGCCTCGAGGTGTTCGAGCACATTCCGCTGTCGATGCGTTCCCGGTCGCTGGCCGAAGTGGGCGCGCTGCTGAAGGACGACGGCGAAGCCGTGTTCGGCGTGCCGGTCGAGGTGGGCCTGCCGGCGCTGTACAAGGGCATGTTCCGCATGAGCCGGCGCTACGGCGCTTTCGACGCGCGCTTGAGGCACGTGCTGATGGCGACCCTGGGCATGCCGCCGAAGGAGCGCCCGGTCGGGATCCTGCCGCCCGACGTCGAGGTGCATAACGAGCACATGGGTTTCGACCACCGCGTGTTCCGCAAGGACCTGGCCGGGCAGTTTGCGCTGGCGAAGGCGAGCGCCAGCCCGTTCCCGGTGCTGGGCACGGCGCTGTGCCCGGAGGCCTACTTCGTGGTGAGGAAGCGCGTCAGGACGCCCGGCGCGGCGGCGCAGTAGTCTCGTCGCCTGGCGGATTGGCGCGCCAGTAGCGGTACAGGCGCAGCGCCACGTGCGCGTCGTCGGCTGCGTACAGCACCTGCTTTTCGCTCAGTTGCGCCAGCGCCCAGTTGGTGGTGGTGATGCGGCGCGACTTCTGCAGCCGCTGGCCGAAGAAACGCGCTACCGCGGTCTTGGCGCCGAGGGTGTTGCGCTCGCCGCGCCGGCGCATGGCGGTGGCCAGGTCGAGCACGTTGCGCGCCTCGATGCCGAGCTTGGCGCGCAGGCGCTTCAGGTCGTCGCCAAGGCCGAAACCCACCTTCAGGATGGATTCCGATTCGAGCACCGGCTTGAGCACCTCGAGCGCGACCTGGGCGCTGGCCGCGCTGCCGATCTGGAACAGGTAGGCCAGCTCGTCGGTGGCCAGCTGCACCAGGTGCGGTCCGGTCGACACCTCGCCCTTGGCGAAGGTCGGCTTGGACTCGGTGTCGAAGCCGATCGTGTCGGCGCCCGACAGCGCCGCCAGTGCGGCGGCGGCCTCGAGCGGCGTGCGCACCATGCGCACGTCGGCCAGCTTGACGCCGTCATAGGGGGGAAGGAGGTCCTCCGGGGTGTCGACGCTCATCGACACCGGCTCAGCTGCGCGAGAACTTGGCGGCGAGGGCGTTCAGCTTTTCCTGGCGCTGGCGGTCGGCCTCTTCGGCCGCGGCGGCCTCGCGCTCGGCCTTCTTGCGCTCGGCTTCCTTCTTGAAGCGCTCTTGCAGCTGCTCCTTGGCGTGCTGGCGGTGGGTGTCCGTCACTTCGGCGCCCGGGGTACCGTCGAGGTCGTAGCGCAGCTTGGCCTTTTCCATCGCGCGCAGGTAGCGCATCGAACCGGTGTGGATGCCGAGCGCGGCGCGCATGGCCTTGCGGTTCAGGTTCGGCATGCGCGCCAGCAGCTGCTTGTCGATACCGATGGCGAGCGGCAGGCAGTCGCGGAAAGCGGGGAATTCCTGCTGGAGCTGCTTGAGCAGGGCGCGCGCGGACGGCGCCGGTGCATTGCCCGCCTGCGCCTGCGTCGGCGCCTGCGAATCTGGTTTGGCCGGTGCGTCGGCCGCTGCTTCCGGTGCACCCTGCGCCGGCGCGTCGCCTGCGGCGTCCTGCGCGGCAGGGGTGGCTGCGGCTGGCGTGTCGGCTGACGGCGTTGCCGGCGTCTCGGTGGTGGCAGGATCGGTGGTGTCGACGGTCTCGGCAGCGTTATTCGTATTCATTGACTTCATTGTAAGAACGGGAAAGCGAAGGATAGCACGGCGCCCGGACGCCAGTGCTGGCCGTATTGTACTTCTTCCATTAATCCTGAGAATTACGCTTGCAGCGATCTGCCAGTACGGCAGGCGTGCGGGCATGAAATCGTGTATGATCCGCCTCTTGCCTTGCGCACGGCTTGCGCCGTCGCAGACTGGCCGGAAGGTCGACGGGCGCATGTCATATTCAAGTTGGTGATAACCATTATGGGATATTTCAATTATCACCAATTCTTGCAATACGGCATAATATCGCCTTCCTTCTGTTCTTCCCTGAACATGAGATGCAAGCCCGTTTCATCCGACGGGCTTTTTTTCGTTCCGACATGCACACCGTGACTTTGAATATTGCCCCTTTCTTGCTAGCTCGCCGACGCCCCACGAGGATGGCCGGCCGACCCGGGAAAAGGGTGCTTGAAGTCCGCGCGTCCGCCCTCAGGTAGGGCCACTTCCGCGTCCCAACAACCGAACGGACCCGACCGCGGGTCTCGCTGACATTGAAGCGCCGCGCGCGATGCGCCGCGACTGGAGAGAGTTTCACTATGAAAAACACCGCCAAGACACTGACACTGACCGCCAAAAAAGCGCCCGCCAAGGCAACGGCGCAGCTGGCAGTGCCGAAAACCGCAACCTCCTACTTCCTCGAGACGGAAGCGGCGGCCAAGGTCACGGTGGTGAAGACGCGCTCGCGCCTGGCCTCGGCCAAGGCCGCGCTGGAAGTGGGCGAGGCGCCAGACGCCGCGGAGTTCGATGCGGCCAACGAGGCGGTGCTGGAAGCGCCTGCGGCGCACGAGCCGGAAGCGGCCGCCGCCGAGGCTGCGCCGGTGGGAGCCGCTGCGGTGAGCGCCGATCCCGCCGCCGAGCCGGCGCCATTCGAGGACTATACGGCCGCAGTGCCGAACGCGGCCGCCACCGTCGTGGTGCGCAAGCGCGGCTCCAAGCTGGCCGCCCTGAAAGGTGCGGCGCATGCCTTGCACGCCGCCGAAGCCCCGGCCGATGAGGCCGTGGCCGCTGCGCCGGCCGCACCGGCGGCCACCCCGCTCGTGGAGGCCGCCGCCGCTGTGGATGCCCCTGCGGATGTCACCGCGGGCACCGCGCCGAGGGCGGTGCGCACCCGTAGCCGCCGCACCGATGCCAACGCGCTGCCGGCGCCCGTCACCGCCGTCGGCACCGTCAGCGCCACCACCGATGCCGCCACCCTGGCCGCCATCGACACATCGGGCTACCTGCTGCCGGGGGTGAAGGTCCCGGGCCGCCGCGGCCGCAAGCCGAGCGAGTTCGTGCCGGAAAATGACGAAGTCGCGGCGCTGAACGCCGTCGAGCGCGCCGAGATGAAGGCCGCTTCCAAGCTGCGCGAGCGCAAGGCCAAGGGCCTGTCCGGCATGCTGGGCGGCGAGAACGGCTTTTCGGAAGCCGAGCTGGAAAAGCGCCGCCAGCAGATCAAGAACCTGATCAACATGGGCAAGGAGCGCGGCTACCTGACCCACGCCCAAATCAACGACCAGCTGCCGGAAAACATCGTCGATCCGGAAGCGATCGAAGGCATCATCGCGACCTTCAACGACATGGGCATCGCCATCTACGAGCGCGCCCCGGAAGCCGAGATGATGCTGCTGTCGGATAACGTACCGACCGCGACCAGCGACGACGAAGTGGAAGCGGCCGCCGCCACCGCGCTGTCGACCGTCGATTCCGACTTCGGCCGCACCACCGACCCGGTGCGCATGTACATGCGCGAAATGGGCGCGGTGTCGCTGCTGACGCGCGAAGGCGAGATCGAGATCGCCAAGCGCATCGAGGACGGCCTGAAGGACATGGTCCAGGCGATCTCGGCCTGCCCGACCACGATTTCGGAAATCATCGCGCTGTCGCACAAGATCGCTGCCGATGAAATGAAGATCGACGACGTGGTGGACGGCTTCGTCGACCTGAACGACGCTGCGCCGGCGCCGGTGGCCGCCAGCGCTTCCAGCGACGATGAGGAAGAAGAGGAAGTCGAGGAAGAGGAAGAAGAGGGTGCGGCCGGTGGCGGCGCGGCCGGCTATTCGGCCGAGCAGCTGGCCCAGCTGCGCAAGAGCGCGCTCGAGAAGTTCGCGCTGATCGAAAAGCAGTTCGACCGCATGGGCCACGCCTTCAAGACGGTCGGCTACGGCTCGGATGAGTACGAAGCGGCGCAGGCCATCATCTCGAACGAGCTGCTCGGCATCCGCTTCACCGCCAAGATCGTGGAGAAGCTGTGCGACACCCTGCGCCATCAGATGGACGAAGTGCGCGCCATCGAACGCTCGGTGCTGGACATCTGCGTGAACCGCTGCGGCATGCCGCGCGCCCACTTCATCAAGGTCTTCCCGGGCAACGAGACCGACCTGGAATGGGGTGACCGCGAAGTCGACTGCGCCTATCCGTACAGCGCAGTGTTAAGCCGCAACCTGCCGGCCATCAAGGAACTGCAGCAGCGCATGATCGACCTGCAGGCGCGCGTGGCGCTGCCGCTGGCCGACCTGCGCCGCATCAACAAGCAGATGGCGGCAGGCGAGAAGCGCGCACGCCAGGCCAAGCGCGAAATGACGGTGGCCAACCTGCGCCTGGTGATCTCGATCGCGAAGAAATACATCAACCGCGGCCTGCAATTCCTCGACCTGATCCAGGAAGGCAACATCGGCCTGCTGAAGGCGGTGGACAAGTTCGAGTATCGCCGCGGCTATAAATTCTCGACCTACGCGACCTGGTGGATCCGCCAGGCCATCACGCGCTCGATCGCGGACATGGCCCGTACCATCCGCGTGCCGGTGCACATGATCGAGACCATCAACAAGATGAACCGCATCTCGCGCCAGATCATGCAGGAAACCGGCAGCGAGCCGGACCTGCCGACCCTGGCGGCCAAGATGGAAATGCCGGAAAACAAGGTTCGCGAGATCATGAAGATTGCGAAGGAACCGATTTCGATGGAAACCCCGATGGGCGAGGACGGCGATTCCCAGTTGGGCGACTTCATCGAGGACAACACCACCCTGGCGCCGCTGGACGCTGCCCTGCACGCATCGATGCGCAACGTGATCAAGGAAGTGCTGGACTCGCTGACCCCGCGCGAAGCCAAGGTGCTGCGCATGCGCTACGGCGTCGAGATGTCGAACGACCACACGCTGGAAGAAGTGGGCAAGCAGTTCGACGTGACCCGCGAGCGTATCCGCCAGATCGAAGCCAAGGCCATGAGCAAGCTGCGCCAGCCTTCGCGTTCGGACAAGCTCAAGACCTTCCTGCACAACGGGTAAGTTTGACCGCCTGGTAAAAAGAAGCCGCCAGTCGATGACTGTGCGGCTTTTTCTATTTCAGCGCGGGGCCTGATACGCGGCGCCACCCGACCAGGCCCAGGCCCGCCAGCAGCAGCGCATAGGCAGACGGTTCTGGTACGGCGCTGACCGGCCAGGCGCGCGCCTGCGAGAACAACCGGAGGCTGATGTCGCCGTAAGCTGCATCCGGCCTTGCATTGCTGAGATCCACCGACAGGCTGATGGTCTGGTCGAGTTCCAGGGGACTGCCCTGCCGGGTGCCGACTTGCAGCGAGGCCGCGTCGCTGCTGGCAGTGCCGAGCGGCGCGTGAAGCGTGAGGTCGATCGCACCAAAGGCAGTGAGGACCTCGTCATAATCGCCGGTTGCCCGGGTGCCGGCAGTGAAGTCCAGGTCGACCGTGAAGGTCACGCGGGTATTCGGCGAGAGCGTGAAGCCCAGGCGGTCGCTGTACACCTCGCCCGTGGTGAATGCATCGCGCTGCCCGCCCGATGCGATCTGCGTCGATACCGACAGCAGCTGGCCAAGCGGATCGTGATGGACCAGGGCGGATTCCACCGAAGCCTGCGGACCTGGCGAAAAAGAGCGTCTTGCCGGACCGGGCCCTTGGGCCAGGCCGGCGTCGAGGTAGCTGTCGGACACCCATGGGTCGTCGACGCTGTAGCCAACGACGACCGACCCCGGGGCCACGATGCCGGAGGCGAAATCGGGGATGCCCCAGACGAGCGAGGGTGTGACCGCATCGGTCAGGTCGAGGTCGAACAAGGTGAAGCCCAGATTGCCCATCGTCGCCTGGCCTCGGGAATCCGCCAGTGCCGGCGCGCTCCAGGCCGCACAGGCCATGGCCAGTGCGCCCATTCCAATTCGCATTCTCATCGCAGCCTCCGCTTCACCCAATCCATCCTAACACCCGCACGTCGCGGCATGGGCCATGTTCGATTCCGGCGGGCTTGGCTGTAACGGTTTCGCAACTCATGCGTTCATGGCGCCGAATGGTCCCTTGCGCCATGCAGGACCGCTGAGGTCATCGGTAACATTCCCCGGCCGAGGTATCACTTTCTTGCCTGTTATGCATGAAAGTTATGCCGCCTATTCGGAAATTCATTGGTTGTAAATATTGCTCCCGCATACCCTGTTTCGCGGATGGCAACGCATCGGCGCGTGGAGAGGCGCCGGGGACCGCCGCCCACGCCGCCTTTCCGGGGCGTGCACGTCAACCTGCAAAAAGACCACAACATGAAAAAACTTTTGCTTGCCGCGGCGGCCGCAATGCTCGTCGCCTCGATTTCCCACGCCGATGCCCAGGCCCTGTCGCCCAAGCGCGAGATGCGCGGCGTGTGGATCAGTACCCACCTGAGCCTGGACTGGCCGAACCGCCTGCAGACGCCCACCCAGCAGCAGGCCGCCCTGCGCGCGATCCTTGACCACAACAAGGCCACCGGGATGAACGCCGCCTTCCTGCAGGTGCGCAGCCAGTCCGACGCCCTGTACCCAAGCGAGCTCGAGCCCTGGTCCTACTACCTGAGCAACCAGCAGGGCAGCGCCCCCGCGCCGATGTGGGACCCGCTGCAGTTCGCGATTGAGGAAACCCGCCAGCGCGGCATGGAGTTCCACGCCTGGATCAACCCCTACCGGGCGGTGGCGAACGCCGCCAGCCAGGGCAATACGGCGCAGTACGCGGCCAATCACGTGTCGCGCACCCATCCGGAATGGATGCTCACGGTCGGCAACGTGAAGATCCTGAATCCCGGCCTGCCGGCCGTGCGCGACCACGTGGTGAACGTCATCATGGACATCGTCAACCGCTATGACGTGGACGGCATCCATTTCGACGATTATTTCTACCCGAGCGGCGTCATCCTCGACGACGACGCCTACAACGCCGATCCGCGCGGCTTCCCGGCCACCGCCGCGGGCCGTGCCGACTGGCGCCGCGACAACATCAATCTCCTGATATCGCGCGTGAACGACAGCATCCGCGCGGTGAAGCCATGGGTGAAGTTCGGCGTCTCGCCCTCCGGCATCTACCGCAGCAGTACCGACCCTGCGATCGGTTCGCCCACCTCCGCCGGCGCCTCGCAGCACTACAGCAGCATGTTCGCCGACACCCGCAAGTGGATCCAGCAGGGCTGGGTCGACTACCTGGCGCCCCAGGTCTACTGGTTCATCGGCCAGGCCGGCTCGGACTACAAGCTGCTGGTGCCCTGGTGGAATCAGAACACCTACGAGCGCCACATGTACATCGGCCTGGCCGACTACAAGATGAACACCGCCGGCTGGACCGACCCGAACCAGATCAACCATCAGATCGCGCTGAACCGGGCGCACGCCGGCATCTCGGGCCAGATCCACTTCCGCCACCAGTTCCTGCAGAACAACCCGCTGGGCTACCGCAGCTCGCTGATGAACGACACCTATGCGCGGCCGGCGCTGCTGCCGGTCATGGCCTGGAAAGGGAGCGGCGCGCCTGCCGCACCGGCTCAGCTTGCCGCTGCCGCGGGCGAGGACAATGCCGTGCAACTGAGCTGGGCCGCGGCGCCCGACACGGCCGACGAGTTCGAGAAGACCCGCAAGTACGCCATCTACCGCTCAGACCAGCGCGAGATGGACCTGGAGTCGCCGGCCAACCTGCTGGGGGTGACCGCCACCGCCACCGGCAGCTTCGCGGACCGCAGCGTGGCGCCGGGCCAGTACTACTACTATACGGTGACGGCCCTGAACCGCCTGAGCGTGGAAAGCGCGCGCGCCAATACGGTCAGCAACGACTTCGAGGCGCCGATTGTGCGCACGAAAGACGTGGCGGTGACGCTGGCGGGCGGCAGCGCGTCGATCGCGGCGGGCGACCTAGATGGCGGCACGAGCGACAACTGGGGCGTGGAGTCGCTGTCGGCCTCGCGCACCAGTTTCTCGTGCACCGACATCGGCGCCCAGAAGGTGGTGCTGAGCGCCGTCGACAAGGGCGGCAACAGCGCCGCCGCGGAAGCGACCGTGCAGGTGCTTGGCCACGTGCCGCAGCCCGCCATCACCGTCACCCCGGGCGCCGGCGCCGCGACCGGGCTGCCGGCCAATACCATCGCGCTGGGCTACGGCCCGCAGAGCGTGACGCTGGCCGCGAGCGATGCGGCAGGCGCCTCCACCTTCACCTGGAGCCCGGCGGTCGCCCTGTCGTCGAGCAGCGGTCCGGTGACCAGCTTCGCACCGACGGCCGCGGGCAGCTTCAGCTTCACGGCGCAGGCGGCCAGCCCGGAGAGCTGCTTCGCCCAGGCCACGGCCAAGGTAGAGGTGATCGACGCGCGTTGCGGCGACGGGAAGGTGATGGTGTGTAACGGCACGGGCAGCAGCGGCAATCCGGGGGCGCAGGTATGCGTGTCGCCGAATGCGGTGCCGGCTTTCCTGAAGAAGGGGAGTGTGCTGGGGGCGTGCGCGGGCTGACGTGGGTAGGCGTGATCTGGTCCAGTGGACCAGATCACGCTTTGCCGACCGCGCGTTCAAATAGCGGTACTGCCGACGGATCGGCTGTTCATGGAAGGATTGAACGCGCGGTCGGCGAAGCCGACCACCCTACGAAGTCGCCTCAGCCTGTGTTACGCAGGCCGGCCGCCACCCCATTGATCGACAGGTGAATCCCCCGATGCACCCGCGGATCCGCGTTGTCCCCCAGCTTGCGCCGGCGGTGGATCAGTTCCACCTGCAGGTGGTTCAGCGGATCGAGGTAGGCGAAGCGGTTCTGGATCGAGCGCGCCAGCAGCGGGTTGCCTGCCAGGCGCTCGGTGACGCCGGTGACCGCTTCGAGGCAGCGCAGGGTCTCGCCATGCTCGGCCGTGATGCGGCGGAAGATCCGTTCGCGCAGTTCCACGTCGGCCACCAGCTCGGCGTAGCGCGAGGCGATCGCGAGGTCGGTCTTGGCCAGCACCATGTCCATGTTCGACAGCAGGGTCGCGAAGAAAGGCCAGGCGCCAACCATCTCGCGCAGCACTTCCAGGCGTTCCTCATCGACACCCTGGGCGCCGTCCGCCAGCCAGCCGCTCACTGCCGTGCCGAAGCCGTACCAGCCCGGCAGCAGCAGGCGGCACTGGCCCCACGAGAAGCCCCAGGGGATCGCGCGCAGGTCTTCGATGCGGCGCGTCGACTTGCGCGACGCGGGACGCGAACCGAGGTTCAGTTCCGCGATCTCGGCGATCGGCGTGGCGCTGAAGAAGTAATCGGTGAAGCCCGGGGTCTCGTAGACCAGGTTGCGGTAGGCGCGGTAGGCGCGCTCCGACAGCTCGGCCATCACGGCCTCGAAACGGGCGAGACGCCCGTTGGCCGCTGCGTCGCCGGGGCGCGGGCTCAGGCTCGCTTCCAGCGTCGCCGCCACCAGCAGCTCGAGGTTGCGGCGTCCGATTTCCGGGTTGGAGAATTTCGAGGAGATGATCTCGCCCTGCTCGGTCAGGCGGATCTGGCCGTTGACGGTGCCCGGCGGCTGCGCGCGGATCGCGTCGTAGCTCGGGCCGCCGCCGCGTCCCACCGTGCCGCCGCGGCCGTGGAACAGGCGCAGCGTGACGCCGCGGGCGGCGAACACGTCGACCAGCTTCAGCTCGGCCTGGTACAGCTCCCAGTTCGAGGTGAGGAAGCCGCCGTCCTTGTTCGAGTCGGAGTAGCCGAGCATGACTTCCTGCAGCCGGCCCTGCTTCTCGATGACGCCGGCCACCAGCGGGATCGCCATCCATTCGTCCATGATGGCGCTGGCGCGCTGCAGGTCGGGAATGGTCTCGAACAGCGGAATCACCATCACGTCGCACGCAGTTGTCCCATCCGCGGAGGAAACGCGCATCAGGCCGGTTTCCTTTTGCAGCAGCAGCACTTCGAGCAGGTCGGACACGGTCTCGGTATGCGAGATGATGTAGTTGCGGATCGCGCGGCTGCCGTAGCGCTGGCGGATCTCGCGCGCCATGCGCAGCACGCCCAGCTCGGAATTGGTCTCGTCCGAATAGCGCTCGTAGGGCGAGTACAGGGGGCGCGGCTGGGCCAGTTCGGACAGCAGCAGCGCGACTTTGCCCGCTTCGTCCAGGCCGGCATAGTCCTGTTGGGCGCCGGCGCGCGCGAACAGTTCGGCCAGCACGCGTTCGTGCACGTCCGAGCTCTGGCGCATGTCGAGCGAGGCCAGGTGGAAGCCGAAGATGCGCGCGGCGCGGGTCAATCCGGCCAGGCGCGGCTCGACCAGCACGGCGCCGTGGTTGGCGCGCAGCGACTCGGCCAGCACCTCGAGGTCGGCCGCGAACAGCCCGGCGTCGAGGTAGGGCGGGGCTTCGCCGACTTCCTTGCGCAGGATGTGGCCCACGCCCAGCTCGCGCGCGGTGGCGGCCAGGCGCGCATAGATGCCGATCAGGGCGCGGCGGTAGGGTTCGTCGCTGCGGTGGGGCGAGGCGTCGATCGAGGCGTCGGCCAGTGCCTGCATCTGCGGCGTCACCGGCACCAGGAGCGTCGATGTCGACAGCTCGGCGCCGAGCGCGTGCACTTCTTCGAGGTAGAAGTCGAGGATGGTGCTGGACTGGCGCACCAGCGCGTGGCGCATGGTGTCGGCGTTGACGTTCGGGTTGCCGTCGCGGTCGCCACCGATCCAGCTGCCCATCTGCAGGAACTGGGCGTCGTCCAGGCGGGGCGCACCGCCTTCGTACGCGGCGCCGATCTCCTCTTCGATGTCGTCGTACAGGCCCGGCACCTCCCGCAGGAAGGTGATGCGGTAATAGGACAGCGCGTTGTCGATCTCGTCGGCCACGGTCAGCTTGGAGTAGCGCAGCATGCGCGTCTGCCACAGCGTGGCGATGCGCGCCTGCAGCAGCTGGGTATTGCGCTTGCGTTCCTTCGGCGTCAGGCCGCGGTCGCGTTCGGCCAGCAGGCGCGCGATGTCGTGCTCGGCGTCGAGGATGCTCTTGCGCTGCACCTCGGTCGGATGGGCGGTGAGCACAGGCGAGATCAGGGCGTTCTTGAAGAAGCCCTCGACGGCGTCGCGCGGCACGCCGGCGTCGACCAGCTTGCCGAGCGCATGGGCGACACTGCCCTGGCGCGGTTCGGCCCCGCGCACCAGGTGGGCGCGGCGGCGGCGGATGTGGTGCTGGTCCTCGGCGATGTTGGCCAGGTGCGAGAAATACGAAAAGGCGCGCACCACCGAAATGGTCTCGTCGCGCGTCAGGCGGTGCAGCAGGGTGGTCAATTCTTCGCCGGCCACCGGGTCGGCGTGGCGGCGGAAACGCACCGCGGTCTGGCGGATGGTCTCGACGACCTCGAACACGGCGTCGCCTTCCTGGTCGCGCAGCACGTCGCCGAGCAGGCGGCCGAGCAGGCGGATATCTTCTTTCAGGGGTGCGTCCTTGTCGCTGACGGACGGTGGGGCGGAGTTGACAAGTGCAGCAGGATTTTCCATATCGACCACAAGTAAAAGTGTTGGTGCCATGGCGGTTGGCCATCGTCTGCAAGAGGGCCCATGCTAAAATTTGTGATCTTAAGCAAGGGCCAAAAAACCGGCATCGTCCTGGTGGGCTAGATGACAGTGAAAGAAACCGTGTTGAATATAACTGATTCGGCGCAGGGAGCGCCTGCGAAGCTGACGCCTCTCAAGCTGACAATCGCATCCCGCGAAAGCCGCCTGGCCATGTGGCAGGCGGAACATGTGCGCGCCCGCCTCTCCGCATTATATCCGCAGTGCAGCGTGGATATTCTCGGAATGACAACACGGGGCGACCAGATCCTCGACCGCGCGCTCTCCAAGGTCGGCGGCAAGGGCCTGTTCGTCAAGGAGCTCGAAGTGGCGATGGCCGAGGGCCGCGCCGACCTGGCCGTGCACTCGCTCAAGGACGTGCCGATGGACCTGCCGGAAGGCTTCGAACTGGCCGCCGTGCTCGAGCGCGAAGACCCGCGCGACGCCTTCGTGTCGAACGACCATGCCAGCCTGGATGCATTACCGCCGGGCGCGATCGTCGGCACCAGCAGCCTGCGCCGCCAGGCCCTGGTCGCGGCGCGCTACCCGCACCTGGTCATCAAGCCGCTGCGCGGCAACCTCGACACCCGCCTGGGCAAGCTGGACCGGGGCGACTATGCCGCCATCATCCTGGCGGCCGCCGGCCTCAAGCGCCTCGGCCTGCCGGAACGCATTCGCGCGCTGCTCGAGCCGGAGGACAGCCTGCCGGCAGCCGGCCAGGGCGCCATGGCGATCGAGATCGTGAGCGGCCCGCGCAGCGACGGCGTCGACCTGCGCGCGCTGCTGGCCCCGCTGAACCACGACGCCACCGCGCGCTCCGTCGCGGCGGAGCGCAAGGTGTCGAAGATTTTCGGCGGCAGCTGCCAGATCCCGCTGGCGGCCTTCGCCACCGTCAGCGGCGCCACCATGCGCCTGCGCGCGATGGTCGCCACGCCGGACGGCCTGCGCAAGGCCGAAGCCGAAGTGGCGGGTTCGTGGGAGCATCCGGAATTCCTCGGCGAGCAGGTCGCGATCCTGCTCGGCGACCAGGACGCGCACGCGATCCTGGCAGCCTGCAAACAGGAAGCTGCCGAGGCCGAAGCCCAGGGCGCGGCCGGACCGGCGTCTTCCAGCGGCCAGGATGCCTGAGCCCGCAGTCGTCATCACCCGGCCGCGCGCCCAGGGCGAGGCGCTGGCGCAGGCCGTCGCCGGCCTCGGGCGCAGGCCCGTGGTGCTGCCGCTGCTCGAGATCGCGCCGCTGGCCGACACGGCCCCGCTGCGGGCAGCGCTGGCCGCGCTGCCGACGTATGCGCTGGTCGCGTTTGTGTCGCCGAACGCGGTCGATGCCGCCTTTGCCCACCTGTCCGGCTGGCCCCGCGGCGTGCCGATCGGCGTGGTGGGCGAGGGCAGCCGCGCGGCCCTGGCCCGTCATGGCGTGATGGAGAGTAATGCCACCATCCACTGCCCGCCCGACCCGGCCAGCAGCGATTCCGAGCACCTGCTGGCCAGCCTCGACCTGGCGGCGCTCAGCGGGCGGCGGGTGCTGATCGTGCGCGGCGAGAGCGGGCGCGAGCTGATGGGCGATACCCTGCGCGCCGCCGGCGCCCTGGTCGACACCGTGGCGGCCTACCGCCGCAGCGTGCCCCGGCTGGACGCGGCGCTGGCTGAGGACCTGTCCGCCTTGCTGGCAGGGCCAAACGACTGGATAATCACGAGTTCGGAAGCCTTGCGCGGCCTGGCCGGGCTGGTCGGGGAGCTCGATCCCGCTGGCGGGATCGAGCGGCTGCGGGCCCAGCACCTGATCGTCCCCCACGCCCGCATCGCCGAGACGGCGCGTGGGCTGGGATGCAGCCGCATCACCCTGACTGGTTCCGGCGACGCACGCCTGCTTGCCGCCATTGCCGCGTTACAATCACAAGAATGAACGAACAACCACACAATCCGGAACAAGCAGCCGCAGGCAGCCTCGCCATCCAGAAGGCGCCGTCGCGGCCCCCGCACGCCCAGGGCCTGCTGCAGGCGCTGCAGCGTCCGCTGCCCGTTGCAGTAGCCATCCTGGCGCTGCTGCTAGCCGTGCAGACCTGGACCTCGCACAGCCGCATCAACACGCTGCGCCGCGACATGGCGCAGAGCCTGCAGAAGGGCAATGCCGTCAATGCCGAGACCGCGGCCATGGCGCGCGATGTGTCCGATACCGCAAAGGAGCTGCAGATCAAGGTGGGCGTGCTGGAAAGCCGCCAGGCCGAGGCGCAGACCCAGCAGCTGGCGCTGGAGCAGCTCTACCAGGACCTGTCGAAGAACCGCGACGAATGGGCGCTGACCGAGATCGAACAGATCCTGAACACGGCCAGCCAGCAGCTGCAGCTGGCCGGCAACGTGCAGGGCGCCCTGATCGCGCTGCAGAACGCCGACCGCTCGCTGGGCCGTTCGGACAAGCCGCAATTCCTCAACATCCGCCGCGCGATCGGCGCCGACATCGAGCGCCTGAAGGCCATGCCGGCGGTCGACCTGGCCGGCGTGGCGCTGCGCCTGGACAATGTTATTGCCCAGGTGGACGCGCTGCCGATGCTGTCGGACGAAAAACCGCTGCTGCCGGCGGCGCCGGTGCGCAGCACGCGCACCAGGCCAGGCGAGCCTGAAAACCTGAGCCTGGGCCAGCGCATGACGCAGACCTGGCGCAACTGGAGCCAGGAGATGTGGGACGACGTGCGCCAGCTGGTGCGCGTGCGCAGCGTCGACACGCCGGAAGCGCTGATGCTGTCCCCGACCGAGTCCTTCTTCGTGCGCGAGAACCTCAAGCTGCGCCTGCTCAATGCCCGCCTGGCGCTGCTGTCGCGTAACGAAGCGAGCTTCCGCGACGACCTGGCCAGCAGCCAGACCATGCTGCTCAAGTACTTCGACACACGCGCCCGCGCGACCCAGTCGGCCCAGGCCGCGCTGCGCCAGGTGCAGGCGAACAACCTGACGATCGAGATGCCAACGCTGTCCGAGAGCCTGGACGCCGTGCGCAACTACAAGGCGAAGCAATAAGATGCGGCTCCTCCTCTGGCTCGTCGCACTGATGGCCGCGGCCATCGGCATCGCCGTGACGGCGCGTTTCAACCCGGGCAACGTCGTGCTGTTCTATCCGCCGCACCGGCTGGACATGTCGCTCAACCTGTTCGTCGTGCTGCTGGTGCTGCTGTTCCTGGTGGCCTACGCCATGGTGCGCGCGCTCAAGTCGACCCTCCAGATGCCCCAGCGCGTGGCGGCCTACCGCCAGCGCAAGCGCGAGCGCGAAGGCAACAAGGGCTTGCGCGACGCCCTCAAGGCGCTGTTCGAAGGCCGCTTCGGCCACGCCGAAAAGGCCGCCATGCGCGCCGCCGAGCTGCCGGAAAATGCCGGCCTGGCCGCCCTGATCGGTGCGCGCGCCGCGCACCGCATGCGCGAACCGGGCCGCCGCGACGCCTGGCTGGCGGGCATCGCCCATGAGGCCTCGCTCAAGACCGCACGCCTGATGACGGTGACCGAGCTGCTGGTCGACGACCACCAGCCGGAAGCGGCGCTGGAAGCAGTAGCCGAGCTCAATGCCAGCGGCCAGCGCCACATCCATGCGCTGCAATGGTCGATGAAGGCCAACCAGCAGGCCCGCAACTGGCCGGAAGTGCTGCGCCTGGTGCGCATCCTCGACAAGCGCAAGGCCCTGCATCCGGCCCTGTCGACCCGCCTGCGCGAGATGGCCTACGAGGCGCTGCTGGGCGAGCAGGGGCACGACGCCGAGTCGATCCGCCGCGCCTGGGCCGGTGTGCCGGCTGCCGACCGGGTGGTCCCGTACATCGCGGCGCGCGCCGCCGGCGCCTTCAATGCGCGCGGCCTGCACGACGAGGCGCGCGCCATCGCCGAGGAGGCGCTCAGGGCCAACTGGGACGAACGCGTCGTCCGCGCCTACCGCGAGGCAGCCGGCCCGGCCGGCTCGCCGACGCTGCTGGCCCAGATCGAACATTGCGAAACCTGGCTCAAGGAACGCCCGCAAGACGCCGAACTGGCGCTGGCCCTGGGCTCGCTCTGCCTCAAGCAAAAGCTGTGGGGCAAGGCGCAGCGCTACCTCGAGCAGGCGCTGTCGGACGCCACCGATGCCGGCATGGTGCGCGAGGCGCACCTGAAGCTGGCGCAGATGCACGAGGCCCTGGGGCAGGAGGCGGAAGCGGCGGGGCATTACCGGCAGTGCGCGCTGGCCAGTATTCTCTGACCCGAGGGTAGGGTGGTCGGCTTTGCCGACCGCGCGTTCAAATTACCTGTGAATAGCTGCGTAGGGTGGGCGGCTCTACTCGCGACAGTTCTCAGCCGCATTGCTGGCGCCGCCCACGCGGCTATCCTTAGCGGCAAGCTCATCCGGCGCGACAACGGAGCCGCCAACGATCACCGCGTGGGCGGCATTGAGCGTGTGGCCGATCATTCCTTCCGGTATAGCCGCCCACCCTACGACACCGCGCTGACGCGCCATCGCCTTGCCGCTTTCGCTATAATGACAAACCTTTATTGAAACTTCAGCAACCAAGGAAATCCATGAGCCTGAATAACGTCCCAGCCGGCAAAGACGTGCCGAACGACTTCAACGTCATCATCGAGATCCCGATGAACGCCGACCCGGTCAAGTACGAGGTCGACAAGGACAGCGGCGCGATCTTCGTCGACCGCTTCATGGGTACCGCCATGCACTATCCTTGCAACTACGGCTATGTGCCGCAGACCATCGCCGACGATGGCGATCCGTGCGACGTGCTGGTGATCACCCCGTTCCCGCTGCCGCCGGGCGTGGTGGTGCGCTGCCGCGCGCTGGGCGTGCTGAAGATGACCGACGACGGCGGCGGTGACGCCAAGGTCATCGCCGTGCCGGTCGAGAAGGTGCTGCCGATGTACAAGAAGATCCAGAAGCTGGACGACGTGGAAGAACTGCGCCTGAAGCAGATCCAGCACTTCTTCGAGCACTACAAGGACCTGGAGCCGGGCAAGTGGGTCAAGATCGAAGGCTGGGCCGATGCCGAAGCGGCCAAGGCCGAGATCACCAACGGCGTCGAAGCGTTCAAGCGCCTGCGCCAGGAGTGATCACAGGCGCGTGGCGCGTGCACTAGCTGTGCACCAGGCGCGCAACAAGCGCGCCGTTTGCGCCCTGCACCGCGAAAGCCGGCGTCCCGCATCGGGGCGCCGGCTTTTTCTATTGCCGCGCCGGACGCCGGCCCGGCGCACCTTGCCGGCCGCACCTTGCCGGCCGCACCTCGCCGGCCGCGCCTTACCAGCCTATGTCGCGCAGCAGCGGGTAAGTCAGGTCGCGCGGCGGCCTCACCACGTGCAGCAGGTCGGGGTTGATGGATGGCTCCATCAGCTGGTTCGGCTTGGCTTCGGTGGTGTAGTGCGACACCGAGGAGCCCGGCGAACTGATGCTCGGGGTGTACATCAGTATCCGCCGTTGCCGGTCGGTGCCGGCCAGCTGGGTCCGGTCGAGACCGAAGGTAGCGGACACGCCCGACCTGGTGCGCGAACGTTGCTGCAGCGCCGCCTTGATCGCGACCCCGTCGGACAGCGTGATGCGCAGGGAGGGGATCGTGATGGCCGGGTCGGCGCCGCTCAGGCCGACCACGTCGCCGGGCACATTGTCCACCACGAGCATGGCGATGGCGCCGGCCGCCTGGACATTGCGCGCCTTGGTGACGAAGTCGCAGCTGCCGCGGTCCACCAGCGCGATGTTGTTGCGCACTGCAAGGGCGTTGCCGGGGTCGAGCGGCGTGCAGGCGAGCCCGGTGCCGTTCGGCTGGTCGACGACCGGCATCAGCTGGCCGCTGACGGCGCGCGCACCGACCGGCGGGCCAAAACTGGCGTCGCCGACGTAGTAGTTGCCCCGGGCGGCGCCGGCATTCGCTCCGCCGATGTTGAGGTTGCTGCGCGGCGCCAGCACGCGCGGCACGGCGGCGGTCACGTTCGGGCCGTTCCACGACAGGCCGCGCCAGGTGATGGCGGAGACCCGGCGCCCTTCGTCGGTCATGGCCACCCAGGGGACGTTGCTGCGGTTGTTCACCAGGTAGTAGTCCCAGATCGAGGGGATGCCGAAGAATTGTTCGCCCGTCTCGTCGTCGGTGAAGGTCTGGAAGCCCAGGCCGTGCGCCATTTCGTGCAGCAGCACGGTGACCAGGTCGATCTGCCCGTTGGCGCGCCTGTCCAGGCCCAGGTAGAAGGGCGAGCCCGGCAGGCAGTCGGGGAACAGGCCGAGACGGGAATTGAAGCGCGCGATGATGTGCGGGTCTTCCGGCGCAGTCAGGTCTTCGCCCGCCAGCTTGCTGGCCAGCGCCGCCGGGTACCAGGTATTGGTGCGCGGCGCATTCGGGAAATCGCTCCAGACCTCGTACGCGCCGGCGGAACCCAGGACGGCGCCGGTGGGCGTGCAGGACAGGGGCACGAAGGCCGCGCCGATCCGGATCGTGACGTCGCTGTCGAGCGTGGCGCCCCAGATGTTGGCGGCGCGCTGGAAGGCGATCAGGCGCTGCTCGCCCAGCGTGGCGCCGGTGTTGCCCCCGATGGGCGCGGCCGGGGTCGGGTCATTGAAGCCTTCGCCCGGCGCGTTCTGGTTGACGATGACGATGGTGGCGGCCGCTTGCGCGGCGCCGGCGCCGGCAACAAGGGTGGCCAGCATGCACGCCAGGGTCGCGGCGAGGCGGCGCATGAGCGTGCTGAGCTTAGCGATGAGCATGGGGGGCCTCCTCGGGCTTGTTGGTGGCGGGCGCGGTGACCCCGTGGATGAGCGCGTGGTCTGCGGCATGCGTTCCATGCACGCACTGTTCCGCGAGCCTGCCGTCGGCGCCGCGGATCACGACCGAATACACCATGTGGCGTTCGCCGAGCTGGACCGAGCGGCGGCCGCCGGGCCCGACGACCATCTTCGGCGCGGGCGCCGCCTGGGCCGCCGCGGACGCGTTGGTGCGCGGATGCAGCGCGCGCGCCTCGGCCGGGGTGGGGGCGCGCAACTGGCCGGTTTCGGCGTCGCGCACGACCACCATTCCCTGCTGGGGTTCGGGTGCGCCGCCGGCGAATGCAGGCAGGGGGAGCGTGGCAAGCAGGAGGGCAGGTATCGAGAGGGCAGGTATCGATTGATGACTGAACATGGCATTCTCCAGAAGCGAGTGGACGCTCAATGGGACAAAGGCGCCGGCGTCCCTTTGCGCAGGCGCCGGGCACGCGCCCCGACGGCGCCGAGGCCGGCCAGCAGCATCAGGTAGGTCGTCGGTTCCGGGACGGCGGTGACGACGCGCACGGTATCCAGCCCGATGTAGTCGAGCGTGTCGGCGTCGCCGAGGTAGCGGAACGCGAAGCGTCCTTCTCCTTGGACATCGAGACTCGTCGTCCATTGCGCCCATTCCGCGGGAAAGGTGTTTTCGCCGCCGATGGTCAGGAGCAGGGTGTCGAATCCGTCGGCGCTCGTGTTGCTGCCATAGCTGAAGCGCACCTCGAGCTGGTCGAAGAAGCCGGGAACCGCGGCCCTGTTGGTGAAGAAGGACAGGGTGGTGAGGCCGCCCAGCGCGAGGGTCGGCGTGATCAGCCAGTTGTCCACCCGCCCCAGGCCGTTGGCCGCGCTCAGGTAGTTGACGGCGGCATAGGAATTGGCCGCTCCTGCCTGCGATTCGAAGATACCGGCATTGCCCTGAAACCATCCAATGCCGGGTGGCATGCTGCGGTTGACCTGCGCCCAGTCGGACAGGCCTGCCACGCTGCCGAAACCTTCGTCGAGCACGACGACGCCGGCCGCCTGGCTGGATAGTGGCGCCCACGTGGCCGCTGCGACCAGCGCCGTGCCGGCAAGTGAGATGAGTCGCTTCATGATTCCCCTTTCATACTGAGCCAGATGGATGGTGGTCCGCTCGCGCTGGCTGACGACGAGGCCACAGTCATGTCCATCGTAGGTGCAGGGAGATGGCGAAGCTTGAGCTTGATTCAATGCGCCGAGCCGGAGCTTCGGTCCGGCTCAAGCGGAGGGAGGGAACTCATTGACTGAAAAAAAGACGGCCTCCACAAGGGAGGCCGTCGATGCTGCAGGGAACGAGAAACGCAGGCGCGACTATTTCTGCCGCGCCAGGAAGCCGCGCAGCCGCAGCTTGCCGACGATTCCGATCGGGAAGAAGTAGATCGAGAGGATGAACAGCACGCCCAGCCACAGCATCCAGCGGTCCGGGTGCAGCAGCGCGGCCAGCATCGGCACCCCTGCCAGCGCTTCCGAGCCTGCGCCCATCAGTCCCTGCAGGTAGTTCTGCGCGATGATGAACAGCGCCGCCCCGACCACGGCGCCGTACATCGTGCCCATGCCGCCGATGACGACGATCAGGAGGATGTCGGTCATCACCTTGAAGCCGAGCGAGGTGTCCGGACCCACGTAGCGCAGCCACAGCGCCATCAGCGCACCGGCCAGCGCCGCCACCAGCGCCGCCAGGCAGTTGGCCCAGATGCGGTAGGTCATGGTGCGGTAGCCGAGCGCCTCGGCGCGGAACTCGTTCTCGCGGATCGCCTGCAGCACCCGGCCGAAGGGCGAGTTCACCAGGCGCAGCAGGAACAGGAACAGCAGCAGGCAACCGAAGAACACCAGGTAGTAGGTGAGCAGCTTGCCGTCGACCGAACGCCCGAAGACCTCGTTCTCCATCAGCGTGAAGCCCGGGGTCAGGACTTCGGGCACGCTGAAGGTGATGCCGTCCTCGCCGCCGGTCAGGTCGGACAGCTGCGAGGCCAGCACGGCAAACGAGGACGCCACGGCCAGCGTGATCATGGAGTAGAAGATGGCGCGCACGCGCAGGGCGAACAGGCCGACCACCAGCGCCAGCGCCAGGGCCAGCAGCAGGGCGATGCCGAGGCCGCCCAGCGCCGCGCTCCAGGTTGGCTCGTCGACGCGCGCCAGGCCCAGGCCGATGCCGTATGCGCCGATGCCGTAGAACATGGTGTGGGCGAAGGAGACGATGCCCGTGTAGCCCAGCAGCAGGTCGTAGGAAGCCACCAGCACGATGTAGACGCAGATCGTGGCGGCGGTGTTGAGCGGACGCGCGCCCGAGGTCAGGAAGGGCGCGAAGGCCAGTCCCAGCAGGATCAGCAGCAGGGTGGCGGACAGCACGCGGCTGCGCGGCATGTCGGCGGATAAAAGTCGGTGCAGCATGTTCGTTCAACCCCGCATCTTCGAGTACAGGCCGGCCGGACGCCACAGCAGGATCGCGATCATCAGGATGATGTTCGAGACCAACGCTACTTTCGGCGCCAGGAAGCCGGCATAATTCGTCACCAGCGCCATCAGGAGGGCGCCGATGAAGCAGCCGCCCACGGAGCCGAGTCCGCCGATGATGATGACGATGAAAATCATGACCATGATCTCGCCGCCCATGGCGGCGGTCAGGGTCTCCTTGTACAGGCCCCACAGCACGCCGCCCAGGCCCGCCAGCGCCGAGCCGGCAGCGAACACGGTGACGAACAGGCGCTTGATGCGGTAGCCGAGGGCTTCCACCATTTCGCCGTTCTCGACACCGGCGCGGATGAGCAGGCCGATCTTGGTGCGGTTGAGGGTCAGGAACATGCCCACGAAGACCAGCAGCCCGATCACCACCGCCACCAGGCGATATTTTTCCACCGCCGCGTCACCCAGGAAGATGGCGCCGCGCAGGGCGGTCGGCAGCGGCAGCGCGATGGTCTCGGCGCCCCAGATCACGTGGATCAGCTGCTCGGCCACGATCATGCCGCCCATCGTGATCAGGATCTGCTTCAGGTGCTGGCCGTAGACCGGCATGATGATCAGGCGCTCGAAGGCCCAGCCCATCAGGGCCGTGACGAGCATCGCAACGGTGATGGCCAGCGCCAGCACGCCGAGGTTGATCAGGAGCGAGTCCATCTCGAGCCAGCCCTGCATCGGCAGCAGCACCATGGTGGCGGAAAAGGCGCCGACCGACACGAAGGCGCCGTGGCCGAAGTTCAACACGCTCATCAGGCCGAAGACAAGGGTCAGGCCGCTCGCCATGATGAAGATCATCATCCCCATCGCCAGCCCGGCGATGGTCAGCGTGACCCATGTGGGGAAGCTGCCGACCAGCGGCAGCACGGCGAGCATGACGGCCGGCACCAGCAGCAGCGGCGCGATGTCGCGCGGCGCCTTCGGCAATGGCGTATTGTTCGGCACCGGCGTGTCCTTGCCGGCAACGGGGAGGCTTGCGCTCATACGTCGGTTCCTATTGGTGAGATCATTGGTGCGCTCATTGGTGTGAGTCGAGCGAGAGGCCGAGCAGGCGCTGCTGCAGTTCCTCGTCGGCGGCCAGTGCGGGCATCGAGCCGGCGTGCACGACGCGGCCGTCGTCCATTACGCCCACAGTGTCGCCGAGCGAGCGCACGAAATTGAAATTCTGCTCGACCAGCAGGATCGTCGTGTCGGTGTCCTTCAGCTCGCGGAAGGCCGCCATCAGGCTCTGGATGATGGCCGGCGCCAGGCCCTTGGTCGGCTCGTCGACCAGCAGCAGCTTTCTCGGCTCGACGATCGCGCGGGCGATCGCCACCATCTGCTTCTGGCCGCCTGACAGGTTCCCGGCGGGGTAGTTCCAGAACTTCTTCAGGGCCGGAAAGAAACCGCAGATCCAGTCGACGCGGGCTTCAATCAGCGGGCCGTTGCGGGCGGCCAGGTACAGGTTCTCGCGCACCGTCAGGCTTGAAAACACGGCCATGCTTTCCGGGACGTAGGCTATCCCCAGGCGCGCGATGTCCGGCGTGGCCATCTTCGTGATGTCGCGGCCGTCGAAGATGATCGAACCGGCGCTGGCCTTCCACAAGCCCATGATGGTGCGCAGCGTCGTGGTCTTGCCGGCGCCGTTGCGGCCCAGCAGGACGGACAGGCCGCCGCGCGGCACGGCCAGGTCCACGCCCTGCAGGATGTGGTACTGGCCGATGTGGGTGTGCACGCCTTCAAGCCGCAGCAAGGGTTCCGTGGTGTCAGGCATTGGCTGCGCTTTCTGCAGATTCTGGTGTTCCAAGATAGGCTTCCTGTACGATCTTCGATTGCATGACTTCAGCGGGCCTGCCGTCCGCGACCAGGGTGCCGTTGTGCAGCACGATGATACGGTCGGCCAGCGCCCGCACCACGTCCATCTTGTGCTCGACCAGCAGCACGGTCTTGTTGCCTTCCGATTTCACCGCATGGATCAGGTCGAGCACCACCGGCACCTCGTCCACGCTCATGCCGGCGGTCGGTTCGTCGAACATCATGATGCTTGGCTCGAGCGCCAGCAGGATCGCCACTTCCAGCTTGCGCTGGTCGCCGTGCGACAGCGTACCCACCCAGGCGTCGCGGCGCTTGACCAGGCCGACGCGCTCCAGGTAATGCCCGGCGCGGTCGATCAGTTCGCGGTGGCTCGACCAGATCGAGAAGAAGTTCAGGCCCATGCCCGCGCGGCTCTGCACCGCGAGGCGCACGTTTTCCATCACCGTCAGGTTCGGGAACAGGTTGGTGAGCTGGAAGGCGCGGCCGATCCCCATGCGGGTGCGTTTCGCGGCGCCGGCGCGGGTGATGTCCTGGCCGTTCACGAGCACCTTGCCCGAGGTGGCCGGCAACTGGCCCGACACCAGGTTGAAATAGGTGGTCTTGCCGGCGCCGTTGGGGCCGACGATGACGGTCAGGGTGCCGGGGTAGAAGTCCGCCGTCACCGCGTTTACCGCGACGTGGCCGCCGAAACGGATGGTCAGGTCGCGGGTGGACAGTGCCGGCCCCGACGCCGCCTGCGCGGCGTCCTGCCTTGGTACGGGAGCAGTCATGTCAGCGCTTGTTCCGTACAGGCAGCGGCAGTTCGGATGCCGGGATCTCGCGCACCAGCTCCAGCAGGTCCCACTCGCTCTTCTGGTCCTTCTTGATGCGGAAGTGGTACATCGGCTGGATCGCCTGGTGGTCTTCCTTGCGGAAGCTCATCGTGCCTTTCGGGGTCGGGAAGCTCATGCCTTCCATCGCCGCCACCATCTCGTCGCCGTTTTTCGCATTGGGCGCCTTGCTCAACGCGGCATGCACCGCGCCGGCCGCCGCCATGCCGCCTGCCGTGAACATATCGGGCGGCATCTTGTAGCGCCTGGTGTGTTCCGCCACCAGCCAGTCGTTCATCTTGTTCTTCGGGAAAGCGTAGTAGTAATAGATCGTGCCTTCGGTGCCGGCGAAGTTCTTCCAGGTCTTCATCACCGGCAGGATGTTGCCGCCCGGGGCGAGATGGATGCCGAAGCGTTCCGGCTTCAGGTCGGCGATCTTGTTCATCGGGTTCGGACCAGCCCAGACGATCTGCAGCACGCGCGGCTGCGGCTTGTCCTTCAGCTTGTCGAACAGGCGCTGGGCCGGTGCGGTGAAGTCGGTGGCGGTGGCCGGCGCATACTCCTCGTGCACGACGACGCCCTTGCTGCCGGTGGTCCTGAGCGCTTCCTTGGCCGCCTTGATGGCGTCGCGTCCGAACGCGTAGTCCTGGGCCAGGAAGCCGACGCTGCCGCTCCTGAAGGTGCTGGCCGCGGCCAGCGCGTCCTGCGTCGAGCTGCGCGCGGTGCGGAAGATATACTTGTTCCACTTTTCCTGGGTGATCGCGTCGGCCACGGCCGGCTCGACGATCAGCACCTTCTTGTATTCCTTCGCCACCGGCAGCATGGCGATCGCCGAGCCGGATGAGGTGGTGCCGACCGCGATGTCGACCTTGTCGTCGCCGTAGGCTTCCGCCAGCAGGGTGCGGCCCAGCGACGGATTGGACTGGTCGTCCTTGACGATGACCTTGATTCTCCGGCCATTGATCTGCATGGTGCCGCCGGTAAGATACTCGAGGCCCATCCTGAAACCGGTCTCCGTCTCCTTGGCATAGGCTTCCAGCGGGCCGGTCTTGCCGGCGATGAGGGCGATCTTCAGGTCCTTGCCCTGAGCATACACGCTTGGTGCGGCGCCGGCCGCGAAGGCGGCGAGGATCGCGATGGACAGGGGTTTGATCAGGTGGTTCATGTCAGTCTCCTTGTGATTCTCTTCAGGGTAGCTTGGCCAGGAAGGTCCGGATCGCGCCAAGTGCTTCCGGCTCAGTGAGCATGGGCGCATGGCCGACGTTCGGTACTTCCGCGTAATGCAGTTCCGGGGCCGCCTTGCGCATCCACTCGGCCTGTTCGGGTTCGACCAGGTCGGATAGCGCGCCGCGCACCAGCAGTGTCGGACGGCGCCGCGCCAGGCGGCGAAACGCCATGCGGGCGGGCAGCGAGGTCGGACGCAGTTTACCCGTCTGGATCGCGGTGGCGATGTTCGGATCGTAACGCAGCGCCAGCCGCCCGTCATCTTTCTGTTCGAAGGCGCGGCGCGCCCATTTGCTCCATTCCTCGTCGGAGTTGGCGGGGAAGGCGCAGGCATTGATGTCGCGCAGGTAGGCGGCCGCATCGTCCCAGGAGGCGAGCGTGCCGCAGCGGCCCGCGTAGCCCGCGATGCGCTGCAGGCCGCGCAGCGACATCACGGGGCCGATGTCGTTGATGACGGCGGCGGCGATCAGGTCGAGCCGGCGCGCCGCCAGGGTCATGGTAATCAGGCCGCCCATCGAGGTGCCGACGAAGACGGCGCGGCCCAGGCCCAGGTCGGACATCAGCTTGATGATGTCGCCGGCATAGACCGCCGGGTTGTAGTTGGCAGGATTCGGGTCGTGCGCCGAGTGGCCGCGGCCGCGCACGTCGACCGCGATCACGCGCCGCCCCGTGGCGGCCAGCTCGGGAGCGAGTTCGTCGAAGTCGGACGAATTGCGGGTCAGGCCATGGATGCAGATGACCGGCAGCCGTGCAGCCACCTGGGCGTCCGCGCCTGCGGCAGGCATGACATCGCGCATTGCTGGATAGTCGCGTGCGTACAGCGCCAGCCCGTCGCTGCTCGTGTAGCTGATAGGTGTGAATGTGGACACGCTGGCTTGATCCTGTGAGTCGTTCGGCTCGGCCGGAGCCGGTGCTGATGAATGCGAGGGCGGCAAGCCTCCCTGCCGGCGCCCTGCACTGAGTGCGGGGCGCCAGCCGGGAGAATGCTGGGAAAGCCCGGCAAGCCGGGCGTGCGACCTTAGAAGCGGTACTCGAGCGTTGCCGAGACCTGGCGCGGGTTGCCGTAGAACGCGGTGAGGGTGCCTTCGTTGCCCAGGGTCGGGAACAGGTAGCCGCCGGTCCGGTAGTGCTTGTCGCCCAGGTTCTTGCCGTGCAGGCCGACACGCACCTTGCCGTCCGTGCGGGTCCAGACGATGCTGGCGTCATACAGCTTGTACGATTCCTGGTCCAGCGGCGATGCGGTTTCGAACTGGGCGGTGGCGCCCTTGTACGAGGCGCTGCCGATCAGCGAAATCTTGCCGTCGCGGCCCATCACCGGCATCGGGATGTCGTAGTTGAAGCGCAGGTTGGCCGAGTTCTTCGGGGTGTTCTGGAACTTGCGCTGGCTTGCCACGTTGACGCCGGCCGCGAGGTATTCCTTGTACTCGGCATCGATGTAGCTGTACATGCCCGCGACCATGAAGTTGCGGGTGAAGTTGGCGACGGCTTCCAGCTCCGCGCCCTTGATCTTGGCCTTGCCCGCATTGGTGGTCACGCCCGCGAAGCTGTCGTCCTTGCCGTCGCCGTTGGTGTCGATCGCCACCGAGCCGGGAATCTGCACGTCCTGGTAGTCGCTGTGGAAGACCGCTGCGTTGGTGGTGATGCGGCCGCCGTGGAAGGACGACTTCAGGCCCAGTTCGACAGTTTCGATGGTCTCCGGTGCATACCCGGCGCGCGCCACCGACAGCGGGATGCGGGTGCCGACCACGTTCAGGCGCGGATCGAAACCGCCGCCCTTGAAGCCTTCCGAGTAGGACGCGTACACGTTGTGGTCCGCGTTCACTTTGTAGTTCACGGCGATGCGCGGGGTGAACTTCTTGTCTTTGCGGCTCAGGACGCCGCCGCGCAGGTCAGTGTCGGTGCGGAACAGGATGGCGCCGGCATTGCCCAGGCCCGGGGTGCCGTTGGCGCCCAGGTAGATCTGGCGCAGCACTTCGGCGTCGCGCTGGTCGACCGTGTAGCGGCCGCCCAGCGAAACGCTGAAGGCGTCGGTCAGGTTGTAGCTGCCGTCGGCGTAGATCGCCCAGGCCTTGGTGTCGACGTCGCCCTCCGTGTAGGTCGAGGTCGGCACCGCGCCCGCCAGGATGGTGTCGAACTTGTTGAAGGCGTTGGCATCGATGTAGTAGATGCCGGCCACGCCCTGCAGGCGCTCGCCCGTGTAGGTGAGGTTGAATTCCTGGCTGAACTGCTTGTTGGTGTACAGGGCCGGCACTTCCATGTCGACCACGGCCAGCGAGTCGAAGTCGATCGGCGCGTACGACTTGTCCTTGCGCGACGAGGTGATCGACTTGAAGGTCCATTCGTCGTTCAGGGTGTATTCGACCGTGGCCGAGACGCCGTGCGCCGTGACTTTCTGGTCCTTGCCCAGGGCCCTCATCAGGTTGGCGCGGGTGTCGAAGACGTTGCTCAGGATCGGCGCGCCGCTGGTGCGGCCGACGATCAGGCGGTGTCCGTTCTTCGGGCTGGAATCGTCCTGGGTGGCGTCGCCGGCCAGGCGGATGAACAGGTTGCTCGAGGGCGTGAATTCGGCCGACAGGCGGGCGGCGGTGACGTCCTTGTCGTAGTTGTCGCCGCCGGTGGTCAGGTTCTTGCCGAAGCCGTCGCGCTTGAAATGGGCGAAGGTGCCGCCGATGCGCGCGGTTTCCGAGACCGGGGTGCTGGCGGTAGCGACGATTTCCTTCTGGCCGTATTGCCCGATGGTGGCGCGCAGGCGCCCGTCGGCCTGAGGGGCCAGCTTGCGGGTCACGTACTTGACGGCGCCGCCGATGGTGTTACGGCCGTACAGCGTGCCCTGCGGGCCGCGCAGCACTTCGATACGCTCGACGTCGTAGATGTCGGCCACGGCGGCCTGCGGACGGGCGAGGTAGATGTCGTCGATGTAGATGCCCACGCCCGACTCGAAGCCGGCCAGCGGGTCGGCCTGGCCGACACCGCGGATGAAGGCGGTCAGGGTCGAGTTGGTGGCGCGCGAGGCCTTCAGGGTGGTGTTCGGCAGGACCAGGGCGAGGGCGGTGATGTCCGGGGTGGCCGTCTTCGACAGCTGGTCGGCGCTGAAGGCGGTCACCGAGACCGGCACGTCCTGCAGGGATTCTTCACGGCGGCGGGCGGTCACGACCACCTTGTTGACGCCTTCTTCGGCGGTGGCCGCCGGCGGTGCGCCGCCGGCGTCCTGAGCATAGGCCACGTTGCCGCCCGACAGGACGAGCAAGGCCACGGCGGACTGGATGGCGGGGTTCAGCAGCTTCAGTTTGTTCTTGGTCAGACGCATTGATGTCTCCTAGTTTTTAGATTCCGGCATGCGTTCGGTTTTTCGCATGGTCAGCAGTGTGCCTCGCTTGGGTTTGCTTAGATAGTCAACAATTGCCCACCCCGTTGTGCAAAAATGCACAGCCATCTGCACCAGCCTTGTGCGTGTCTTAACGGGGAGTGTGGCCAATCGCGCACCAAAGCCAGGCGCCGGCCATGCGATTGCGACAAATCGTTGCAGGGGCAATGTGCACTGGTGCACAATATGTCATCTTGATATCGAACAAGTGACGATGAATACGCTTCCCGAGTGGACCGACCTGCGATTCTTCCTGGAGCTGGCGCGCGCCGGCACCCTGTCCGGGGCGTCGCGCCGCCTGGAGGTGGAGCACACCACGGTGGCGCGCCGCATCGACCGGCTGGAGGCCCAGCTCGGCTCGACCCTGTTCGACCGTTCGCGCGAAGGCTACGAGCTGACCGAAGTCGGGCAGGCGCTGCTGCCGCATGCCGAGGCGATGGAAGGAGCGGCGCTGGCCGCGGCCGAACAGATCGGCGGGGCCGAGGTGGCCGCGCACGGCGTGGTGCGGCTCGGGGTGCCGGAAGTGTTCGGGGTGCGCGTGGTGGCGCCGCTGCTGGCCGAACTGCTGGAGCAGCACCCGGACCTGTCGATCGACCTGCTGGCGCTGCCGCGCTTCGCCAACCTGGCCAACCGCGAGGCGGACCTCGGCGTCATGCTCGACCCGCCCACCACCGGCCGCTACATGGTCACGCGGCTGGCATCCTTCCACTTCTACCTGTACGCCTCGCCCACCTACCTGGCGCGCCATCCGCCGATCCGCACCCAGGCCGACCTGGCGCGCCACGACTTCGTCGACTACGTGCAGGACCGGCTGGCCAGCCGCGAACTGTCCTACCTGAACGAACTCGGGTTCACCCCGCGCCGGCGCATCTGCTGCTCGGGCATGACGGCGCAGCTGGAAGCCGCTTCGCTCGGCATGGGCCTGATGATGGCGCCGCCGTACGCGATACCCGACGACGGCCGGCTGGTGCGGGTGCTGCCCGGCTTCCAGGCCGAGCGTTCGTTCTGGCTGGCGGCGCCGACCGACCTGTACCGGCTGCGCCGGGTGAAGGTGGTGTGGAACCTGCTGCGCGAGTGCGCGGAGAACCATCCGGACCTGTTCGTGGCCGATGGGGTGGACTTGGCGCTGGGTTGAACGCCATGCACAAGCCGAACTCTGCTCTTCTGTTACCGGCAAGGCTGTTGGCTGCCCTGTTGCTGATCGGGCTGGCGGCCCTGGTCGTCATTGGCTGCCTGTGGCTCGGCCGGTACTGGTCGATCGACGCTTGCCTCGACCGCGGCGCACGTTGGGAGGATGCGGCCAAAGCATGCGATGGCGGGACAGCGCAGGGAAACAAGACCGCCACGACCGAGGGAGATCTTTCATAGATGAGCATCGTGATCCGAGAATTTCGACCGGCCGACCGCGCCGCCGTCAACAGTGTGGCCCAGGCTGCCTTTGCCCAGTATGCGCAGGACTACGAGGACTGGCCCGCGTTCAACGCGCGCCTGGCGCAGATGGCGGACCTTGCCGCCCACGCCGACCTGCTGGTGGCCGAGTCCGGAGACGACGTGCCTGGCGCCGTGGTGCACGTCGGGCCGGGCCGGCCGAGGAGCAGCATCTTCCCGGAAGACTGGTCGGTCATCCGGATGCTGGTGGTCGCCCCCGCGCATCGCGGCCGGGGAATCGGGCGGCAGCTCGTGGCGGCCTGCCTGCGCTGCGCCATGCGCGACGGGGCGCCGGCCGTCGGCCTGCATACCAGTCCCATCATGTCCTCGGCGCTGCGCCTCTACACCGACCTGGGCTTCACGCACGACCGCGCGCTCGACCCGATACACGGGGTACCCTATGGCCGCTACGTGCTGGCGGCCGAGGGCTTGCCGGCGGCACTGGCCAGGCTTACGCGCTAGCGGAACGGAAGGGACTGCGCTCGTTCAGCTCGTCCATGTAGTCGTCGATCCCATCTTTTTCACGCTCCAGGAAGCGCTCGATCGCATCCGCGAACGCAGGATGCGCCAGCCAGTGCGCCGACCAGGTGCGGGTCGGCAGGAAGCCGCGCGCCATCTTGTGCTCGCCCTGTGCGCCGCCCTCGAAAGCTTGAATCTTCTGCTCGATGCAAAACTCGAGCGGCTGGTAGTACGCCGCTTCGAAGTGCAGGCAGGGCACGTGTTCCAGCTCTCCCCAATAGCGGCCAAACAGCGTGGTCTCGTTGTGGATGACGAGCGAGGCCGCGATGTCGCGCCCGTCGCGCGAGGCGATCACGAGCAGGAGGTTGTCCGGCATCGTGTTGCCAATGCGGCGGAAGAAGTCCAGGTTCAGGTAGGGCGTCGAATGGTGGGCCTGGTAGGTGCGGCGGTAGCAGCGGTTGAAGAGCACCCAGTCCGCATCCGTCGCATCGCGCCCGCGCACCCGGCGCAGGCTGACGCCGGCCTCGCGCACTTTCCTGCGTTCGGCGCGAATGTTCTTGCGCTTCTTCTGTTCGAGCGTGGCCAGGAATTCGTCGAAGTCCTTGTACCCCTGGTTCAACCAGTGGAACTGCACGCCGCTGCGCAGCAGGAAACCGGCATCCTCCAGGCGGCGCGCCTCTTCTTCCGGCGGGAACAGCACGTGGCAGGAGGAGACGTCCGTCGCTTCCTGCGTCGCCACCAGCACCTCGACCAGGGCCGCGCGGGCGGCGTCGTCCACCGCCATCAGGCGCGGCCCGGCCACCGGCGTGAACGGGATGGCGCTCAGCAGCTTCGGGTAGTAATCGAGTCCGTTGCGCCCGTAGGCGTCGGCCCAGGCCCAGTCGAACACATATGACGCATCCCGAAAACAGCCTGAAATTGTCCGACTAGAGCCTTGGATATTTGTTCGAAACTAGCGGCGACCTAAATTTTGCCACGAATGAAGTCAATCGGTAAAAAACATAAAATTGCCAATCGTTTTGCGCCCAAGTGCTCACGGGACTCCTGTGGTCAGAGTGTGAGCAAGCTGTTGACAACGGCTTTTCGTTGTCAATAGCTTGTTCACACGTTCCGCAGGACTGTCCACAGCGGGAACTGCCGGGGCAGTTGAATCTGGGTTCAGCGAAAACACTCTGGTGCACGAGGCAGGTTTACCGCCCAGTGATTAGCTTTTCTTTCTTCATCGACATGACAATCGGTTGAGAAAGTTGGGCTAAAGGAAATTTTTCGGTAATTTTCGTCGATTGCGTGATTTGACTATAGCAATCGTACACAGCTCAAAGTCATTTTCGATAACGCACCTCGTGGTTTTCGCTCGACATGACGCGAACTTGTAAGTCGATTATCCGAAATTTCTGTTTTTGCTGCCGTGCTAACGTTCCACGTCATCTCATCGGCGCACACTATTTCGCCATTACCTTGCTTCGTCCCGTTTCAATCAACCAATTTTGGACCTCATGCGTCCGCCATCTCAGCATTTTGCTGCCAGGGATGTGCATCTTCGGAGGAAGCTGATGTGGGACGTTGCAAGCTTTTTCTTGATGGTTTGCGTGCTTTGCCCCAAGAGGACCGCAAGGTCGTCAATATCTAGGTATTTTGTCATCAAACTGCTCCAGGCAAGCCACCTTAAGCGCGGACGAGCCTGTCCGCCACTGGTGGTCGTCTGTGTAGCCTGGCGAGTTATCGCTATTTTTCTACACCCTCAAGCAGGTCTGGCATTGCGGGTTTGCGAGGACCACTACTACTTAGAGGTACGTAAGGCGGCACGAGTCCGTATAAATTCACTCGCTAGATTGGGATTATCGTACTGAAGAGAGACCAAATGAGGAACTTAGCAGACTTACCACGCGTTAGGTGTGAGCTGAACTTCGAGGACGCGGGGGAGGATATCGTGGCGTTTCGATTCGCGGCTCGCGCCTGCTATTGGACAGAAGAAGAGGTAGAAACAGTAATTCTCGATACGCTTTCTCTTTGCGCGTCGAGGGACGAGATAGGGGAGATGTTAGACGCGTATTGCGCTCATTATTAAACTGTTGTCGACCTTCGTCGCTAGAGCGCAAGGCTTTTGCGTTGAGAGTATAAACCCGGTTGCTACATAAAAAGCCCCGCCAGCTTCCGCCAGCGGGGCTACCTGAGGGTCAGACTACAACTTTGTCCTAATCAACCATGCTGATGCGCCGATAACGATGGCAGGTCTAACGCGGGCCATTTCGCATCGCTTCCGTCGATGAGTTTGAGGTATAGGCCGATGAGTTCATAGTGGTGGAAGTGTTCGCGATTGGACTACGATACTATCGGCGTGAGGCACGGGGGCTCTGTGCAAGCACCTGATTTGGGCCGTGAGCAATGCTCGTCGTTAGGACTACTGTCCCCAATTCACCTCGCGGATGACGAAGCCCAAGGCATGGAGAGCGTACTCAGCATCAAGTTCGTTAATTTGACGCAATGTGTGCTTGAATGACTCATTGTCTTTACCCCGTGGATGCAGTCGGTTGATTGTCTCAAGGGCGCTTCGAAGCGCGACCCGCTTACCGTCCCCAAACTGACTGCGTACTGCGTTTATCCAGTGACCAAGGTCTTGCTCAATGGGCTTAGCAGAGTGAGTCACCTTCTGCATCCACCGCGAGGTAATCATGACTGCGGCATTTCGGCAGTGGTCGACCACGGACTGCGGTAGCTCGCGGTACGCCGAGTTGACCACTCGGTCCAGCGCGGCCTGCACACCTGGTAAGGCGCCGGTTGCAATCTGATTGGCATCTAGTTGTGGAATTACGCCAAACGCCGACTCTGCCCGAAGCGTGACCAGCACGTCGCCTGAAGCGATTCGTTCGGTTTGAAGTATGCGCCACAACGAATGACCGTCTTTTCGACCTAGAGCCAGCTGGAGGCCTTCGCCACGATTGGGTTTTTGAAGAAGTTCGGTACACTCGTAGTAGACGCTGAGCTCTTTGCTCACGTGGCCGCCATTGATAGTTGCCTTCTGCAGGTCGGAATTGATAGCAGGATGAGCTTCGACTTGAGTCCGCTCCCAGCTGACTGCGCCAAATTTCTGGAATAGTCGCCCTCGGCGTACACGACTTCCAGGGTCAAAGCTGCCGTCGATGAAGGTCCAGCCTAAGCCGTCGAAATCACCTGGGATACGTTCCAGGTCTTCTGGCTTCTCAATCAATGTTGCTTGAGACAGAGCTGGAGTAGGCCACACCGGATGAGTTGGACCATCCATGCCTTCATAGATGAGCCCTGTACGCCTATCGAAACCTAGTCTCGCCATAAAAATTCCAAGTGTTGGTTCTTATAAATTGATTTTAAATATAATGCTGCGCCCCGTGCCAGGCCCTCTGCAACTGACCAGGCCAGCTTTGAGCCTTCAGCGAGAATTCTTCCTGCTTCGAATGTACACACGCAACCGAAGGTCGCAGAGCCACTAAGAAAACGCAGAATCCGGCTTCAACTGTCGCTCAGGAACTAAGAATTTTCAACAAATGTCGCCCAATCACTAAGAAAGTTTAGCGCGCACTTTCGTATGTGCACTGCAATGTCGCCATTTCTAGTCTGTCCACGGTGTTTGGACTGATGTAGGCACGCTCCGCAAAGCCGCTTCGTAGGAAGTTCGATACACGTACGTTTTCGCTAGGGCTTGTAGAAGCGTTACTCCGTCGCAGGTGAGGACGCTACAGGTGAAACTGAACTACGTTATCAAGGCTGCAGTCTGCTGGCACCGACGTAACCGCAGCTAGAGCGGTTTCCTTCCCCGGGTTAGGCAGGCTAGGCAAGTCAACTAGGTAGCCTTCTGGGGAGAAGTTCTGTTTAGTCGAGGTGACGAACTGATTCTTGCCTAGCTTTTTTGCCCTGTACATCAATTGGTCAGCAGCCTTGCACGCAAATCGGGACGTTATCGCGGAAGCCGGCTCGAGATAGTAGACACCGATACTGGCGCCAAGTGGACTCTCGAAAAGCTCGCCTACAGCTTCTGCGCGCTTAAGGAATCGTGTAAGGGCTGCCTCCAAATCCTCGCGAACGAATCGCGTCCCCACGATGACAGCAAATTCATCGCCACCGAACCGTGCAGGAGTACCTAGAGGCCCTAGCTCCACGTTCAGCCAATGCGCTACGTGTTTGAGTACGAGGTCGCCACCGTCGTGCCCCTGCACGTCGTTAATCTTCTTAAAGCCATCCAAATCGATGAAGACAACAGCACGTTCGTGCTCTGCAGAGATGGCACTCTCACAGACCTCATCCAGGAGTTCGTCGAAGCCAATTCGGTTTCGTAACTGCGTCAGCGAGTCAGTACGCATTTCGAAAGCAAGCGCGTCTGTTAAGCGGAAGAGATACAGCGGAAGCACGATAGTGGCAACAGCCAGCCCCAGACGGATAGGGGGATATTGTTCCCAGTAGGGCGAGTACATCAATGCGGCGCACGTCAACACTGAGCTGATTGTTGAGGAGAAAACAGCATAGGTTCTGCCATATCGAAGCCCGCTTCCAAAAGTCAGCAATACGGGCATCAGAACAAACGGTGCTGCTATCTCGCCCGTAAGGTAGAGCGTAGTTGCGAAGAGTGCTTGGTCTACCGACATAGTGAGAAAGCGTAGGGGAGCACCCCCAACCTTTGACCTTATGAGAAGCCAGGCCGAGACGGCGAAGACGAAGTGGATTGCCGCAAGCGTACACGCTGCTGAGTACTGCGGAGTTCCTCTAAATTGCTGACTAAAGTACAGGTAGACTGCGAAGACTAAACTCCAGCACATACGTGCGATAGCTTGGCCGTGTTCTGTAGCTAGCCCAGGTATCACGAAAAATCGCGCGGGCTTGAGCTTCCGTAAGTGGCGGAACGAAATCATAGCAAGGTAAAAAGTTTCTCTGAGTATATTGTCTCACGGCGATGGTTGGGATGCTACGAATACTAAGGGCATCTGTCGTCGTGCTGCTGTATCGCAATGGGGCCGATTTTCAAGACTGATGAAAAGCGCGAGTGCTGTGCCAGCATGACAAAGAGCCGCGTGTGGGAGCATTTGGGTAGCAGGTTTAAAGGCGCACCGCGTCTTAGACCTAGCATTGGTGCGACGGTAGTTGAGCCGGTACTGGGATGTCGCAGGAATAAAACCCCTCAAGCTACTGCTTCGGGGGCTTGAATCATTTTGAATAGTTCACTGTTGCGCTTGAGCCTCGGTTTGGCTACGTTCGTACGATGCTCTCCGTTCGTGACGGAGCATGGTTTCGTTCGCTCGTCTACGCAACTCCAGTTCGTCCGGGGGCGAAGAAGGTTCGCTAACTCTTGAGAAGTCTCCTTTGTAAATGCCGAATGCGATGATTGCGACCATAGGCGAGCAGATGATGATGACGGCCGCTAAGTCGATTAAGAAGTCTTGCATGTCTGTCCCTGTATTGTTGGCCTGACATGTATAGCGACACTTGAATGAGTTCGTTGGCCAAAAAGGTTCTTTTCTTTTCTAGGCCGGGAACGAGCAAAGAATGCGTTGACGTTGCCGTCACCTGGGCCACACTTGGACTTCTGTAAGAGACCTAAAGGTCATTAGCCGGAGCCGATTTGTCGCGGGCAGTGTGGCGAGAACACTGCCAAGCCATGAGCGGGAGAGGAAAAATGCTTAGTCGCCAAGCTGCTGTTCCTGTCAAAGGTGTCTGGGCGGTTGAATGGTAGGGGACCAGCAAAAGGTTCGCAGGCGGGGCTACCTTCCCGCCTGCGAGCCGCTCAGTAGGTGGCGTACCTACGCGAGGCTCATGGCTTTCGTTGCTCTTTTACGAACTGCACAAACGCATCTGAACCCTGAAGATTGAAGCCCATGGATGCAGCTTCCTCAAGCGTGCGCTCGGCAGTCCAACCCTGCTGTTTGGCTCGACTGAGGGCAAGCAAAAGAGCACCTCTTGCGCCGGTAGCGCAATGAACCAAATGTGGTCCGTTCGTCTGAGCAATGGCTCGCTCAAGGGCAGCAATTTGGTCTGTCGACAGAGCTGCTTTGTCGACTGGCACGTTCACATAATTGAGCTCGTGCATTCGCGCCAAGTTCGCATTCGGCGTTGCTGTCTCAGATGGCAAGCGTAGGTCAATCAAGGTCGCGATTCCTTGTCGCTTAGCTTCTACCAGGTCACCTTCGTTTAATTGAGGGCCCAAGAACACACCGTCCCCAATTTGATTGAAGTTTTTCATGTCGTTCTCCATGGTTGTAGTTCGCTCAGCCTTGGGGGCTAGCTGACATCTGCTGGCAATACTGGGCGAGGTTCTCGGGTAAGTTGGGTGGGCAAACACCGCATTGACGGTTGCCTGGCACAGCATAGTCGATGAACTTAGGGTACGGTAGGTTCAAGCCCGCCATGATGGTTTTGAATTCATCAAGAGTCCTGTCTCCTCCTAGTCTCGGGTTACGCGCCTTTTCCTGAGCGATGGATGAGACAAAACGCTCTTTGTAGTCATGCGCCGGATAGACCAAGGTTTCATCCGGAAGGGAGAATAATTTCTCACGCACGCTCTTATACAAAGCGTCTGCGCTACCGTTCTGGAAGTCTGTTCTGCCGCACCCGTCGATGAGCAACGCGTCACCTGTGAAGACTCTGCCTGTAGAGAGAAATGCAAAGTGGCCATCAGTATGGCCTGGGGTGTGTAAAGGGTGCAGGCTGATGCCGCCGACTTGAAAAGTTGTTCCCTCTTCGATGCCGAAGTCGACGCAAGGTAACCTGTCCCAAGCGGGAGCGGCGATTTTGCTGCCGACCGTGCGCTTCATTTCCAGCGCTGCCGTGACGTGGTCGGCGTGTATGTGAGTATCGACGGTGTAGGCCAGGGTCAAGCCGAGCTGACGCACCTCTGCCAAGTCGCGATGCATTGTTGCTATAACCGGGTCAATGAGGATGGCTTGGCCAGTAACTTCGTCACCAAGAAGATAAGTGTAGGTGCTCGACAGCGGCTCATAGAGTTGTCTGAATATCATGATGGCTCCTTGGATGGATATTGAACTGGAGGACAGTCGACATCAATATATCACAAAATATATTATGTTGTGATATAGTGTGTTCTGAAGCTTACCTCTCGAATGGATTCAAACATGGCGACACCAATGATTGACCTGGTCCAACTCCGTGCTGCAGCTGGGGCAGCGTGCAACCTCCTGAAGGTCCTGTCCAACCCAGACCGCTTACTCTTGCTGTGCCAGATGACACAGGGCGAGTTCGCTGTAGCCGAGCTTGAAGCCATGACTGGCATACGCCAACCAACGCTCTCGCAGCAATTAACAGTCCTGCGCGCTGAAGAGCTAGTGAGCACCCGCCGCGAAGGCAAGCAAATCTTCTACAGCATCGCAAGTGCCGAGGCGTTAGCTGTGCTGCAGGTGCTGTATCAACTGTACTGCCCCAAGACGGGAGAAGAAAAATGACAATCGACTGGACTCACTTTACGCCTTGGGCGTCGCTTGTCGGAGGCATCGTAATTGGACTCGCGAGCGCGTTGTTGTTGATACTTAACGGACGAATTGCCGGTATCAGCGGCATCGTCGGGGGACTCTTGCGTCCACAGCGAGGCGACATTTCTTGGCGCTTTGCCTTCGTCGCAGGCCTGGTGATTTCGCCGCTCATGTTTGCGCTTGTAGCGCAGCTGCCGTCGGTACAAATCGATGCAGGTTACTGGACTCTTATCGTTGCCGGCCTGCTCGTGGGCCTGGGTACCCGGTATGGCTCAGGTTGCACAAGCGGACACGGTATCTGCGGCCTTTCCCGACGGTCGCCTCGGTCATTAGCGGCAACTGTCGCGTTCATGTTCGCCGGTTTCGTTACCGTCTATGTAATTCGCCATTTGCTGGGATGAGGAGCTCAAGATGAAGGTAGTAAGTGCGTTGTTGGCTGGTTTGTTGTTTGGCTTGGGTCTGATTGCTTCGGGCATGACAGACCCATCTAAAGTCCTCGGTTTTTTAGACCTGGCGGGAGCATGGGACCCTTCGCTTGCTTTCGTGATGGGTGGGGCATTGCTAGTCGGTGCAATTGCCTTCCCCTTTGTGCTTGAGCGGCCGAAGTCAGTCCTGGGCAATGCCATTTCGCTCCCAACCTCTACGAAGATTGACCGCCGGCTAGTAATCGGCGGGCTCACCTTCGGTGTAGGCTGGGGCTTGGCGGGATTTTGTCCAGGACCTGTCTTGGCTTCACTTGCGTATGGAGGAGCCAAGCCTGCTGTGTTCTGCTTTGCGATGCTTACTGGTATGGCGATATTTGAAATATTGGAACGCGCTAAGTCCAAGGCTTCAGTGCGGGCTGGGCTGGAGCGGGGCTGATGACATTAACGGTGGCACTGGGGCTTCTTGTCGGCATCGTCATGGGACTAACGGGCGCGGGAGGAGGCATTCTGGCTGTCCCGATGCTGGTATTTGGTCTTCATCTAACAGTTAGCCAAGCAGGGCCTGTTGGGCTGCTTGCTGTGGGAACTGCGGCGGCCGTCGGGGCAATCGTTGGGTTGCGGACGAAGATTGTCCGTTATAGGGCCGCCATGCTAATCGCCGTTAGCGGCATCGTGTTGACGCCGCTTGGATTGTGGTTAGCTCACCGGTTAGATACGAAACTGCTGAGTATCATGTTTGCAGGGGTCCTGGTGTGGGTTGCCTACAATAGTCTCAAGGGCGCTGGCCAAAGCTCGGCGCAGACGCCGAGGAAGGATACGCATCATCCCTGCGTCCGTAGCGCTGAGAGTGGCCAGTTCATCTGGACTTCAAAATGTGCCCGTGCGCTTGTACTGTTCGGCGGCATCGCTGGCATCCTCTCTGGACTGCTCGGGGTCGGAGGCGGCTTCGTGATGGTGCCAGCATTGCAGCGCTACACCGACCTTGAAGCGCGGTCAGTCATTGCCACTTCGCTGGCGGTCATTGCGCTCATTTCCCTTGCTGGCGTGGCCACCAGCGTATCGACGGGAAATTTCGACTTAAGCATCGGATTGCCATTTGCCGCAGGCGCAGCTCTAGGAATGGGAGTTGGGTATGTGCTCTCATCCCGCTTGGCGCCGTCTCACCTGAGAGGTGCTTTCGCTTTCGTCTGCCTTGCCGTTGCAGTGGGCATGATTGCAAAATCGGTATAGACGTCCAAGTGAACGAATTGCTCTGGGGTCTCCGCCAGGTGCATCGGTTTCAAGTTCACCACAACCTCAGCACAACCTCAGGCAGTCCGTTAACTTTGTACTGCGATGGGCACCGAGGCTCGCCAGGTCACTCTTCGTCGACTTGCGCTTGTCCACCGAGTAGCTGGTGCACCTCGCACTGAAGAGCGTTCGCCAGACGCCTCAAGCTATCGATGGAGACGTTCTTCTGTTGTCTCTCGATTTGACTTACAAAAGTGCGATTCACGCCTGCGACGGTTGCGAGCTCTTCTTGTGACAGGTTTCTCAGTGCCCTGTACCGTTTGAGAGACTCTGAAAGTGTCGCGCGTACTTCCGCTTCGGTTTTAGGAGTGAACATATAGGCGTGAGGTTCCCTCAACAGTTCGCAGATGTCCACGCCCTATGAGGTCACAGCTTTTGAGGTCACATACTTTACGGTCACATGATTTGAGTCTATACTCAAGCCTGTGCCGCCAGCAGGCGCTTCGAACTTGGTCGTCAGCATCAAGTATTACTGATAGCTGCGGTTTGTATAGCACCTGCTTCCAGGTCTTCCTAGCCTTCCGCTCTTAGGGACAGATGTATGTCATCGCCGCTCTTTTTGTCTTCGTACGTGCTGTATAAGTCGGCTCTGACAGCCTTCCTGGATACCCCGGAAAGCGAGCGTTCAGAGCTTTCGGAGCGCGACGTCATGCGGGCCTACACTAGAGCTACGGCTGAGTTGACGAAGAGGGACGAAAACGAATTCATTGAGTTCGCGCAGCGTGTACTCCTGCTCCCAAGAAAAGCTCGCACAGCTGCGGCTGAGCGTGCACATCAGCAGTGGAAGCTTGACCGTGCGATTGTCACTGCAGGGGGGCGACTCGTCGACGATGGAACCCTCATTCGTGACGACGAGTTCCTCAGGAGGACCGGGATGAGTAAAAGAGCTCTGGTCGAAAAACTGGCTAGTCGTGAAATTTTCGAGATGCCCCAGGAGGTTCATTACTTGGGTGGGGACTCATACATCCCTGCCTTCTTTGCCGACCGTAGATTCGATGCCAAGGCCCTGTACGCGGTTTCGGCCTCTCTCGGCGCATGTAATGGTGTACAAAAGTTCCGGTTTTTTACGACAGCGGCCGAGTCGCTCGGCAATCGAACCCCTCTTGAGCTGATTGAGCTGCACGAATTTGAACCGCTTTTGAGTGCGGTGAAGGCGTTCCGCTCGACCCTTCGAAAGCGATAGCTCGCTTGGCTGCCTGTATCGGAGGCGACGATACGGAGCTGGTTCATCAATCGCCAAGTGCTGACAGCAAACCCTTGAAGGTGACGTCGTTGACAAGCCCAGACTACTCTATACCCGAAGATTTCCCCCGGCCGCAGATACATAGCTCAGTGGCAGGCTACCAGGCGAAGTTGCCTCTTGTTGCATCTGGCGGTCGCTTCTATCTCCCCGGATGTACGCCGCAAGAGTTATACAGTCGATGGGATATTTGCGAAGACTTGGCCCAGCAATTTGTCGTCAAGTCGAGGGAATGTAAGTTGGGCAAGAGGTCACACATGTCAGAGGAGGCAATCCTCGACCAATATTGCGTTCGCGCGATGAAAACCGGATGGGGTTCGGATGACGAGATGAAGTGGGTTATACGGCGCGCGGCGGCCATCTTGGGTTGGCCGGTACCTGCCTCGGCAGCCCAGGCCAACAATGAAAGCGACCGTGGCAATGGGAGTACGGCATGACCAAAATTTGCTACCTCGACTTCGATGGTGTCCTGCATTCAGACCAGGTCTACCTTAGCCGCGACTTCGGGATTCATATGCAAGCGAAGGGCCGAGCGCTGTTCGAGTGGGCGCCCATCCTTGATGATTTGCTAGCGCCACATCTTGATGTGTCCATTGTTCTGAGTACGACATGGGTTGCTGAGTTCGGATTCGATTACGCCCGAGATATGCTGCCGGCTGGTCTACAGCAGCGAGTCATTGGTTCGACTTACAGTCCTGAAAATTTGCGATATTTCGATGCTTGGCCTCGTGGCAGACAAGTTACGTCGGACGTTCAAATTCGACAACCTGATGGGTGGTTCGCGTTGGACGACGATTTATCTGGCTGGCCGGATTCGGCCAGCGGCCACTTTATTCAAACCGTAAGTGCGACGGGTATCGGTACGCTGGAAGTACAGGAAAGGATTCGGCGCATCTTGAACGCTTGGTGACCGATAAAGATACGGTTCCTTGTTGGAAGTCATGCGAAAACGTGTTCGGAAAGTCAGGCAGTATGCTGAAGAACAATGCACCCGTTGTGCCAAGTGGGCCTGGCGACCAGTCATGGCTACATGCCGCCGCAGACGCTAGCAGTAGCAGGGGAAGATGTCCCGCCAACGGATAGGGCTGGAGCCGCATTCCAAGCATTAAACGCATTACAACAGGTCCATTGCAAATGCTGGTGCCCTTACGACGTTCCTTTCTCAATCGTAGAGCAGAAGGTAAGAGCGCTCTTCCCACGCCCTGGGATAGGAAATCGAAAGGCTAAAAATAAGCTCTATACATCTTTCACACCGATTTCGACAGCCCGTCCAACCCCTCGGTGAGCTGAAATGAGGAACTTAATGGAAGACGTTTTAGATATTAGCCAACTCGCCATGCTCTTAGGCGATAGCGTGGACACAATTGAGCGGAACATGAAACGCAATCCGATACAAGTGCCACCACGAATGTATGTTCGCGGAAATCCATCGTTGCAAAAGTGGCGACTTGAGACTGTGGAGGCTTGGGTGCGCGGACGAGAAGCGGGGCGTAGTTCACCCACAGCGGCGTCGGGCAACGAATCACGACCCTAAACTGACGTCGTAAAGCTAGGCAGCATGTACGCGCAGACTGCCGTGCACCAGTAACAACGCACGTAGTACTGCGCGTCAGGTCTCACCGGACGGAGTGCAAAAACCTCCGTTAATCTGCGCGGTAAGCTGCGCGCTCCGCCATGCTGAAGAATCCGGCCGGTATCTCGGAAGTATCGCTGGGAGGACCAGATAAGGCTGCCGTCACACCCGCTCGCCTCTCTCCTCCGAATCCGCGCGCGAATGTGGCTAGCGACAGTTACAGGGCGGCTGACTACAGTATGCAGTAGCGCACGGCGACACTAAACGGAATCATGTTCCCCAACATCCCAGGTGAAAAGCTCCCTAAATCTGCGTGCGCGGGGCAGGCGTCGGCTACCGAACATCAACGCCACAGCCAACGTGTAACACAAGACTTCCGCTTTCTCCCCGGCCAAAGTCAGCGGTTACCATTGGACAAAGCTAGCACACCCATCAATTTCTCGATGCTCGCCGGCTTGGCGAAGTGGTGATGAAACCCTGCTGCCTTTGATTTTTTCCTGTCCTCCTCGGAGCCATAACCGGTTAGGGCAATAAACAGGGCAGTTGCACACTCCGGGCGCGTTAGCAGGTTCCGCGCCAGTTCATACCCATCCATGTCAGGTAGTCCGATGTCCAGTACGAATACATCAAACAGTTCACTTTGCGCTCGATTTAGGGCCTTTACAGGGTGATACTCGGTAGCGACCTGATAGCCTAAAGCCCTTAGGACGAGGCTCAGCAGGTCTGCCGCGTCGGCATTGTCATCGACTACAAGCGCGCGTTGCGTAGATGCTGCAGCCATTATTTCAAATCCTGTTGAGTTCCTTGAGGGCCTCGTCCGGCGAAGCTTGTATTTTAAAGTTGCTGTTTGCACGCCATCTGTAGTGTCTCAACCATCTCGCATTGACCTGGCATGCCTAACGACTTTGAACGTCTGAAGACAGCTTGTTTTCTCATATTTAACACTTTCCGTCTACTAAGACACGTTTGAGTGGCAAAAAAAAAACCACTCGATTGGTGATGCAGTCTAATTGAGTGAGTCGTTAGAAGTTCTTTAGCCCGTTTGAGGTCCATTTGAAGGGCTAAGGCCGTACCTTAGCCCTACCAACAGCGGACTGTGACGCTCTAACGGCTCGGAATCGCGCGCTCCTGCAGCAGACGCCACGCCGCCGGTATGACAAACAACGAGAGCAGTGGAGCGGTCAGCATGCCGCCCACCATTGGGGCAGCAATCCTCTGCATGACCTCTGACCCGGCGCCATCCCCGAACATGATTGGAAGCAGACCAGCAAGGATGACCGCGACCGTCATTGCTTTGGGACGTACTCGCAACAGGGTGCCCTCACGTATCGCATCCAGAATCAACTCGCGTGTCAGGGGCTGTCCTGCGTCCAGGCGAGCCTGAAGCGCATTGCGCAAGTAGACCTGCATCACGACGCCAAACTCTGCAGCAAGTCCTGCAAGAGCAATGAACCCAACCGCTGTTGCCACCGACACTGCATGCCCAAGAGCCCAAATAAACCAAAATCCTCCGACCAGGGCGAACGGCACGGTCAGCATAAGCAGCGCGGCTTCAGCAGTGGAGCGGAATGCCAGGTAGAGCAGCAGGAAGATGACCAGCAGGGTAAGTGGGACGACTGTCTTAAGCCGAGCGGCTGCACGTTCCATGTACTCGAACTGACCGGACCATCCCACCGCGTATCCGGGTGGGAGCTTTACCTTTTCCTGAACCTGTGCTTGCATGGCTCGGACTGCGGTCGATAGGTCCACCCCTCGGACATCCACATAGACCCATCCCGAAAGCCTGGCGTTCTCGCTACGTATCATTGGGGGGCCATCTGTCACAGACAGGACTGCTACGTCTCCAAGTTGGATTTGCGCGCCACGCTGCGTCACTATCGGCAGCTCTCGAAGCGACTGAACCGAGTTCCGGTAGTCTTGCGGGTAGCGCACGTTGATTGGGAATCGCTGGCGTCCGTCGACGACTTCGCCAATGTTCTCTCCACCGATTGCCGACGATACGATGGTTTGTATGTCAGAGACGCTCATACCGTACCTTGCGGCACGCAACCGGTCGATGTCGATGTCGATATAGCGACCTCCACTAAGCCGCTCAGCAAGGGCAGATGTGACGCCTGGCACAGTTTTTACGGCTGCCTCAATCTGAGTCGTAATTTTGTCGATTTGACTCAGGTCGGGCCCCGATACTTTGACGCCGACTGGAGTTTTGATGCCAGTTGAAAGCATGTCAATGCGATTGCGAATCGGCGGCACCCAAACATTCGACAGTCCTGGGACCTTTACGACCCTGTCCAGCTCTTCGACCAGCTTCTGAGGAGTCATATCCGACCGCCATTGGTCACGCGGTTTGAACTGGATGGTCGTCTCGAACATCTCCATCGGCGCTGGGTCGGTTGCCGACTCTGCACGACCAGCCTTACCAAATACAGTCGCCACCTCGGGAACCGTCTTGATGAGGCGGTCAGTCTGCTGGAGTAGCTCGCGCGCCTTCGCCGCGGAGAGCCCCGGCAGAGCTGTGGGCATGTACAGCAAGTCCCCTTCGTCCAACGGAGGTAAGAATTCGCCCCCTAGCTTAGAAATCGGGATTGCGGTCAGGGCCAACGCGAGCATCGCGATACCCAGAGTGGCGTAAGGATGTTTCAAACTAGCGTCCAGCAGTGGGCGGTAGCACTTGATAAGCAGTCGGTTGATAGGGTTCGATTCTTCACGAGGAATGCGGCCTCGGATGAGGTAGCCCATTAGGACTGGCACCAGTGTTATCGCAAGCGCTGCCGCGGCCGCCAGGGTGTACGTCTTCGTGTATGCAAGTGGCGCGAAGAGCTTACCTTCCTGGGCCTCGAGACCGAACACTGGAATGAACGAGAGCGTCACGATGAGTAGAGAGAAGAAGAGGGCAGGCCCGACTTCTACAGATGCCTTCGCGACGATGTCCCATCGGGTCTCGGCATCTAGTTCTTTATCTGGGTAGGAGTGCGCATATGCTTCGAGGTGCTTGTGTGCGTTCTCGATGAGGACTAACGCAGCGTCGGTCGCAGCTCCGACCGCGATAGCAATGCCCCCGAGAGACATGATGTTCGCGTTCACGCCCTGGTATCGCATAACGATGAAGGCGGCCAGAACCCCTAGCGGCAACGACACAACCGCGACGAGTGCACTCCTAATGTGAAACAGGAAGACTGCGCACACGATGGCGACCACAATAAACTCTTCGATGAGCTTGTCGCGCAGGTTCGCTACCGATGCCGAAATGAGCTTGGACCGGTCGTAGGTAGTCACAACTTCGACACCTTTGGGAAGTGAGGCTTGCAGTGTCACGAGCTTGGCTTTGACGGCCGCAATTGTGTCGAGAGCGTTTTTCCCTGACCTCATGATGACGACGCCGCCGGCGACCTCGCCGTCACCATTTAGCTCCGCTATTCCGCGGCGCATTTCTGGTCCGAGACGTACTGACGCCACGTCGCGAAGCAGGACCGGAGTCCCCGTCTCACTCGAACTGAGCACGATATTTCGGAAGTCCTCCAGCGTCCGCAAATAGCCGTGTGCGCGAACCATATATTCAGTCTCGGCCATCTCAATAACAGACCCGCCTGATTCTTCGTTCGCGCCTTGGACTGCCTCAAGCACTTTGGAGTGCGAAATCCCAAAGATGCGGAGCTTGTCTGGGTCGAGCACAATCTGATATTGACGAACCATGCCGCCAATGCTGGCAACCTCGGCAACGTCCTGGACCGTCTTGAGCTCGAACTTCAGGAACCAGTCGTTAAGTGCACGAAGCTGGCTAAGGTCATTTTTCCCAGTTCTGTCGACTAAGGCATACTCGAACACCCAGCCAACGCCTGTTCCGTCTGGCCCGAGCTCGGCTCGCACCCCTGCCGGAAGCTGGCTCTGCACCTGATTAACGTACTCAGTGACGCGCGAGCGCGCCCAGTAGAGGTCAGTGTCGTCGTCGAACAGGACGTAGACGAATGAGTCGCCGAAGAAAGAGTAGCCTCGGACCGTCTTAGCGCCGGGCACCGACAGGAGCGCTGTAGTTAAAGGGTAGGTAACCTGGTCTTCAACAAGCTGCGGCGCTTTCCCAGGATACTGGGCGCGAATGATGACCTGCGTGTCCGATAGGTCAGGAAGGGCGTCCAGCGATGTCGCACGAAGCGAGTAAACCCCCCATGCAGCCACGAGGACAGCGGCAATGAGAACCCATACTCGACCTGCGATTGATGCCCGTATGATGCGGGCAATCATGGCTTACCTCCGTGTGCCGCCACGACACTCTTGAGCTCATAACCATCTTCACCTTCGACGAACGAGAACTGGACGGTCTGGCCAACTTTAACTTCCTTGAACGAGGCGCGCCGTGGCTTCTTGAAATCCATAGTCATCGCCGGCCATTGGAGCGAAGCGATGGGGCCGTGGGACAGCGTTAGCGCTTCATCAGTAACTTGCTCGACTGTGCCAGTCCCCTGATGGGATGCAGGCGATTTCTGGGGCTGGGACGACGGCTTTGTAGCAGCGCCCTTGGTACTGTCAATTTGAGGCATTGAAGCATCTGCAGCCTTTGATGACGGCATTGGCATAGGCATAGGCATAGGAAGAGCCTCCTTCTGCGCCGCAGGCGTGGCCGCAGAATCCTGCGGCTGTATCGACTTCAGATTGGCCTCAGAATCAATCAGGAACTGACCCGATGCGACCACGCGCTGACCTTCACGCAATCCACTAAGGACTTCAGTCTCGTTTCCGATTTCTCGGCCTGGCGAGACAAGAACTGGACGCATGCTGTTGTTCTCGTCGGCCACATAAACGATAGAGCGTTTACCAGTAGCGATGATGGCTTCAGATGGGACGAGCAGACGCGATTCAGGCGCAGCTGCACTGAGCACCACGCGCATTAGCATCCCTGGAATAAGAGTTCCGTCTTTGTTGTCTAGCTCAAGACGCGCTTGGGCCGTTCGGGTGGCGGTACTGACTCCAGGAAGGATTGCTCCCACTTTTCCTCGGTAAGTACGCTGTGGGTCTCCAGCCGCTGTCGCGGTAACCTGCATGCCCACACGCGCAGAGCTAATCGACGTTTCCGGAACCTCAGCGAGCAACCACATCGTGTTCATGCCGACGACCTTTGCAATCGTCATTCCAGGCGTTACCTGGGCCCCTTCGCGAACGCCTAGCTCGGTAACGATGCCTGAAACCGGAGAAGCCAGCGATAGGTGGCTTTGCGCTCGCCCGGTGCGGTCCAGGTTTGCAACCATCGAATCAGGAATCGACAGTGCACGCATTCTTTGCCGCGCCGCTGCTGCCAGGCTTGTATCGCCGCTGCGCTTGAGCGCAAGGTACTCCTCCTGTGGAGCGAGCCAGTCTGGGACAAAGATGGATGCAATGGCTTGGCCTCGTTTAACCTCCTGCAGTGGCGAACGCACGTGCAGCTTGTCGATGAACCCTGTCACTCGACTCTGGACAACTTCGGCTTTGCTTTCGTCGAACTGCGTGCTGCCGACCAGTTCCAGTGATGCGGCTTGTTCTGCGCGTCGCACTGTCGCAAATCGGATGCCCAAGTTTTGTTGGAGCGATGGAGAGATTTTTACGCCGGCTGCCGCCCCACCTTCCTCGGCATACACCGGGACCAGCTGCATATCCATAAACGGGCTTTTGCCAGGCTTATCGAAGCGCTTACCAGGCACCATTGGGTCGTGCCAGTAGAGAACACGCTTCCCTGAGGCAGGGTCAACATTAGCTGCAGACGAGGCTGCAGGCCGAGTAGCGGCATCGGTGGCTACGTCAGCTGTGGTTTTCCTTGCACCAACCCAGTAGCCGCCGGACGCTAGCAGGGCTGCTCCAACGACGAGTAGCGCGGTCCGCGTTTTATTTTTATTCATTGTGCATTCCTCGGTTGGGTTGCCATCGCGTGTGGAACAACGTGTAGTTCGAGACTTGCCCAGACGAGGGCAGACTCCTGCTCCAAAGCGTTAATTTGAAGACGCCTTTCGAGCGACATGCGCTTGGCTCTGAAACTGCTGACAAGGTGCCGGTACCAGCGCGGTAGTCAGCGAGCGCAAGTTCAACTTGTTGATTTGCAGCTGGGAGGAGCTCTGCATTAAGTCGTGCGACGCGACCTTTGAGGCTGTCGAGCTGGGCTGATAGTGCTTGGATGGTCGACTGCATGTCTACCAGCGCCTCCTCGTACTCGAGCCTGGCCTTCGTCCCCAAGTCGGACTTTTCGGCGATGTCACGGTCCTGCCGCTGGGCCCGATTAATGTTCAGCGGAATTTTTACGCCGAATGAGAACATGTTCGAATACTGGCTGCTCCGTTGCGCAAAGCCGGCTTCGAACGACCAATTTGGGTTCCGGTCGCGTACTGCGACTGTCTTGTCTGCGTCAGCAAGGCTTACGGCGCGCCGCGCATTGAGAACGGTCGGGTGGTACCGCTCGAGGTCGGAGGCCGGCAGGGTTGGAACATGAGTAGTTAGCTCTGGCGCAGGCTCGGCTACTCCAGATATATCCGTGCGTGTCCATCGCCGTAAATTGATGCGTGCGGTTTCAAGCTCTTGCTCCGCTACCTGTATCGAGTCGCCGCTCAAGATGAGTTCAGTTTTGGCCTGCAGTACATCGCCTGCAGTAGCTTTAGCCCCTCGATGTGTCGCCCGTAGAGTCGCGAGGTCTTGTTCCATCTCCTGGGCAATGGACTGCGATAGTGCCAACGCCTTCTGCTTGTAAAAAACAGTGAGCCAAGCTTTGCCGGTCGCTTCTCTAACGGATGCAACCCGTTCTAAGTACAAGCCCTCATCGACCTCGACGGCGCGTTGCGCCCGCGTAGACCGCGCTTCACGCTTGTCTTTGGAGACCCACTCCTGCTCGATTCCTACACGGCGCATCGTCATGAAATCAGCGTTGGGACGGAATTTATCGGGCCCAGAGACTGGGAGGTTATCGAGGCCAACCATGAGCATCGGGTCAGGCAGTTGGTCAGCTCTAGCAGCTGCTTGCGAGCTGGCAGCGACCGAAGCCCGGGATGCCTTGGCAGCAGCGGAGACATTGGTGGCGAGACGCAGTGCCTCGTCAAAAGTCGGTTCTGTGGGACTGGCAATAACCAGGTTGGAGCTCAGACAAAGCAGAGCTAGTAGCAGCACGTGGCCTTTGCGCGCAGGCGCTCCCGGCACGGTTGTATATGGCGTGACAATAGAAAGCATGATTTCTCCTCGAATGAAAACGAGCCCCGTCAGCAGATGCTGGCGCGGCGGTTAAGCAATGGAGGAGAATTAAATTCGGATGCGGAGGGTGCGCAGGTACGGCGGGTCCGCGCCTAGTGTCGGAACTTCGACAGGGAACAGAGTGCGTGCCAATGTGTCTGGCTGTAAAAGCACGATGCGCACTAACACGGCAGGGGAGAGCGACGCCAGGGCTGGCGGTGCGTTATGGTGCTCAAGCGATACTTCGGTATCAGCGGAAAGCTCTGCGCAGTGCACAGGCTTTTCGATGTCCATACCTGCACACGGCATCCCCTCCATCTGCATGGCCACTACTTTCGTCGTCACTTCAGGGCACACGTACGAAGCCATGGCCATTCCTGCGCTAAGCACGGTAATGACCAAGAACAGGGCAACATGCCGAAAGAGTGACGGGAAAGAACGTCGCATCAAATGAATGAGTTAGCTAAAGATGAACTGTGTAGACATGGATTCTATCCCAGACTTTCAAAGTGTCCAGCGCTTTTCTTGACGACGCCTCGACCGCAGTAAGTGCTTGACCTTGCCACTGTTGGAAGGTCTATGCTTCGATTAGGGGATACCGCACTAGCAAATAAACGCCATCCCAAACGCAACTGCCGCGTTCGTAAGCCTTCGTGCACAACGTTGTTGGCATACCTTTGGCTGCATCGGGTTACCTCAACTCCGTCATTGCAGGAAGTGCAATGACATTCTCGAGCATATGCGCAGTAGTAGACACGCTGCTTCTTCGCCGGTGGAAGCCGGCCGTCGCTAAGGGAGGTAAATAATGAACATTGGACAAGCTGCCGACGCGTCCGGGGTAACCGCTAAGATGATTCGTTACTACGAAAGCATAGAGCTAATTACAACTGCGCATCGTACTGACTCAGGCTACCGTCAATACACCACGAACGACGTGCAAACCTTACGCTTCATCAAACGTTCTCGCGACCTGGGTTTTTCCATTGAGCGCATCAAGACTTTACTGAGCCTATGGCAGGACTGCAGCCGACATAGCGCTGACGTGAAGGAGCTTGCCCAGCGATACATCGCCGAGCTCGATGAGGACATTGTGAAGCTGCAGTCCATTCGAGACCAGTTGCACCATGTGGCCAACAATTGCCATGGCGATAGTCACCCGGACTGCCCAATTCTCGATGAGTTGGCGAACCGCATGTCTGTACCTAAGGGCAGTGCTTGCTCGTAGAGTAAGTCGGTCTACCAAGCGTTTGCCGAACTCGGATGTCCAAGCCGCGGCGCCCTCGGGCCTAAATAAGGTATTTAACAGTAACGCGACCAATAAGCGACAAGAAGGCTAAAACTGGTTTGTATACCGCTTTGTCGAAGGAGAGGGCTCGAAACCCCGCGGTCGACGAGGAACAAGAGCGCCAAGCGGGATACCATGGGTGCACACTGGGCAGCAGCTAGAGGTGAGGTAGGAGCGAGCAAATTCGCTTGAAGTCTGGCTGGAGTACCGGCGCATTTGCGCGAACCGGTATGCCCGGGCGAATTCAATTGCCCTCGGACGAAGATGCGAGCTTGCTTACCATTAGCAAGCAGGGGGCCTCTTTGCCCAGGGATGTAACTTCTTTAAAGAGTAAACAAGTTGACAGTAAGGTCTCGCCCTGTGTTGCCAATGGACGGTTTACTTGCTGCGATAGTGTCCGCGAACGTAGGTTCCGTCGCGTCGCGTGTACCCGCTAACGTGTGTCGTCTTGGGTCGCATGGTTGCTGAGCTAACGTCACCGTAGCAGGACCCATTCTCAGCGCAGGAAGGGCCGCTCGCGGCCGGCAACGTAGCTGATTCAACCGCGCCGGTGACCAGGGCAGCAGTTGACGTTCTAGTCTTGGTGGACGGGCTGTAAGGCTTTTCGTATGGAAGCTGTTGGCCATCGGTACGGTAGTAATCAACGGAGCGTGCTTGCAATGCGTTCGCAGTACGTCCAGGTGCCGTTGGCAGTGCCTCAGAAGCCCCTGCCGTATGAACACAGCTGCTGTACCCCTTCTGGCAGTTGTACGCGTTCCGACGATATGCAGAATCTTCGACGGTAGTGCGCTGGCTGTCCGAGAGAAGGCTGGTGTCGCAGGTGGAGTATCCGCTGTTACAGCTTCGGAAGTTGCGAGTAAGGCCAGATACCTCGACTTGTTTGCGCTGCACTGCTGTCAGGAGAGCCGTGTCGCATGCCGAATAGCCCTTGTCGCAATTCCTGAAATTTCGCTCTAAAGCCGAAACCGTAACCTTATCCCGCTGCTGCTGGGTCAGCAAAGACGGGTCGCAGGATGAATAGCCGCTATCACAGTTGCGGAAGTTTCGCTTTCGATGCGATTCGCTGACCTGAACTTGCTGCGACGGCGTTAATAGGGATTGGTCGCAACTGCTGTAACCGCTATCGCAGTAACGGAAGTTGCGTGCCAGGGCCGAACCGTGAACTTGTGCTCGCTGACGTTCTGTCAACAGACTCAAATCGCAACTAGAGTACCCACTGTCGCAATAGCGAAAATTTCGCGTCAGGGCGGACTGGCGTACTTGCTCAAGCTGCGACGCGCTCAGGAGGGATACGTCACAGCTTGAGTAGCCCGCTTCACAGAAGCGATAGTTTTGGATGAGTTTTGCATCTTGGGCGCCTGCGTGTGCGGACACGAGAAGCAACAGTGAAAGCAGAAGGCGGACGAGGTTCATTAGGGTGGATGGGCGCAGTGAAGTTGTAATAAAGTGCAAGGGTAGAACCGGTTGTTGCTCAGCATTATTACTGCGTTTTTGCATTAATGACAACTGCCATCCGGAACGCAGCGGGGCTGGTAGCGATTTTTCTTCTTAGAGAGACTACGATTTCGCTTGACCTTCCCACTGTGGGAGGCTGTATCGTTTGAATTGGGTCGCCTTGACGATATAACCGACCGTGCTACACTCTCAACCAATGACTCGCACCCCGAAAACCTATTTGCTATGGCTGCTAATTGCCGTGATGCCCTTCCAGGCATTCGCGGCAAACGTGCTGCGCACGTGCAATTCTGGGCATCAGGGGATGACCGTGCTCGTAGCCACCATGATGGACCATGGTGACGCATCGGCAAGTTCACACGATGCCGTTATGGACCAGCAGTCAGCTGATGAGGAAAAGTGCCCAGAAATGGCGTCTTCAGATGACCAGGGTAACGACACTTCCAAATCGCTCAATCACGGTTCATGCAGCGCTTGTGCTGCATGCTTTGTTTGTGCCGTTGCACCCCCGCAATTGTTGACCTTCAAGCCTTCCTTCAATAGCGCTGAGGTCTATGTGACCTTTGGCTCTACTCTCGTCGCTGGTTTCATTCCAGACAGTCTCGAACGTCCCCCTCGGCATCTCGCCGCTTAATCGTTTTCCGTAGCAACGACGCGCGTACTCGCTCGTATTCCGTTGTGCTTTTGTCGCGCATTACTGCTGCGCGTCTACTTTCGATTATGGGACGACTATGTTCTCCAAACGTTTTGTTGCCGCCAGTGCGGTAGCCGTAACTTCGTTCGCGTCCATCGCGGGCGAGCCACCAGCTTCTCTCAAAGCCACCGACCCGGCTGCTCAGGTTTCACAAACGACGTACACCTCGGTTTTTTCAACGTACAGGCCGGCGCAGGACACCAGTGTCTCGCCCGACAAGGTATGGAAAGAAGCTAACGCTACGGTTGCGAGCGAGGGTATGCATGGAGGTGCTCACTCGGGCCACGCGCCGGCAGCCCAAGATGCTAGCGGTCACGCTGGGCATACGGTGCCGACCCAAGGCGCAAATCCAGGCGCCCATTCTGGCCACGGAACACCAGCTGAACGAACTGGTCAGGCGTCACATGCAGGGCATCAGATGCCAGCTCAAGTCGTCGCTCCGGCGGCCCCTGCTGGCCAACCTTCGCCGGCAGCGCACGCAGGTCATCAAATGGCACCAGCTCCAAAGTCAGACCCGCACGCTGGTCATCAAATGGCGCCAGTGACAAAGTCAGACCCGCACGCTGGGCACCAGATGGCGCCGCTGCCAAAGCCTGACCCACACGCCGGGCATCAGATGGCGCCGGTTCCAAAGCCCGACCCGCATGCAGGACACCAAATGGGCCCGGAAAAAATGCCGGCCAATGGTGCTCGCTTAGCTCCTGCAAAGGGTGCAACGAATGAGGCGTCGCATGAACAGCATCAGCAACAAGGAAAAGAGGCGAAGAAATGAAGCCTATTGTTTTCACACCATTACTTAAGACTTCCAGTCTTTTGCTGGCCGTATCGGTTCTAGCCGGATGCTCGACGCTGTCCAGCGACGGCGCAGCGAGCGATGTCTCAAAGTTGACGCAGCCCCGTACCGGCTTCGGAGTCACTGGCGAAAGGAACGACAGTGACGCGCAGGCTAGCTCTGCCCAAGTCTCCAAGCTCCTGTCGGTACCTCTGACGCCTGACTCTGCGGTGCAGATTGCGTTGCTCAACAATCGCGGCCTTCAGGCTTCACTCGCAGAGCTCGGCGTGTCTGAAGCCGACTTTGTCCAGGCCGGCCGTATGCGTAACCCAGGCTTTTCATTTAGCCGGATGCGTGGCGGCGACGAGGTTGAAATAGAACGTAGCGTGATGTTTGACCTGATTGGTCTGCTGACTATTCCAATGCGCAGCACTATTGAACGTGGCCGGTTTGAACAAGCCAAGCTGACCGCTGCGTCAGAAGCAGTGCGCTTGGCTAGCGAAACCCGTCGTGCGTACTTCAGCGCCGTGGCAGCTGCTCAAACAGAGAAATTTATGAGCCAAGTAGTGACTTCAGCCGAGGCTGGAGCCCAGCTCGCGCAGGAGCAAGCCAAGGTTGGCAACTGGAGCAAACTGGACAGGGCACGTGAGCAGGCTTTCTATGCGGAGGCAACGACGCAGTATGCCCGCGCCCGCCACGCTTCTACGGCAGCACGTGAGCAACTTGTCAGGTTATTAGGCCTCTGGGGTTCAAACGTCAACTTTAAGATTCCCGACCGTCTGCCAGACCTCCCACAAAAGCCAAATGAACCGGGAGCGCTCGAGGCTCTTGCAATGGAGCAGAGACTCGACATCCAGATTGCCAAGCGGGACGTTGACGCTACCGCTCGGTCGCTGGGTCTGACAAACGCTACAGGCTTTATCAATGTCCTGGACGCTGGATACGCCAACAAGAGCACTACCGGGGCGCCCCGTGAGAACGGCTACGAAATATCGCTGGAACTACCTATTTTTGACTGGGGTGGGTCTCGACGTGCGCGTGCGAAGGCAACGTACATGCTCTCTGTCAATCGCACCGCCGACGCTGCTGTTCGCGCGCGCTCGGAAGTGCGCGAAGCGTACTCGGCGTACCGCACGACCTATGACGTCGCCAAACACTATCGCGACGAGGTAGTCCCGCTAAGGAAGCAGATTTCGGAAGAGGTCCTCCTTCGCTACAACGGGATGCTTGCCAGCGTTTTCGAGTTGCTGGCTGACTCGCGCGACCAAATCACGAGCGTTAACGGCGCCATTGAAGCGCAACGAGATTTCTGGATTGCAGAGACAGAGTTGCAGGCGGCCATAAACGGCAGCGGCGGGGCCGTTTCGCGGCCAACCATTGCAGCGTCGAGCTCCGCGCCAGCGGCTGAACATTAATTGGAGAGTTGAGATGGTTTCACGTAGAGATTTGTTCACCGGTGCCGCGGCACTGATTGGGGCCGGGGTGGTCAGCCGAGTCGGCGCAGCATCCCTCCCGGAAGCAGTAATCATGCAGAGCGCTGCGACGCAGGTTCCACCACCGCCACCGAACGGTCGTCCTTACAACCCTGTCGTCACACTTAATGGTTGGTCGCTTCCATGGCGCATGAACAATGGCGTCAAGGAATTTCACTTGGTTGCCGAACCCGTTGTGCGTGAATTCGCCCCGGGGATGAAGGCCAATCTTTGGGGGTACAACGGTACATCGCCAGGACCGACTATCGAAGTCGTTGAAGGCGACCGTGTACGCATTTTCGTCACGAACCGCTTACCGGAACACACCAGTATCCACTGGCATGGTCAGCGCCTGCCAAATGGAATGGATGGCGTCACGGGGCTGACCCAAAAGGGCATCCAGCCTGGCAAGACGATGGTGTATGAGTTCGTGGCGCGGCGGCCCGGCACCTTTAAGTACCACCCACATGCCGATGAAATGGTGCAGATGGCTATGGGCATGATGGGTTTCTGGGTCACCCACCCAAAGAACCCGAACTTCATGAAGGTTGACCGGGATTACGTGTTCCTGCTTGCAAGCTACGACATTGAGCCAGGCAGCTTCGTTCCGAAGACATCGACGATGTTGGACTTCAATCTGTTCACGTTCAACAGCCGCGTGTTTCCTGGGATTGATACGATGGTCGCGCGTCAGGGTGAGCGGGTACGTATTCGCTTCGGCAATCTCACGATGACGAATCATCCAATTCATCTGCACGGTCACGAATTCGAGGTTACCGGGACAGATGGAGGCTGGACTCGACCAGAGTCGCGCTGGCCTGAAGTAACGGTCGATGTCGGCGTGGGCCAAATGCGTGCAGTCGAGTTCGTTGCGACGGACCTGGGCGACTGGGCGTTCCACTGCCATAAATCACACCACACCATGAACGCGATGGGTCACGACGTGCCGACCATGATTGGCACTTCCCAGCGCGAAGCAGCCAAGAAGATTTCGACAATCATCCCAGACTACATGGCGATGGGTTCGACGGGCGGCTCGATGGGTGAGATGGAAATGCCGCTACCCGAGAATACCCTTCCAATGATGGGCGGGCAGGGGCCGTTTGGCGGTGTCGAGATGGGCGGGATGTTCACTGTTCTCAAGGTCCGTAAAGACCAGAAGAGAGGCGATTACAGCGACCCTGGCTGGTACAAACACCCGCCTGGGACGCTTGCTTACGAATGGAATGGTGCTCCGCCCGAGGCAATCAGAAGTACCTCTGCCGGAGGACAGTCCATGCCTGCGGCGAAGTCAACGCCGAACGTGGAATTCAACGTTCGTAAGCCATCGGGGCACTCAGGACATTGACCTTGTGTCCACCACTGCGTTCTAAATAGAAATCTATTCGCAGTCGAGATACGGCTGCCAATCACAACTTTGAAGAAGAGATAACCAATGAAAATCGCAAAAATCGTTACCAACATTGCTGCAGTTACGTTTGCCCTGACCGCTTTCAATCCTGCCATGGCGCAATCGCATGACCACGGTAATCATGCGCCAGCAGCGGTCGCCGGTCAGGAGGCACCCATGTCGGACGGTGAAGTAAAAAAGGTCGACAAAGAGACCGGCCGCATTACCCTCAAGCACGGCCCCCTTGAGAACTTAGGGATGCCTGGGATGACGATGGTATTTGGTGTCAAAGACGCTTCGGCGCTCGATGCGCTTAAAGTCGGTGACAAGATTAAGTTCGTCGCTGAGAAGCTCGATGGCCGCTATGTCGTGACGCAGCTAACCGTCCAGAAGTAAGAAGCAGGGAGAAAAGGCGTCCATGCCCGACTCAGCGGGACGCCACTTGTACAGAACTGGGGTGAGTATTTTTGCAACCAACCAAGGAGTAAATATGAAAATCTCGAAAATTGCACTTGCGACACTTACGTTTGTTGCTTTGTCGGCTAACGCCGTTCCTCAGCATCAGAGTGGCTCACATGGCGGCGCCGGGCACGATATGGCGAATATGCACTCGATGCACAAGAGCTCACCAAACGCTGAAAAAGCGCCGTACGAACAGCAGTTCCTCGACACGATGGCCATGCACCATCAGATGGCAATGCATATGGCCAGCCTGGTAGAAAGTCGTTCTGACAGCCAGCACCTCAAGGATATGGCAAAGAAGATGATGGCAGAGCAGGAAAAAGAGATTGCCCAGCTCAAGGGGTGGAAAGAGCAGTGGTATGCCGGCAAGCCGGAGGCGATGAACATGAAGATGCCGGGGATGCCAGAGTCGATGAAAGGCATGTCGAGCGAAAAGCTTACTTCCGCCAAGGGTGAACAGTTCGACCGGCTGTTCGTGGACATGATGAGCCAGCACCACAAGGGAGCCATCAAAATGGCCCAAACTGCAGCGCCAAAACTCCAGCATGCCGAAGTCAAAGAGTTTGCGAAGAAGCTTGTCGAAACGCAGAAAAAGGAAGTGGCACACATGGCCGAGATGAAAAAATCTTGGGCAGAGCCGAAGAATTAAGAAGTCGAGAGCAGTTAAGAGCACGACAAGCCTAGCAATCGCTAATCGGCTTGTCGGGCTGTCCCCAACCATTGCAGATAAACATAAATCTATGCGCCACACACTTTTTGCCATCGCGCTCTCGGCCGCGTCCCTCCAGGCATTCGCTGCGACTCCGCTCGAAACCGTCTCTGCGTTCCATGACGCGCTGTCGGCAGGGAAGGCTGAAGCGGCTACCGTCTTCCTCTCCCCGACTATCCAGATTTTCGAGTCCGGTTACGTCGAGCGTTCACGCGATGAGTACGCCGGGCACCATCTCCCGAGCGACATGGCCTTTGCTAAAGCGACGAGCCAAACGGTCCTACGCCAGAACGAGCGTGTTGAGGGCAATATCGCCATCGTGACACGCGAAACTGAGACAAAAGGGAAGTTCAAAGGAACAAACGTCCACTCGTTTGGAACAGAGACTGCCGTACTGGAAAAGCAGGGTGATAAGTGGCTCATCACGCACGTTCACTGGTCCTCCCGTAAAGCCAAGTAACTAACACCTTCAACAAAGGCAGAACATGAAAACCGTTCAAAAAATCGTAGCAACAGTCGTCTTTGCAGCAGCCACCCTCGCTGCCCCGTTCGCAATGGCACACGCGAAGCTTACTGCTTCAAACCCAACGCCAGGGGCCGTTTTGGAAGCAGCGCCAACCGAAATTACCCTCACCTTCAACGAGAAGGTCGAGCAAGCGTTTAGCACCGTCACTTTGACTTACACCGACGGCAAGGTCGTCGAAACTGAGAAGGCGAAGGTCGATGCCGCCAACCCAGCAATTGTGCGTCTCCCGACGAAAGGCCTGTCCACAGGTACTTACACCGTTAAATGGGCCGTCGCTGGTCACGACGGTCACCGCCGTACGGGCACGTTCTCGTTCTCGGTGAAATAAATGGACAGCGTCCTGGGCCTTCAGGTTGGGTCAGTCACCGCCTTGAACGCCGCGTTTGCGTGGCTTGTCGGCTCGTGGCTGGCCCGGCGTTGGCTGTCGGCCTCAGGTGCCTTGCGCGCGAACACGGAGGCTTTGCTGCGCTTGGGTGACATTTCTGCTGCTGCATTTGGCGTAGTAGCCACAGGCGCCATGTTATGGGCGTCCGCCGCCGTCATGGGAGGTGTTGGCTTACAAGAAGCCAAGGACGTAGTCTGGCAAATGTTGACCATGACAAGTATCGGGCGCGCCGGCTATATCTCGTTTTTTGCGATTACCCTGGTACTGGTCATTCGATTATTTCGTTCAACTGCAGCGTGGCGTGAGTGGGCAGTACTTGCCGCCTTAGGTCTCTTTGCGTTTGTACGCGCGTCAATGGGGCATGCTGGCGAAAACGGTTACTGGACTCTGCCTTTCGCGTCAGAGGTAATTCATCTCACTGCAATGGGGGCATGGACGGGCTTGGTTGCCGTCTCTGCGTGGAAAGCGATAGGCAACGGCGCAGGCCAACCTGACTTGACCCGAATGGCTCACTATCTCGATTCGATGTCTGCAGCTGCCATGGTCGCAGTCGTAGCAGTTTTCGTGACTGGGCTGTTCAATGCATGGAACAGGGTTGGAACCTTAGACAACTTATTGGACAACAGCATCTACACGATGGCACTGCTAATAAAGGTCGGGCTAGTAGGGGCTGCGCTCATTCTCGGCGGGTACAACAAGTTCATCGGACTAGCCCTTGCCCGGGACTCAGTGCATGGCCTTGAGCGCGTGAAGTTAGTGCTAAAGGTGGAGAGCGTGGTTTTACTTGCTGTGCTGATTGCAGCAGCTGTGTTGACGTCGCAGCAGCCACCAGCGGCAATGTGATGTTGGCCTCCGCGATGCACTTCTTGCGGAGGCGGCGCACGTGGCAGCACCCGGTAAGCTTACTCACTGCTTAGAGGGATTGTCTGGTTCCGGTCTGGCTGCGCCCCGATTGTCGCGGTTAGCTACTAATGACGATGAAGCTGCCAGACCTATCAGATGAGACCAATGTAGCGTTTGGATATCAAGTTTTCCTGACTGTACCGTGTGCGTCCGGTTTTTTGACGCTGCTAGACTGAAAAAATGAAACGAGGTCTCTACCGCGTGTGCGTGCTCTGGCTCCTATTGGTTGCTGTCCCTCTACAGGGGCTCGCGGCTGCAGTAGGAGGGTGCTGCGTACGTGCACAGACACAGTCGATGCCTTCGGTGTCCGTTGATGGGGAATCGGGGACTACTTCGGCTATGCCTTGTGAAGACCCGAGCGGTATGCAAATGACTGATGACGGCTCGCCTGGCGAGCTGTCCCAACAGCATCCGAAGAAGTCCGGCTCCTGTAAGCCTTGTGCAGCATGCGGGCTAGGAGCGGGTGCTCCCCCGTCAGTGCTTTCAGATAAGATTAAGTCGACCAAGAGCGATTCTCCCGTAGCAACCCCACCCGGCATATTCGCAAGTCACATCTCAGCTGGCTTAGAGCGACCGCCGAAATACCTCTCCGTAATCCTGTAAGCATTCCTGCTTGTCCTTGTCTACCGTCTCATTATGGCGGCCGTTGGACTTGCATACACGTTATCGCTTTCATTACTTTAAGAGGAAATCATGACCAACAAAGTCTCCGCAAATACCGGAAGGACAGGTCGCGTCTATCGCTTAGGCTGGATTCACGCGGTTGTTGCCACGACTGCCGGCACTCTTCTTCTTTCGTCCGCCGCATCGGCTAATGGCCCTGGCGAACGGAAGACGGCACGATTCGAACGGAACTACCTGACCTTCATTATCGACCACCACTACTCGGCCCTGCGTATGACCGAACTTGCGGCAGGTAGTGACCGCGTTCGAGACCCGGCCGTCGTTAACCCTGACGAAGGCACAACGCCGACACCAGGCTATGCCGAAAGTATCCCTAAGGCGTCGGCAGAAGAAATTCGGTCCATGTCGCGTCAAGCCAACCGGGGGCAGCGGGAGGAGATTGCAAAGGCTCAGCGAATGCTGCGGGAGTGGTACGGCGTAACGCATGTGCCAAGGCTTGCCCCCTCTGGGATGCAGATGATTCAAATGCTAGAGCGTGCCCCTGCTGGACGACAGTTTGATGAGCAATTTCTCAGAGTATTCAGCAGCCACCACTTTGCCGCTCTCAGCCCTAGCATCGAATGCCAGGTGAAGAGCGACCTGTCTCACGATGGTCTTCGCCGGTACTGCGACAACATCGTAACGATGCAGAAGAACTCAATTAATGACATGAGGGAAATGCTGTGCAAGCAGTTCCGTGACTGTGACTTCGTACCGGCTGCCAACGTACGCAGACTAGATTGACCGTCACGCCGCTTGGGTCGTTCTCAAAAGCGACCCAGTTTCGTATTACGAGTAACTTGACCTTCACACTTGGAGAACGACATGGACATGAATTCTTTTCAGAGCTGTATCGATGCATGTAACGCCTGCGCCAACGCATGTGACAACTGCGCAGCAATGTGTTTAAAGGAAGAGCACGTGGCCGCAATGGCAAAGTGCATCGCGTTAGACATGGACTGCGCCCAGGCCTGCCGCTTCGCTGCAGCATTGATGGCACGCGGGAGCGAACACGCCGCAGCGGCTTGCCGTATGTGCGCAGAAATCTGCGCAGCCTGCGCTGATGAGTGCGCGCAGCACCAGATGGACCATTGCCAAAGGTGTGCAGAGGCCTGCCGACAGTGCGCGGCTGAGTGCCAGCGAATGGCAGTCTAAATCTAAACCGTTTAAGAAGTAGGAAGTTCAGATACCGCATCTTCACGCGGTATCTGAATGGTCTAAAAACCGCTTGACCTTCCAATCATGGGAGGGTCTACAGTGAGTCATCACGCTTTGGTTTAATGAGCTAACTGCAAGTCTTTAGGAGCTAGGTATGACGACCGAAACGCACGGAGACCACGAAGCGCATAAGCACTCTGGGGGGCAATCTACAGGTCATGCTCACGCTGTAGGCAGCATGACTTCTCCTGACCAACCCATAGACGCGAAACCGTTCACTGACCCAGTGTGCGGCATGAAGGTAGGCCCTAATCCCGAGCGCGAAATCACTTTTGGGGGCGAGCTTTACCATTTCTGCAGTTCCAAGTGCATGGGAAAGTTTGAGGCAACGCCTGGGAATTACATCGGCAAGCTTGGAACGGTAGCTCAAGCGCCGGCTGCGGCCCCGGAAGGCTCAGTTTTTACCTGTCCTATGCATCCTGAAATCAGGCAGCCGGCACCCGGAACATGTCCTATCTGCGGAATGGCCCTCGAGCCGGAAATGCCTTCCTTAGAGGATGCTGAAAGCCCGGAATTGGTCGATTTCCGCCGTCGATTTTGGTGGACTCTTCCACTGACAGTCATCGTGTTTGTTCTGGCGATGTTCGGCCATATGCTCTTCCCAGGCGGGTTGCCTGGCCAAAACTGGATTGAGTTCGCTTTGAGTACCCCAGTTGTACTCTGGGCGGGTTGGCCGTTTTTTGAACGGTGTATCCAGTCGCTTCGCCGTATGAGCCCAAATATGTGGACACTTATCGGCTCTGGGGTTTTGGCTGCGTATGCGTACAGCGTGGTCGCTGTCATTGCACCTCAACTATTTCCAGACACGTTTAGAGTTCACGGTCGTATCGGCGTGTACTTTGAAGCTGCAGCAGTCATCGTCACTCTAACGTTGCTCGGCCAAATTCTTGAACTCCGCGCTCGTTCACAGACATCAGCCGCTATCAAGTCGCTGCTTGGCCTAGCACCTAAGACCGCGCGGCGAATCGGTCCGAATGGAGTGGAAGAGGACGTCCCGCTTAACCACGTCCATGTCGGCGATTTATTGCGTGTCCGACCGGGCGAAAAAGTGCCGGTTGACGGGATAGTCACGGAGGGTGAGAGCGCCGTTGATGAGGCAATGCTCACTGGCGAGCCGCTGCCCGTTACGAAGCGAGCAGGCGACCGCGTTATCGGAGCAACGCTAAACACAAGCGGCAGCCTTGTTGTGCGAGCAGACAGCGTTGGCTCTGCGACTATGTTGTCGCAAATTGTCCAGATGGTGGCCCAGGCGCAGCGTTCGCGCGCTCCCATGCAGCGACTCGCTGATTCTGTAGCAGGCTATTTTGTCGTCGGCGTTGCGGCCATCGCTGTTCTTACGTTTGTCGTTTGGGGCCTCTTCGGGCCCGAGCCGAGTTGGGTATTTGGCTTTGTGAATGCAGTGTCTGTCCTCATCATCGCTTGTCCATGTGCCTTGGGCTTGGCGACGCCAATGTCCATCATGGCGGCAACTGGAAGGGCTGCAACACAGGGAGTGCTGTTCCGAGATGCGGCTGCAATCGAGGACCTCCGACAGGTGAACACAATTATCGTAGACAAGACGGGCACGCTAACGGAAGGAAAGCCGGCATTCAACACCGTTGTCGCAGCTCCTGGGTACAACGACGACTATGTCTTGCAGCTCGCCGCCAGCCTCGACCAGGGCAGCGAACACCCGTTGGCTCACGCAATCGTGGCTGAGGCAAAGCGCAGAGGGATTTTGCTATCAAAGCCGGAAAGCTTCGAGTCTGCCAGCGGTATTGGGGTGACGGGTGCCGTAGACGGAAAACGGGTTGCACTAGGAAATACCGCGCTGATGGAGTCTATGGATGTCGATTGGCACGCCCTCACGGGACCTGCAGAGAGCTTGAGAGCCGAGGGTGCCAGCGTAATGTACCTTGCCGAGGGAGGCGTGCTGGTAGGCCTCCTGGCAGTATCGGACCCTATTAAGGCTACGACAATAGAGGCACTGACAAATCTCCGTAACGATGGGATAACTGTTGTGATGGCGACTGGGGATGGAGTCACGACGGCTCGCTCAGTTGCCTCAAAACTCGGAATAGACGAGTTCTACGGTGAAGTAAAGCCGCAGGACAAGCTTGCATTGGTCGACAAGTTGCAGAAAGAGGGTCGCGTTGTTGCAATGGCCGGCGACGGTATCAACGACGCGCCGGCGCTCGCCAAATCAAACGTAGGCATCGCTATGGGTACCGGAACAGACGTGGCCATTAACAGTGCCCACATCACCCTTGTGAAGGGAGACCTACGCGGCATTGCGGTCGCTCGCTCGATTTCTGTACAGACGGTGCGAAACATGTGGCAAAACCTCGGCTTTGCCTTTGTCTACAACGCGCTCGGGATACCACTGGCCGCTGGAGTACTGTACCCGTTCACGGCACAGCTGTTGTCTCCCATGGTCGCCGCACTTGCCATGAGTCTTAGCTCTGTCTCCGTAATTACTAACGCATTGCGCCTTCGAGGACGCGCGGCGCCGCTGAGCACACCAGCCCTGAGCTCGCACCAAGGATAGGAACCACATGCCAAATTCCGACATCGTTAGCGACAACCAGATAAGCAACTCTGGCTCGTCCAGATTGCCAGCAGAACAGCTCAACAGTTCCTGCTTTTGCAGCAGCCTGGACAAGTCTGCGCTGAAGTCGGCGCTGTCCTGCGAACTGCACGACGATATGCTTTTCGAGCTGATAGAGGAACGATGTCCGTTCCTGTTCTCGGCACGGCCTATCTTCATTTCCAGTACCCAGGCGGCCAAAATCGAGGAGGTAGTACGTGCCCTTGAGTCTGTCATTGAGCTGCCCGCATACCGAGAGCGTGTACTGGCCGATGCGCCTGACATTGCCAAGAATAGGGTTAACGGTGCACGAGGGGTGTTTTTCGGATACGACTTCCATCCGGACGGCGCAAACCTCGGCCTCATCGAAATAAACACAAACGCTGGAGGCGCGATGCTCAACGCCGCTATGGCAAGGGCGCATCGAACCTGCTGCCTGGATGATGCTCAGCTGGCACAGTCAATACTTTCCGGCGCCGTGTTCGAGGACGAGATAGTGCAGATGTTCCGGGCAGAATGGGCAGCAGCAAGGCAAACTGCACCTCTGCGAACTATAGCGATAGTCGACACGCAACCTCAGCAACAGTACCTCTACCCTGAATTTCTTCTGTTTCAGCGGCTGTTCGCCAAGAACGACATCAATGCCGTCATCGCAGACCCGGGTGAACTTACTTTCAAAGACGGCGCGCTGTGGTTTGGTGAGCTAAAGACTGACTTGGTCTACAACCGGCTTACTGACTTCATGCTTGAGGCGCCTGAGTCGCGCGCGCTTCATGACGCGTTCTGCGAGGACGCGGTTGTACTCACCCCGCATCCGCAAGCTCACGCTCTCTACGCAAACAAGCGAAATCTCACCATCCTGAGCGATGCAACGGCGCTGGGAGGGCTCGGGGTACCCCAGGCGACTATCGACATATTGGTCGCTAACTTACCTTTCACCGAGAGCGTCACGACCAGTAACGCTGAACGATTGTGGAGCGAGCGACGCAATCTGTTTTTCAAGCCTGTCGCTGGATACGGAGGAAGGGCTGCATATCGCGGTGACAAGGTAACGAAGCGAGTGTGGCAGGAAATCTTATTGGGCGAGTACATCGCTCAGAGAGTTGTCGCTCCTGGCGTTCGAGTCTCCGGTACCGCAGACAGTCCCGAAACTTTGAAGTTCGACTTGCGAAGCTACGTGTACAACAGCCGAGTCCAGTGGACTGCGGCACGCGTCTATCAGGGCCAGACCACAAATTTCCGGACTCCAGGTGGCGGGTTCGCACCTGTCTACAGCCTGAGCGATGAAGAAGTGACTGCGGAATTGAAAGCAATCAGTGAGGCAGCAAGCGGCAGGAGCTGCTGCGCTAGTGACTGCAAATGACTGAGCGCACTGCCATCAAACAGCGGAAGAATCGCCGCGCCGCACACTGTTGAAGCGGGGCGCAGTCTTTGCACGATGGTCTACGGTGGACACAATATCCCGCTAGACCACTAACGCTAACCGAAAATGACACGAACACCGGTTACTTGATGAGGAATTCCTCTTTGTCTCGGCCGTTGAGTCAACGCGGTGCCCGACCTCGTCCCGTCCAGGTCGCTCCAGAGTCCCGGTCGCGGTACTTTGCCTGAACCATTCCCTTTTTTCCTGCCTGCTTCGTCTTTTTGTTCGGTTTTGCAGAGTCAGAGGGCGGCAGCTTGTGCGCATCCATGAGCTTTCGTACCTTGCTACAGGCTTCAACGAGTTCATCTTGACCGAATCTTTCCTAGACTTACCTGAGCAACAACACTGACACTTTGGAAAGTCGAAGCATCTCAGAGGTCGTGCTGCGAAACAGCAAGCTTCGGAGCGGCGAGTGGCTGTAAGACCCCATTATTAGCAGGTCGAAGCCTCCGTGAGCCAACGCATGGGTAATGACCTCTTTTGGACTACCTGGGTGGATACTTGCCGTCGCGTCTATTCCAGACCCGACTAATGTATCAACGGCAGCATACAACTGCTTTTTCTTCGAGTCACCTAGTTCACCGGCGGCTACTAACTGGAGTGGAAATCCGCGGAGTAAGGGGCTGCTAGCTAACATCTCGACACCTTTACGCGTCACACGGCCGCCATCGAAGGCGAAGAGCACTTTCTTCGGTTCTCGATAGTTCTTGTTGACCACCAACACTGGGCGGGTAGTCGAACGTATTACCCATTCTAAATGCTTGCCTAATCCGGCATTTACGTCTGGAGCGGAGTGCCCGTCGCGGCCAATAACCAGTAGGCGGCTACCCTCCTGCTGCTCAGCCAGGGTCTCCTCAATGTCACCATGGCGGAGGCGACTGTCAACGGTATTTGCACCACTCTGCAAGGCCCGCTCGCGCAACCTGGAGAGCAAAGCGCGCCCTTGCTCACGTATCAAGCGGGTGCGCTCCTCATCTTCCTTCGTCAGCTGGTCCATCAACTTTTCTTGTGCATCCAGACCAATGGAACCGCTGTGGTCCTGGCTGCCGGTCAATTCAACATGTCGCTCTAAAACATGAAGCAGCTCAACGGGGGCATCAAGCCTGCGCGCAGCCCAGGCTGCATAATCGGTCACCACGTCGGACAGGGGCGTCGCCTCAACACACGCAAGAATTTTACGGTCAATTTTCATGGTTGGCCTCCTTAATGGCTCAGCAACATGTCATCGGCACCATCCTTGTCGTGAATGGCAAACTTATCGACCAGCGTGGCACTCGCTTCATTGAGGCCTGATATTTCGACCTCGGTGCCTTCGCGACGGAACTTCAGAACTACCTTGTCCAGCGCGCTAACAGCAGTGATGTCCCAAAAATGGGCACGACTCACATCAATGCGCACCTTGTCGAGCACTTCCTTGTAGTCGAAGGCATCACTAAAGCGTTCGGCCGAGGCAAAGAAAACCTGACCCGCGACCTGATAAGTGCGAGCTCGGCCATCGTCCTCCGTACGCGAACGGACGCGCAGAATCTGACCGACCTTATGTGCAAAGAAGAAGCCCGACAGCAACACCCCGGTCAGCACACCCTTGGCCAAGTCGTGCGTGGCTACGGTCACAATCACCGTAGCGACCATGACGGCGCTTGAACTCTTCGGGTGCTCGCGCAGGTCCGTGATGGAGCGCCAGTTGAACGTACCGATGGAGACCATAACCATCACAGCGACGAGTGCCGCCATGGGAATCTGCTTGACCCACTCGCCGAGGAAAACCACGAGAATCAGCAACACTACCCCGGACGCCAAGGTAGAGAGTCGACCGCGACCACCCGATTTCACATTGATGACCGACTGACCAATCATGGCGCAACCCGCCATTCCTCCAATGAATCCAGTTGCGATATTGGCGACGCCCTGACCGACGCATTCGCGGCTCTTGTCGCTTTTGGTATCCGTCAGGTCATCGACGATGGCTGCTGTCATCAAGGATTCAAGCAACCCGACTACCATTAAGGTCAGCGAGTACGGCAGGATGATGAGCAGCGTTTCCAGACTGAACGGCACATTCGGGATTAGAAAGGTCGGCAGACTATCCGGCAGCTCGCCCATATCGCCGACCGTCCGGATGTCGAGACCAAGTGCGATGGAGGCAGCAGTCAGGACGACGATAGTGACCAAGGGCGATGGCACAGCGCGGGTGATGTACGGAAAGCCGTAGATGATAGCCAAGCCGGCAGCCGTCATCGCGTAAACGTGCCAACTGACATTGGTCAGCTCCGGCAACTGGGCCATGAAGATTAGGATAGCTAGCGCATTAACGAAGCCTGTGACCACCGAGCGGGAGACGAAACGCATGAGCCGCCCCAATTGCAGCCAACCGGCGATTATTTGAAGGACGCCTGTCAATACGGTAGCGGCCAGCAGGTATTCCAGCCCATGTGACTTGACCAGGGTCACGATAACCAGTGCCATGGCGCCTGTAGCGGCGGAAATCATGCCCGGCCGGCCACCAAAAAAGGCAATCAGCGTCGCAATCGAGAAGGAAGCATAAAGACCGACTTTCGGGTCAACGCCAGCGATGATGGAAAAGGCAATCGCCTCAGGGATGAGTGCGAGTGCGACGACTAGGCCTGCGAGCAGGTCATTTCGGATGTTGGAAAACCAGTCTTGTTGAATTTTTTGCAATAGCATAGCGATAGACAACTCGGGTGTTATTCCGAGTGATAGAAAAGATAGGTACCAGCTCTCGATAGACCGCAAACGCGGTCTGGAGAACACGACAGGCCACGTCCTCTGGCTCGTCAATGACGACCAAGAGGCTCTAAAGGGCCAAGCGGGATGGGATGAAGCTCAGGGCGGAGTAACTGAGCAGAAGTAGCCGCGCGGGAGGGAAGAGCCGCGGTAGAATATGAACTGCGACCCGCTCACGGCGAAGCCAGCATGGCAATGGCCATACGGTTCTGCTAGGGGACAGGAGGTCCAAGTTGCATTCATGTTGGTGCGAATTGTGCAGTGCACACTGACGCTAGTCAAGGTTAACCGTGCTTCTGCGAGAAAGCCCGATAGTTCATCGGCGATTGCGGCGGGGAGGACTGAACTACGTGACATGCCTTCGTTAGGCGCATTATCCAGGCCTAGTAGTCGGCACTCGGCGGACCGGCCTTACGCTAGAGCTCGCGCATCCTCCAGTGCAAAATGCCAGCACAACCCGCAGCATCGATGGGCATGGCCGGTGTCGAATGACTGCAGCTTGGCTTCGTCAACCACCGACGACAGGAGGTACGGCCAGTTACATCAGCGAACGGGCGGGCCGAATCAGCTCAACGATGTGTCAATGCGTTGCGAATGAGAGCAAGTTCGCTGTTGCAGACCTTTGCATCATTGCCTAGGTCTGCGAAGCCGGAGCGCGCTCAGCTACAACCACTGCGGTTCAGTTAGATTTTCTCAATTTGACGGTCAATGGCTCTAATTGCTCTTTCGCTTCTCTCGCTATATCGGTCGGTTAGATAGTCCGCGCGACCCCGCATCAACAAGGTAATTTTGAACAGCTCTTCCATCACGTCGACAACACGGTCGTAGTAGCTTGAGGGACGCATACGTCCTTCATCGTCAAACTCCTTGTAAGCCATTGGCACAGAAGACTGGTTCGGGATTGTGAACATCCTCATCCATCGCCCGAGAAGCCTGAGCGTGTTCACCACGTTGAAAGACTGAGAGCCCCCGCAAACCTGCATGACTGCGAGCGTGCGGCCTTGACTCGGGCGGAGCGCTCCTTGTTCCAGGGGCACCCAGTCAACTTGGTTCTTCAGCACAGAGGTAACTGTTCCATGACGCTCGGGGCTACACCAGACCTGGCCTTCTGACCAAAGGAAGAGTTCACGCAACTCGACCACCTTAGGATGCGTCTCTGGAACGCTTCCGACCATCGGAAGTTCGGTTGGGTCAAAAATTTTCACCTCGGCGCCAAAATGCTCGAGAATTCGCGCCGCCTCATAGGTGAGGAATCGGCTGAACGAGCGTTCCCGGAGGGAACCGTAGAGCATCAAAATTCGAGGTGGATGGGCTAGGTCGCCGGTCGGCTCCAACTTGGTCACGCTTGGGATGTCGAGTTGCCCAGGATTGATGTTAGGCAAGTCCAGAATTTTATCCATTGAGAAGATTTCCTTTCTCATCAATGACAACCTCGCCGTCTTCCTTGGAAAACGGGCCTTGCTGGGGAGCGTCTAAGATGTCCAGCACTGCTTCTGAAGGACGGCAGAGCCGCACGCCGGCCGGTGCCGCTACAAAAGGGCGATTGATGAGAATAGGGTGTGCCAACATCGCGCTAATGAGCTCGTCATCCCCGACGTCCAGCTTGTCGAGAGCAAGTTCTAGGTATGGCGTACCCTTTTGGCGAATCGCGTCCCGCACGCTTAAGCCTGCATCCTTAATCAGACCGGTTAAGGTCGCGCGGTCTGGAGGCGTCTTCAGATACTCAACGACGGCTGGCTCAATGCCAGCATTGCGGATGAGAGCCAAGGTGTTGCGAGATGTCCCGCAACCCGGGTTGTGATAGATGGTGACGGTCATTAGTTCTCCTAGCTCAAGCGAATTGCAAGGGCTGACAAGGTGACGAGAAGAATCGGAAGCGTAAGGACAGCCCCAATGCGGAAGTAGTATCCCCACGAAATTTTGATGTCTTTACTCGACAGGACATGCAACCAAAGCAGCGTTGCCAGGCTGCCAATTGGCGTGATTTTGGGTCCTAGGTCGCTGCCGATAACGTTGGCATAGACCATCGCCTCACGTACTACACCCTGTGCGGAAGATGCGTCGATAGACAGCGCTCCTATCAGAACTGTCGGCATGTTGTTCATGATGGAAGAGAGAAGGGCCGTTAGGAATCCTGTACCCAGGGCGGCGCCCCAGATACCGTACCCTGCGAATTGGTTTAGAACAGAAGTAAGGTAGTCGGTCAGGCCGGCGTTGCGCAAGCCGTAGACCACGAGATACATCCCAAGCGAGAAAATGACGACCTGCCAAGGGGCGTCAGCAAGGACCTGGCGGGTCGCAACCTTGTGACCCTTTGCAGCCACAATAAAGAGAACGAGCGCGCCAACTGCTGCTACTGCGCTGATGGGTACACCGAGGCTCCCGAGCCAGAAAAAGCCTACAAGGAGGAGCGCTAGAACCCACCACCCAGTGACGAAGGTCGCTCGGTCATGAATTGCTTCCTCCGGACGCTTCAGCTGATGGAAGTCATACGATGCCGGTATGTCGCGGCCAAAACAGAGCAGGAGAGCAAGTAGCGTAGCCAGGACAGCGACGACGTTCACAGGGGCCATCACAGCGGCGTACCGAGCGAAGCTAATGTCGAAGTAGTCGGCAGAGACGATGTTGACCAGGTTGGATACTACCAATGGCAAGCTTGCTGTATCGGCGATAAAGCCGGCGGCCATGACGTACGCTAACATCGCTTTCGCTGAGAACCGAAGCTCGCGAAGCATCGCAATGACGATAGGCGTGAGGATGAGTGCTGCGCCATCATTAGCAAACAGTGCAGCCACCGCCGCCCCCAGGAGGACAAGGAGAATGAACAGACGCTTACCACTGCCTCCGCCCCATCTCGCGACATGAAGCGCTGCCCATTCGAAGAAGCCAGCCTTATCTAGCAGCAGACTGATTATGATGACAGCGACGAAGGTGCCGGTCGCGTTCCACACGATATTCCACACGACAGGAATGTCGTTGACGCCGATGACGCCGGCAAGAAGTGCCGCTATCGCGCCAGCAGAGGCACTCCATCCGATTCCGAGCCCACGTGGCTGCCAGATGACGAGGACTAGAGTTGCCAAAAAAATCAAAAATGCGATGAGCACAATCTTCCTTGTTGTTATGCGAGAACTACGCTAGACGAGGCCTGATGGACAGCTGCTTAATTAGATTGAGCAGTAATCTCGCCGATTGGGTCGAGAGCTGCTTTCAGTTTTGCTTTGTCGTTCATAAGCTCGTCCAGAGGCAAGGCCAAAAATGCTTCGATGCGTGCGCGAATAATGGCGTAGGCTTCCTCAAAGGCAGTCTCGATTTCCTCTTCGGTTCCGACCACATGGCTCGGGTCCTCGACACCCCAGTGAGTGCGTACGACTGGCCCGAGGTAGGCTGGACAGGTCTCTCCGGCTGCGCTACTGCAGACAGTGACGACGATGTCTGGCGTTACCGGAAGTCCATCCCACGACTTGCTGAAGTAGCCTTCAGTCGAGATTCCTTTACGGTGCAATAGCGCGACTGCACGCGGATGTAACTGTCCGGCAGGTTGACTGCCCGCGCTTATGGCCCTCAGGCCCTCGGGAGCCAGATGGTTGAACGTGGCCTCGCTCAGGACAGAGCGGCAGGAGTTGCCCGTGCACAAAAAAAGTACGTTAACGGTCATTTGAAAATCCTAGAGTTAGACGGGATGTTTGCCGATGGCATCGACTTCACGCTGGATAGCATTCTTCTCCAGCATGTGGATAGGAAGGCTTAGAAAGATGCTTACACGAGCCATTACTTGGCGAAAAACTTTGTGAAAGGCCTCTCGCTGCAGGACTTCGTCCCCGCGAATAGCTGCAGGGTCCTCAAAACCCCAGTGTGCGGACACCGGGTGGCCCGGCCAGTGTGGACAGGTCTCACCTGCCGCGTTGTCACAAACGGTAAAAATGAAGTCCATGTGTGGCGCACCTGGCGCCGCAAATTCGTCCCAGCTCTTACTGCGAAGGTCCGAAAGAGGGTGGCCGGTGTTCGTTACGTACTCAAGCGCAAGGGGGTGGACGGCCCCTGTCGGATGACTACCTGCCGAGAAGCCACGGAAGCGCCCCTTGCTCATAGTCGTGACGAGTACCTCTGCCATAATGCTGCGAGCAGAATTGCCAGTGCAAACGAAAAGGACGTTGTACGTTCTGTCATTCATCTTGGACCCCGTTAATTGGTTCTTAACACTGAGTGCTGACTGCCAGGCTCGACGTATCACAGGGGATGCCGGCACAGCAGTTCTCCGTCAGGAAGCCCACCAAGTCGCTCATGGACTTGGTGTCAGCGGAGTAGATGACGAAGCGCCCATGTTGTCGCGACGTAACTAGCCCGCTATGGCTTAGTTCTTTCAGATGGAATGAAAGCGACGACGGCGCGATGTCGAGGTGTTCCGCTATTTTTGTTGCTGCCAGACCGTCAGGGCCGCACTGAATTAGCAAGCGAAAGACCGCTAAGCGGCTTTCTTGTGCTAGAGCGGATAAGGCTAGCAATGCCTGTGGCGTATCCATCGTCATCCTCTTAAAACACTTCAATAGTTGTTGAATCATTGTACCGACGTCGATACGATACTTCAAATAATATCGAAGTATTGTTACAAAGCTGTGACAGGTTCTGGACTTGAAACGGCGACCAAGTCGTGACTTAGTCGCCGCATGCGTGGAACTAGGAGACCATTTCCTGCTTCGGTCTGGCTGCGACGGCGCCATCTCTGCGGCGATAGGCGAACCGGTACAGGATTGGAAGAACGAGCAGTGTCAGTGCCGTAGATGAAAGGATTCCTCCGATGACGACCGTCGCGAGCGGACGCTGAACTTCGGCGCCAGTTCCGGTCGCAATCGCCATTGGAATGAACCCGACTGAAGCCACGAGAGCGGTCATAAGCACTGGTCGCAGACGGGTCAACGCCCCATCGTGGATGGCATCAAGAAGCGGCCTTCCGTCTTCGTGCAAACGTTTGATAAACGAGACCATCACCAATCCGTTCAGCACCGCGACACCTGATAGCGCAATGAAGCCGACAGCGGCTGAGATTGAGAGCGGAATCCCACGGAGCCACAGTGCCAGCACTCCACCGGTAAGCGCGAACGGAATGCCCGAAAACACAATCAATCCATCTCGAAGGTTACCGAACATCGCGAAGAGCAGAGTGAACACTAGAAGCAGAGCCAGCGGGACTACCACTTTTAGCCGGCCGGTCGCTGACTCTAACTGCTCAAACTGTCCACCCCACACTGTCCAGTACCCAGCAGGTACCGACACGGACTTTTCAATCGACGCTTGGGCTTCGTTCACAAAAGAACCTATGTCTCGCCCGCGAACGTTCGCCGACACGACCACGCGCCGCTTTCCGCTTTCTCGACTAATCTGGTTCGGCCCAGGGCCAACCTCCAGAGTAGCAACCTCACGCAACGGAATGAAGCGCGGCCCAGAGGTCGATTGCTCAGAGCGAGGGAGCGCAATCGGCAGACGGCCCATCGAGTCTAAGTCGTTCCTAGCACCCTCCGGGAGCCGGACTACGATGCCGAATTGACGGTCTCCTTCAAACACCGTTCCCGCTTCCGTTCCCCCAACGGCAGTAGCGACAGCGTTCTGGACATCGCTTATGTCTAGTCCATATCGCGATGCTTTGTCTCTATCGATATTTACCGTTAAGGTCGGCAAGCCGCTTGCCTGCTCAACCTTCACATCAGTCGCGCCAGGGACCTTTGCCAAGGCCTTGGACAGTCGCTCAGCAGTTGCGGTAAGCACCTCCATGTCGTCCCCGAACACTTTGACAGCAACGTCGCTGCGGACCCCAGAGATGAGTTCGTTAAACCGGAGCTGGATTGGCTGAGAGAACTCGTAGGCGTTACCAGGCAAAGTTGCCGCAGTTGCTTGAATCGCCTCGAGCAACTCGTCGCGGGACTTCTTCGGCTTCGGCCACTGTGCTTCTGGCTTTAGCATCACGTAACCATCAGACATAGTTGGCGGCATCGGGTCAGAGGCTACCTCAGACGTTCCGGTGCGGGCAAACACGCGTTCAATTTCAGGGTGCTTGGCTTTCAGCTCACGTTCGAGCTGCGCTTGCATAGCGACTGTTTGAGACAAGCTTGTACCCGGGATGCGGTTTGCGTTGATGGCAAAGTCTCCCTCGTTCAGGCTTGGCGCAAATTCGCTGCCAAGACGCGTCGCCAGAAGGCCCGACAGTAAGATGCTGACCACGGCGAACGTGATGACGACAGGACCGTTAGCCATAGCTTTGCGAAGGAGCGGCTCGTAGAGCCGCTTGGCTTGGTGCATCAATCTGCTTTCCTTCTCCGCCACCGACTTACCGATGAACAGCGCAACGGCGGCAGGTACGAAAGTAATCGAAAGAATCATGGCCCCAAGTAGTGCGATAACGACGGTTATCGCCATCGGATGGAACATTCTGCCCTCGACACCGGAGAGCGCAAAGATAGGCAGGTAGACCACCATGATGATGAGCTGGCCGAAGAGTAGCGGCCGGCGCGCCTCACGCGACGCTGCGAACACTTCTTCAAAGCGTTCCGTTCGAGTCAACGGGCGCCCGAGACGTCCCTGCGCTTCTGCAAGCTTTCGCACACAGTTTTCGACGATAACCACGGCGCCGTCGATGATGATGCCGAAGTCCAGGGCGCCCAAGCTAAGCAGGTTAGCGCTGACCTTGTACGTGACCATGCCTGTAAAGGTGAAGAGCATCGACAGCGGTATGACCATCGCAGCAATGATTGCAGCGCGGATGTTTCCCAGGAAGAGAAACAACACTGCGACGACGAGCAACGCGCCCTCTACCAAGTTCTTCTTGACGGTATTGATGGCCTTGTCGACCAACACCGTCCGGTCATAGACCGTTATTGCATGCACGCCTTTCGGAAGGGTTCGGTTAATCTCCTTCATCTTTAGGTCAACCGCTTGGGAAACCGCGCGGCTGTTCTGACCGATAAGCATGAAGACCGTTCCAAGCACCACCTCGCGTCCGTTGTCAGTAGCGGCGCCGGTACGAAGTTCCTGACCTACGCGTACTTCAGCAACATCCCGAACGCGAATTGAGATTCCCTGAGCGGTTCCCAATGTGATGCTCGCAATCTCATCAAGCGACCGTACCTGTCCCGGCGCCCGGACTAGAAGCTGTTCGCCCCGCCGTTCGATATACCCGGCTCCGGCCGTACTGTTGTTACGGTCAATCGCTTCAACAATATCCTTCATCGTGAAGCCGTATGCGGCCAGGCGCTGCGGGTTGGGGGCGACGTGGTACTCCTTCACGTAGCCACCAATAGAATTGACCTCGGTGACGCCAGGCACAACGCGAAGCTGCGGCTTGATAATCCAGTCTTGCACTTCCCGAAGGTCCGTTGGCGTGTACGGTGTCCCATCGGGCTTGCGTGCGTTCTCGTCGGCCTCTACTGTCCAAAGGTAGATTTCTCCGAGACCCGTCGAGATGGGGCCCATTTCCGGGGTGACGCCCGCTGGTAGGCGCTCCTTTGCCTCCTGCAGCTTTTCGTTTACGAGCTGCCGGGCAAAGTAGATATCGGTGCCGTCCTTAAACGTCACCGTGACTTGCGAAAGTCCGTAACGAGAAATGGACCTTGTCTGCTCGAGATTCGGCAAGCCGGCCATTACGTTCTCAATAGGGTACGTAACCCGTTGCTCCGACTCGAGCGGCGAGAACCCAGGCGCCGCAGTGTTGATTTGCACCTGAACATTCGTTATGTCCGGGACGGCGTCGATGGGAAGACGGTTATAGTTGTAGACTCCAATCGCCGCCATACCGACGACGATTAGAAGGACCAGCCATCGATGCGCGATGGCAAAGCGGATTAGACGTTCGAACATGAATGCGCTCCGCCTTAGTGGGAATGTTCGTCACTGGATTTACCCAGCTCCGCTTTGATTACAAAGCTGTTGCCGGCAGCGTACTCCGTTCCTGGGGCAAGGCCCTTCGTCACTTCGACCGTCGAGATATCTCTACGGCCGAGAGTCACATGCTCTGCTCTGAAGCCCCCAGGCATACGGACAAATACCGTCGGCTTCTCTTCAACTGTTTGAATCGCGGCCGCGGCAACAGTGACCGGGGCTTCCCGCTGATTCGACTGGAGCTGTACCTCGACGTTGACGAACAGTCCTGGACGCCAGGAAAGGGCTGGATTAGGAAGGACGACGCGGGCAGTGGCAGTACGAGTTTCAGCACCAAGCAGCGAGCCGACGTATGCGATTTTCCCGACGGCCTCAGTTTCAAGCGCGCTGGCTTTCACCGTTACTTGCTCGCCAACACGCACGTTACCAAGGTCACCAGCTGGCACCGCGACATCTGCCCAGACGGTGGAAAGGTCCGCAATGGTAAAGAGAGATGAGTCCTCTTTGACCGACTGTCCTAAGGAAACGGCCTTTTCTACGACTACACCGTTGAAGGGAGCCCGGAGCTCGTAGCTGTTCAACCCGCCCTTGGAATAGGCGCTGGAGCCAAGAGCGCGTAGCTTTTGCTCTGCGTTGCGATAGTCGATTTCTGCTTCCTGCATCGCCTGGCGGGCCTGCAGATAGTCCTGCTCTGCCGAGATTTTCTCTTCCCACAGTTTCTTCTCACGCGCGAGGGTCGTTTTGGCAAGCGATAGTCGCTTTTCGGCGGTGAACAGTTGGCTACGCAGGTCGGAGAGTTCCACGCTCGCGATAACGGCCAGCACTTGCCCCTTCTTCACGGATTGACCGATGTCCGCGTGTACAGCTTGTACGGTTCCCTCAAGGAGTGGGACAACCTGTGCCGTTCTGTCCTGGTTGAACTTAATCTCTCCCGGAAGAGTAAGCGTAGAACGAATTGCAGCTGGCCCGGCCTTTAACACCTTGATTCCTGAAGCTGAGATTTGAGCGTCCGTGAGCTTGACGCTGTCGGAATGCGCCTCTTCGGCGTCATGAGCGTCTTCACCGGCTTTGCCTTCCGCCTTACTCGCAACCTGTTCCTCCGCATGCTCTGACTCACCTGCGTCGGCGGCTGGAGCCCGAGGCTTGGTCAACATGATGAGGAGCGCCAGGACGACGCCCACGGCTACGATGCCGACGATGTACACCAGCTGTTTCTTTGAAATTTTGCTTTCCATTTTCTTCTCTTAGTGTTCGATGTTCGGCATGTCTACGCCGGTAATTCGTGTGATATCCGCGGCGGCACGGTGCGATTCGGTGAACGCGCGCAGGTAATCCGCTTTCGATTGGATAAGGGTGCGCTGGGCATCTAGCACATCGAAATAGGCAAACTTGCCGAACTCAAATCCCTTAACGGCAGCGTCGTACGCGCTTTGGGCACCTGGAAGAATTTCGGAAGCGAGTACCTGAGCCTCGTGACGAGACACGCGCAGTCGTTCGTACGCCTGGGCAAGGTCGTTGTAGGTCTTGGTCTCGGCAGCTTCGAACTCATCCTTTGCAACATCTGTTCGACGCAGTGCTTCAAGGACGTTTCCGCGGTTCCTATCGAATAGAGGTAGAGGTACCGAGAGGCCAAAGACCGCCTGATTTCGACCCAGCTCAGCCGACCGCTTTACGCCAGCCGTAATGGCGACGTCTGGAGTACGCCGGCTCTGTTCAACTGCGACGAGGGCCTCGCGCCTTGCCACTTCGACACGAGCGCGGGCTACTCTAGGCAAGGACGAGAACTTAGCAGCTAACACTTCCCAGCCTGGAAGCTCGGGGAGAGTGGATACCGTGCCAACGGCATGCTGAAATTGTGGAGCGACGTTCTTCCACGTCGAGGCCAAAGCAAGCCGAGCGTTGTTGAGTTCACTCTGCGCTTTTGACACTTCGAGACGAACATACGATTGCGCGACACGCGCCCGGGTTTCCTCAACGGGCGACGCTTTCCCTGCTTGGACGCGTTTGGAAACCGCAGTCGTCACCCTGTCGGCGACATCTTGCGATTCTTGGGAAAGTCGCAAACGCTCCTGTGCCGCCACAGTATTCATGAATGCCGTAATGACATCAGCCTGCACGGCGGCTCGCCTGACGCGAAGGTCAGCCCATGCTGCGTCCTGGGCCCGTTCAGCAGCACTCACACGGCTGGCACGCCTCCCGCCTAGTTCGAGCGGTTGGCTGAGCTGAACAGTAGTCTCTCTGGTCTCGCGCCTGGTGTCCTCGACTCCAATCTCAAGAGTCGGGTTCGGTAATGCCCGGGCCTGCATGGTGGCCGCCTCTACGGCCAGGACCTCATGTTCGGCTGCGCGCAGTTCAGGGTTCGCCTGCAGTGCCAAGCGAAGCGCGGCTTGTAGAGATAACGGGCCTGAGGCTTCACGCGTTTGGTTTGCAGCATTTGACGGCATCGTATGCCCGAGCTGCGCAGGCGGGTGTGCCGATATTTGGGCAAAAGCTGGACAGCTCAATGCCACCGCAAGAAGCGGAATGATTGGTCGATACATCGAATTCTCCGAAATTTGGACGAAATTCGACGGGACCCCTTGTTAGGGAATAACGGAGGGAGTCTCGTCGCTGCTAGGCGACGAGATGCCAGTCGGGCTTTGAGGGGCCCTCTGGGATATGTGACGAGTAGTTCAGCGTTCTGAGTGCTGCGTGACGACGCGCTTCAGGATTCGGAGATTCGTCAGAGGTGCTGGTGAAAAAGGCATGAGAGAAGAGGTGGCAATACTCGCAGTCTGCGTGCACTTTTTCCACCTCTCCGTCGTCGTTGTCGTTGTCGGCCGCGCCGGACTGCGCCTCATGCTCATGCGCATGGTGCCCGAAATGCAGGGAAGCTCTGGTCTCGTGCTGGCAATATGAGGCAGCAGCTGACCAAGAATACTGGGCAGGCAGCACGAACATTAACAGGATGAGGAGAAGTCTTTTCACGGTGCGGACGATAGCATAAGTATGGTTAAGACGAAGTGTGGGCCGACAACATGGACATGGTCTATGACTGTTCTTTGCTAGATTTCAGCAGGCGCAGTCCGTTGAAGACGACCAGTAAGCTTGCTCCGACGTCAGCGAACACGGCCATCCACAATGTTGCAGAACCAGCTAGCGCAAGAGCAAAGAAGACGGCTTTGATGCCGAGGGCAAGCACTATGTTCTGAATCAGAATCGCATGGGTCGAGCGGCTGAGGGAGACAAACGAAGCGAGTTTTGTGAGGTCGTCGTTCATGAGCGCCACGTCCGCGGTCTCGATGGCGGTATCGCTGCCGGCGGCTCCCATAGCAAACCCGATGTCGGCTTTGGCCAACGCTGGAGCATCGTTGATGCCGTCGCCGAGCATGCCGACCATGCCGAATTGTCTCTGAAGTCCTTCCACTTCTTGTAGCTTCCGCTCTGGAAGAAGCTGCGCGAGAACCGTGCTAATTCCCGTCAGCTTTGCAACATGCTGTGCCGTTCGGTCGTTATCGCCAGTGAGCATCACAGTGGTAATGCCCATTTCCTTCAACCGGCCGATGGCCAGCGCGGCTTCCGGGCGAACCGTATCCGCAACTGCAATCACACCTAATACTGACGTGGCATCGGCCAGAATGACTGTCGTCTTCCCTTGTTCTTCGAGTGTGGCGAGAACTTGCTCTACCGCGGGGGTAAGGAGGCCCATCTCCCTTATCAAGCGCTGGTTACCTAAGTGGTATGCAACGCCGCCGATGGCGCCCTGCACTCCACGTCCAGGCAACGACTCAAAGGAAGTTACGGGCATAGGTGCGCCACTTGATACGGCGGCAGCGACAATCGCACTCGCCAGAGGATGCGACGAGTTGATGTCCAGACTGCCGGCAATACGCAGAACCTCTTCGCTTGAAAGAGACGACGTCGTAGCTACTTCGGTGACTTTCGGCCGGCCGGTCGTTAGCGTACCGGTTTTATCTACAGCCATAGCCCGAAGTCTGTAGCCAGTTTCAAGGAACTGGCCACCTTTCACCAAGATGCCCATTCTTGTTGCAGCAGTGAGGCCGCTAACGATGGTCACCGGCGTGGAGATGACCAGGGCACAAGGGCAGGCGATAACCAATAGGACTAGTGCCTTGTAGAGCCATGGGACGAATTCTCCTCCAAATAACAGAGGCGGAACTAGTGCGACCGACAACGCTAGGAGGACCACGGCAGGAGTGTAGTAACGCGCGAAGACATCAACAAAACGCTGGGTCGGTGCCTGATTACTCTGCGTTTCCTCGATTACGCGAACGATTTTAGCGAGGGTGCTGTTTCGGCTGTCCGATGTTGCCTTGACTTCCAGGACCCCTCGCTCATTGATGGTGCCGGCAAAAACCTGGTCTCCGGCTGCTTTGTCGACAGGTACGCTTTCGCCAGTAATAGGTGCCTGGTTTACCGAGGACTCGCCGCCCTGGACGATGCCATCGAGCGGGATGCGGTCACCAGGCTTCACTAGAAGGACATCGCCGACTTGTACCGATTCGACCGATACTTCGCGCAGTTCACCGTTAGGTGACCGAAGGTTGGCCACGTCAGGTGCTAGCTTGAGCAGACCATGGACGGCGTTCCTCGCCCTGGTGAGCGATAGGCCTTCGATTAGCTCGGCGACAGCAAAGAGGAAGACGACCATTGCGGCCTCTGGCCACTGACCGATTACAACCGCACCGATGACCGCGAGACTCATCAGGAAATTGATGTCAAGAGTCAGGGTTCGGAGTGCTATTAGCCCTTTCCTCAGGGTTGGAATGCCACCTGTGACGATGGAAATAAGGGCCAGGGCTATCACGAGGGGAGAGGAGTCCGTGTGCGTTGTCCAAGCAAACGCTTCCGCAGCGGCTGCGGTGACTCCAGACACAGCTAACAGGGACTTTTGACTAGTTGTGAGGCCCGCCGACGCTCCATCGTTACCCTGAGTCGCTGCAGTTTCGTCCACTAGCTCCGCATTCATTCCGATAGACCGAAGAGCAGCGGCAATGGTATCTGTGCTGTTGAGTTCATGGTGGACCGTAAGCGTTCTACTCATGAGGTTAAAGTCGAGTCGAACGATGCCTGGCATCGACTCAATCTTATTGCGAATGAGGCGCTCTTCAGTAGGGCAGTCCATATTTGCAATGCGATATCTCGCCCTAGTGGAGCTCGATGGCGGCGTTGGGTCTTGCGGAGCAACCGAAGGCGCGCATACCTTTGATAAGCAGCAAGAGTTCTCAGCCGTGTTTACCGCCGCGGCCGTCTTCTCATCTTGCGTAGGTGCACAACAGTCCACAGCCTGTGGCTCGGCAGAGGCAGGCATTGAACAGCACGAACTCGTTACGGGGTCTCGAGGATTCATCTGCAGTACCATCGCGTTTAGGATATGCTTGCATTAAAAACCCTGTAGTCCCTACAGGGTCAAGCCCCTTGGAGAATATATGCGCATTGGAGAGTTAGCCAAGCAAACTGGATGCGATGTCGAGACCGTTCGATACTACGAGAAGGTAGGACTACTGCCAGACCCGTCACGTAGCGATTCAGGATATAGGCAATACCTGCCGACCCACTTGGAACGGCTACAGTTCATACGTCACTGCCGCTCTCTGCAAATGGGCATCCCTGACATTCGAGTGCTCCTGGAGTTTCAGGCTCAGCCGACAAGCGAATGCCAAGGGGTGAACGACTTGCTCGACCACCACATCGAACTTATCCGCATTCAGATGCAGAGGCTCCAAAGTCTTGAGCAGCAACTGATGACGTTGCGTCATCAATGCGAGGAACCTCATCTAGTGAAGGAGTGCGGCATTTTGCAGAGCCTGACTGACGTTGCTTCGAGCATCGACGACAAGTGTCATATTGAACAACAGGACAGTTGTAGAAGGTAGAGACTCGACTCGAATGTGGGTCAGGCCTAATCTTCCAGGCCAGCGTCTGCCAGCGGTAGCTGTTCTCCTTGCTACCCCGGTCCTTGCACGCACGAGAGCTGTCACCTCCGCTTCGGATACCGGGCGTAGGGCTTCCGCCAAATATCAAGTCTTTCGAGACCATCGAACCTCCTATAAGTAAGGGGGCTGGCCCTAAGAGAGGCGTAGTGCTTGCGCAGTGCACACGGGTGCCTAACTCATATGCCTTGGTCCTGAAGCATCTTGCGAGCCGTTGTCAGCTTTGCGGCAGTAAAGCCAAACCGCGCATCGCAGGAGACGGTTCTCTCTGCTAGCCACGACCCGGACAACACACCGCCAGATACGCTGTCGTCAATGATGACGTAGGCGGGTTTGTTTTCCGATGCGTGTAGTTCAAGCCAGGCTTCGATTTCGATTAGCCTGCTTGACGTATCAGTACGTGGAGTACACCAGTGCTGGCAAAGGTTGAGTGCCACAAACTTAAGGCCACAACGCTTCAGCATCTTGCTCGTCTGCTCTCGGTTTAGATGAGATATCCACGATGAGCTAATTACATAGCTCGGCAAAAATTCCCTGTGCAACATCTGCAAATTTCGACGTGCTTCAGCATCAACTACGTGGAGCAAAAGGTCGGGAAAAGCATCGATGATGGCCATGGCAGCAGCGTCTAGGACTCGAAAGCCGTTATGCAACTTGTGCACGGCTAGTACGTCGTCAAAGTTGAAAAATACGATTGGTTTCATGCTTGCTCGATTGCCGGGCGCTAGTAGCAGTTCTGCCGGCACTGCCTACGATTCCATCTGGCAGGCGAAAGGTCCTTCGACAACTTGCGACCTTAGGCGCAAATTCGCTTTGTGTGACACCGCCACGGCTACCAGGACCAAGCCCAAGCCCAGTTAGCGAACTCGAGCGCCATCGGCGACCGTGCGGGACGCCAACCTTCGGTGCCACAACTTAGATGTGACGAAGAAGAACGGCCATCAGCAAAATAGCGCTGACTACCGTGCCGATAATCAGGGTGAACTTCTGGAGTACGTCAACAATTCGTCGGCGACCAGCGGCCGTCTCAATGTATCGAATTAATTTGTCGATGATGCCTTCCACTAGTTTTGCTCCACGCGACACAAAGACGCCTCTGTCAGCAAACCTACAAAGCCTAGCTAAGATTCGCAGGCAGTGGCCAAGCCAAGCACTCTGCTACCTTCGCAAAGGTCCATTTGAGCTGCTCCTTGGTTCCGTAGCGGCCGCCGGCCGCTACGGCACGTTCGTAGTACTGCAAGATGATTTCTTCTTGGGATAAGTGGGCGCGTTTGCCAGCTTTCGATTCCAAGCACTTCTCGGTCATTGCAGAGACGAGCGTGACGCTATAACGCCAGTCGTGCCAGCGCTCCTCTGGAGGGTTACCTGGGCTGTAAAACTTCCCATCCGACGAGGACGTCAAAAGCAATTTCGGCTGGTACCCGGAGACCGCGCCATGCGGCAAACGGTAAGGATAGTCGGTCGGTACCTCGGCAAAGTTAGGCGTGTTAGGCAAGGTCATGACAGTGAGATGAAATAGAACCCAATACCAACGCGTCGTGTGGGCAGAGCGCATGAACGCTGCTTACGGGGCATGCTCGATGGCGGTGAATGCTTCGACGAACAGTACTTTTATATTAGCGTGGGTCAGAGGGTAGCCAATCTGTCGAGACAGCAGTTCCTGGCGTATCCAGTGCTCGAGTTCGTCGGTCATCTGGGGGAGCAAAATTTTCCAATGTGTCCGAAAAGTCTCCAAGCGCACCAGCCTCTGCGCAACAAGCAAGCGTTCAATCCAGCAATACATTAGTTCACGCACGCCTTTCATTTCACCGGCGTAGAGCGCGTCGCTTCTGTACATTGCTAGCACTTTTGCAAGAAAAATCAACGTGTCAACGGGTAGCCGGTGAGGAAGCAACTCACGGTCGTCCACTCGCTGAATCAGGCGCATCCAGTGCTGCGTGGTGGCTAACGTTTGCGAAGCCGAGTTTTGGAGTGGCATGATGGATACCAGTGCTATACAAATAGCAGTTAAAAAGAGAGTGGGTTGGTGGATGAGCTGCCCCGCAAACACGGCGGATACGTCACGTAAACAGTGTAATACCAAACAGTGGAATTGCAAAGAGTGTCATGCCTCAGATTGTAGACGTATGCCGCGCAGTACCGGATGCTAAGTAGATGTCAAAAACTAATAGCAAAATGCCTTTGCGGACCCGTTTTGCCCGTAATCTTCGGGCGTGTCGAGTCCGCCAGGGCATCTCACAAGAGCACTTGGCGGCCATTGCGGGGTTCAGCCGGACCTTTGTTAGCGATGTAGAGCGAGAAATCAGGAACTGCTCAATTGACAACATTGAGCGGCTGGCGAATGCGCTTAAGCTTGACGTCTCAGCGCTTTTTAAACCTGTCGCGGACGATGCTGATTTGCCTGAGGTCTTACCTAAAGGCCCTCGTCGCAACCGAAGCGCTGGTTAGCTTGTTAGTGCATGTGGATACTGGGTCAAAGCACGAACTTCAGGACAGCTTGCGGTGGATTTACCTCTGTGTACAAGCTCGCAGATGACCGCTCGCTGCAGAATTGATGGCAATCATGGATGTGGTCGGCTGCCGGAATTGCTACGCGGCTGACCCTGATTGGGGCCGGAGACTGCCATCCGACGAGAGGTAGACGATTCGGCCAGCGAAGTCATGTTCTCAGGTGTCGTACTCTCCAGACTACTAAGAATTACCCGTTTGTGGCACAATAATTTATATATGACAACAATCTGCTTAGGGTAATCTGCCGGCCTGTCAAAACTGGCTGTAATGCGATTGCGGATTTCCCGACGGTCGCCGAACCTTAAAAACGACACTATCGAATACATGACTACGGCGCCAACTGAACCTCCTCTCCAACAAGTCGCTTCGGACCTATTCCGAGACTTCAAAGGGGATGAAATCGGCGGCCGGCACGCCATTCGGGGCTTTAGTTTTCAGGTCTGGCATGCAGTTATGGAGGCGCTCCGGGCGCACCGCACCGGCAACGACTACGCCGTTGTGCTTGAGTGGCAACAGGATGTCGCTGTGTTGGATTCATCCGTGGCCCCGACCGGCGTCCGCTTCGTGCAGCTCAAGAAGCATGAAGCGTCGACCCATTGGAAACTCAATCATCTCATAGCTTCGCCTAAAGGCAAGGATGAGGATGCGCTGCCAACGACGGATGCACTCGACCCCGCCGAACCTGTCGGGACGGTGACGAAGCCGCCCTCAGAACTAGTCGCCACTGGGAAGGTTGCGAAGTCAAAGGCGCCCAAGAAGCCAAAACAGTCAATTCTTGCCAAGCTCTATGCTCATCGGCGTCGTTTCCAAACGCTTGGGAAGTCGCGCCTCGAGTTCTCGTCCGACGCCCAATTTGAGATGCCGGATGATACGGGAGCCAGCTCGCTGCAGAGTAGTGTTGAGCTAGCGACTGCCGACGTTTCAGTCCGACAGGCCATTGAGGCCAAACTGCGTGAGCAGCTGGGCCTCGACCCAGCCGAGGCAATCGACTTCTCTGATTTTGCGCTCGTGGTAAGCGATTGCCCGGTCAATGAACCACACAAGTACCTGGCTGGTGAGCTCGCAGAGATGCAGCTGGAGTCGGAACTGAACCTTAGCGGTTCGGCTACAATTCTTGCGGTCCTAATAATTGCTTCTTACGTGAACCTCAGAGCCGCCAGCACTCGACACGCTAAGAATTACTCCGAGCTGTTGGGCCGCGCGGTCACGCGAAGCGACATTGACCGCTATCTAGCCGCGGCCGACGAAGAAACAGTGTCGGCGCGAGAACTCGTAGAAGAAATAATCGAGCGGTTGAACATCGAAACGGCGCCGTTCACGCTGGTGAAAAACATGAAGAGGCAGGTCGTACGGGCATGTATGGAAATCACGAACCGTGCGGGCCCGGTGCCGGTCGTAACCGCGCACCTCAAAGCGCTATACGAAGCGAGGTCTGGGTACGACTCGCTACCTCGAGTGACCGATATTTTCTCTGCTTGGTTCGAGGACTTTCAACAGCTGCAGCTAAGCGAAGCTCGCCCTTACAGCCGCGAGTACATTTACTGTCTAATGTCCATGATTACCCAAAATGCAAACCCCACAAAACAACTACCATCTGTTCCGGCTGGTCCGCAACCTGAGGACTCGCAATGAGGCAAACCGTCACCTATCACGAACTTTGGCTAGTATCCGAAAGGGACGAGCGCGCCCGATTCCTGAAGTTCAATCCGCGCAAGAACCTGCTGGCGGGAACGAATGAAACAGGTAAGTCACGCATCCTAAAGCACCTTGTTTGGGCGCTCGGCGGCGAGCCGTCGACACGCATTGCCGGGAATTGGGACGTCAACATCGCAGCCAGCGTAGTCCTTAGTTTCGGGCAGAAGCGGTTCACATTTTTGCGAATGGGGCGCGACCAGCGTTCGGCCTTTGACGCTGAAGGAAAGCTTCTGCTGGCGACCGAAAGCGCACAAACATGGGCGAAGTTTTTCGCTGACACGTTCGAGTTCCCGCTGAAGTTGCAGCGCCATCAGGAAGGCGCGTTCGCGTTGGCAGGGCCTGAGTATGCCCTGCTGCCGTTCTACATCGACCAAGAAGGCGGCTGGGGGCGAAAATGGGGGAACTTTCTCCGATTGTCCCAGTTTGCTCGATGGGAGCCGGTCGTCTTTGAATCCTTCCTAGGCCTGCGACCGCAGCGGTACTTTGATGCTCAACTCACGCGGGACGAACTTGTCTTCAAGCTGCGCGAACTGCGACTGCAAGCGAAGGTGCAGGCGAGCGCGTACCAGCATGTCAAAGCGATGCTACCTGCGTCCGATGCCGCGATTGATGAAAGCGCGTTCGCCAAAGAATTGCAGCAGGTCGCTAGTCAGGTTGAAGCCTTGGTTGATGACGAAAACCAAGTCCGCAACGATTTATTCGCAATCGCCCAGGAACGGCAGGAACTGACTGGCCAACTGCAGCTAGCGGCCCGGGCAGAGAACGACTTGGTTGAAGACTTGGCGTACCTGTCCAAGTATCGCGATGACGAGCAGTTAAACTGCCCAACATGCGGTCAGACGCACGGCCTGTCCTTCCGCGCTAAAGTGGAACTTGCCTCAGATGCAAACGATGCCCATCAACTGTTTCTGAGCGTACGTACCCAGCTGGACAAGTTGAGTAAGCGCGAAGAAGGCTTGCGGGGCATGCTCGCCAGTGTCACCAAACAAATGGAAGCGCTGCGTGTTTCGACTGAAAGGCGGCCGGGGCAGGGTGGTATTGCCGAAATCGTTGCCGCAAAAAGCCTGGCCACTATTGAAGATGCATATGGGCAGACACGCCAGCAACTGTCTGAGTCTATCGATGAACTTGATGAAAGCCGAAGCGAGCTCCAAGCCGAACTAGATGCGTTGACGGATGCTGAGCGGGTGAAAGAAGTGCGAGCCTTTTACAAGGCCGCAGTAAAATCGTGTGCTGACCGTCTCGGCATCGACAAAGCGGAAATTGCTTCTGTCAAAATTGGAGCGCGGCCAGCGATGGGCGCCGGTAGCTCGGGCCCACGCGTCTACCTGGCTATGCACATGGCAATGCTGGAGACCAACGCAAAATATGGCAGCGGGCCGCGATTTCCCTTCATTGTCGACACGCCTCGTCAACAAGGCTTAGACGACCCCAATACGGGCCGGCTCCTCAGCGCAGTCTACAACCATGCTGTAGCAGAGCAAATTTTCATCGCGAATGAATCGGTGCCCGTTGATTGGACCCCACCGCCGGATTGTTCCGTTCAAACCTTCACAGAGAAGCGGAATTTCTTGCGCGAGGATGAGTACCGAGCCGGTGTTCAACAGTTAGCACCTTTTGTGGAAGCAATGCGTGAGTCTATCGCGGCCAACCGCGAACGGGCTGCTGAGATAGCTGCAGAGAGCGAATCGGTGGAACGGGCAGACCAGCACGACGCCATCGATGCTGACGAGGATGAGGACGAAGATTGAGACATCCTTTGACGTAGGATGCTCCAATTTGCTGTCCTTTTGCACGCATCTCCTATGGCGGGCGTTCCTGACCAGCTGTACCTGGCTGCTGGGTGTGTAACCGCTACGACGCGACCAGCATGCAGACTCTAGTATTTCTCGATTTTGATGACGTACTTGCCTTAAACTCCGACCACAAGTCACATCAGGTGGTCACTGCTCTCAGGTCGAAACGCTCAGACCACATTAGCTCGACATGAGCAACCTACCTGTCGCGCGAGGATGTCAGTGAGGCTCTCGTCCGTAGCGGCTTGGCATTCGTGGCCTCAGCATTACATTCCGCTTGGCGAAGCGCCACCGATATCGGTTCCTTGCCCGCGACCTACACAAGCTCCCGGCTTAAACGACATAATGGCCCACTAAGGTTCGTCTTACGTGATACTCGACGATACGGCTAGAGGTCATACGTTGTACGGCACGCCTTTGTAGCCGCACGCGGTGTTTTGTGATGAGTGGCAACGGTTCATGGACAGTCCTATGAACGTGCTTCGGTTTTTCGCTGCACGCTACTACCCATACGCTTCCACCAATCTATCAACTAAGGCCTTCGCTTCAGCGGGCCGAACTGCGTGGTCTGAGTGAGCTCGCGGTAGCAATATGGCCGAAAGTGCTGTAGGTGACGCAATCCGCTCTGAATCATCGAAGTCGCCAACAAGTTCTTTTACCTCCCACCCGAGCCTTTGCTGCAGTTTGTCGCAGTGGTGGCAAATGCGAACTTCCAGCTGCCACGCGCGAGGGGCATCGACAATGCTGAAATGCACCTTTCCTTTATCTGAAACGTAGACGATTTCAGCCTTGCCACGTGAACAGATAGGACAGCACCAGTCGCTGGGCGTTGCATCCCACTTCTCCGCCATGTAGTCGACGCTTCGCAGCATTGCGACGAAGTTAGGCGGTAAGGGCCTTCCTGGTTTGGGTCTAACTGTTCGCCATCTCGACATATCGCGAGGGGCTATACGTGTCTGCATTCCCAGCGCATCGCTAAGCGTTTCCCAGCTAAGCCATCTGCTTATAAGCTCAGAACGGCGCCCGCCATGACTGTACACCGGCACCGGCTCGAACTGCCTGTCATGTGGCTCGTACCAATGACAATCGGTGGCTGCCGCCTTGGCGACCGCTTTGATTATTCGCATTCGGAGAACGAAAGCTGCCTTGGCCGCTTCCCACTCGACGCGAGCCCTCTCTTCCAATACTCTGTGAGAACGGTGCGGGGCCACATCAATGAACCGACTGATTTGACCGACCGAGAACGAAAATTCCCGTGGAATCTCCAAAGCGGCCTTTGCCGCAGTATCGGCATTGTTGCAGTCCTCGCATACCAACACGGGTTCATATGCGGCAAACGCTTCGCTCATTCGCCCGATAAGGCGAAGCCCGTCCACTTGTTCAAGTTCAGTGTTCGCTTCGGCGAACGCAGCATGGAACGCCTCGTGCAGCACGTCACCCATATGGTCGTGGTGGATAACGTTCTTGGCCAAAATCTGACCGCGGTTGCCAACCCGTGAAATCTCGAACTTGGGCCTCCGGCAGCATGGGCAAATCCACTCCTGCGGTGAACCGACCCAGTTTGTGTTCATCTCAAAGGGACGAGACCCATGCTTCTCAAGCATTTGCTTTGCAACTGGCGATGCTTGGCCGTCCAAGCACGATACCTCGCCCGTTTCGACACATTCGAGAAGAAGCGGTAGCGCGAAATTAGCGCCTTCCTCCTGGCGAACTTCATGGCCTTGCTTTCGGCTCCAAATGCCGAATCTGCTGAAGAAAAGTTTGTCTGACCACATTGTTCGACCTCATTATTCATGTCTTTTCGTCGATTGTTTAAGCCTGAAACACTTGGCGATTCGACCAGCTAGGTGTCTAAGTACTTGGGTGCCACAATGCTTTTGCAGTATCTTTTTTAATTGCAGTGTCGTTGTGTCTGTCTAGTTCGTGATTGTTGCTGTGGCTAAGCGAACGCTGATGCGGGCAGTTTGTCAGCAAGGGTCAACACGAAAGTGTCAGGGATGTCTCGGTTTTGCAGATGCCGCTCGTGAGCAACGTGCACGGGACAATAGCCGGCACGGCACGCGGAGTCTTTGGCTTCTTTCTGACTCTTATGCTCAGACACTTCCTTGCCGCCGACGACAACGACCTGATGGGTCGTAGCAGCGTTCTTTTCAGTCCTCTTCGGGCAATGTTCGATGTATGCGGCTAGCGTTGGCGTCTCCGCATACGCCACGGAGTGCGGCTGCCCTCATGTAAGGATGAATGCGAAAAATAAAGTATTGCCAAGCGAACTGAGTTGAGGCACTGTCGGAGAACAGCGATTACACCTTCCATGCTCGTCAATCAAACAAAGTAGGGGCAGCTTCAAGCGGGCAGAAGCGATGACATGCGTCGGACTTCAGCACGAACGCGAGCGGTCACTGAGTGCTTGGATAACTGGTAGAGTTCATTGAGTCCTGATGCGCTAGTGAACGAGAGTTCCTCATAGAGGGCAATCGGAAGCTGACGATTGTCTTTAAACCGCCTGTCAGGACCACCGCTTTTATTTACATATCGCCAAGTATGGCCGACTACCTGAGCATCGACAGGGACAGCGCCGTCTTCAATAAACTGCCTGGGTTGACCGCTGACCTCCAGGTCCTTGTAAGAAATTGCGCCCGCGCCGGCCGGCGAGTACACCAGCACGCGCTCTGGCATGTAGTAGAGCGACGTCGACCCTGACTTCACGTACGGTACTTCTAAATTCGACTTCACCATTGGTGGCAAGCCCTTCCCGAAATAGGCGTCTTTTCGCCTTACTACCGCACCAGCCCCAGCGTGGTATTTGCGGTCGTGGACTGCAGCCTGCGCGTCAATGCGCCACGCCTTCCGACAACCGGCCAGCGTATTGAACGCTTCGTGTAATTCCTCAAATGCACTTTCGTTTGCAGAGTCCAGTTCATAGAACAGCACCGAAGTCTTGGCGACTGTGTCCCTTACCGCTATGTAAATCGTGAGTGCAACCAGTACTGCAGCGGAGACAAGGGTAATCCACTCGGGGCCCCTAGAGGAGACGTACCACAGCGCAAGTGCGCTACCACCAGCTGTCCACTTCCAGTAATTTGGACGATTTGCCTTGCTATTCAACTCGTTTAGCAACTCAACGGATGAGCTGTCTTGCATAGCAGAGACCGGAGCGCTTTCAATAGCCACCATAGGTCCAAGCCCCGGTTGAGGAGCCATGTTCGGTAACGGTGTTGGCGCCGGCGGCATTTGCGGTCTGGCAGCGGGTTGTGCGGTCGGTATTGTGGCGCGATAGTACAAGCCTCCGCGACCGACAGTGATGTAATTCCCGCGTGGCCCCGTACCAACTCGAAGTCCCTTGATGCCAGCAGATACGCCAATTCCCGATTTCGAAAGGTTAAATCGGAACGGTCCGACGCTCACGCTTTTTCGTATGTAAAAGCCCATAATACCCCTCCGGAATTAGTTTCAAAACAACAATCAAGTTGCAGTCTGTGCACGGCAATGTTGCTATAATAATGGCATTGCAGAAAATCAACTATAGGAGATGTCATGTCAGACCAGATTTCGTTTGGTGCCGCCGAATTCGCAAGCAATCCAGAACCGCGCTGTCCGTGTATCCTTCTGCTCGACGTCTCCGGCTCGATGTCTGGTCAACCGATTTCAGAACTAAATGCGGGGTTGTCTGTGTTTAAAGACGAGCTCGCGGCTGACTCGCTTGCGATGAAGCGCGTAGAGGTGGCTCTGGTCACATTCGGCCCGGTCCGCGTCGAGGCGCCGTTCCAGGCTGCCGAATCGTTCTACCCACCGACGCTTTCTGCACAGGGTGACACCCCAATGGGCGAAGCAATTCGCCAAGCAATCCAGTTAGTTGACAACCGCAAGCAAGAGTACCGAGCGAACGGCATTTCGTACTACCGCCCTTGGATTTTCCTTATCACCGACGGCGGGCCAACCGATGAGTGGAAGTCTGCCGCGGCGGCTGTCCGTGAGGGTGAGGCAGCGAAAAAGTTTGCGTTTTTCGCTGTAGGGGTAAAGGGCGCCAATATGGAGACGCTCTCGCAAATTAGCACTCGCGCTCCGATGTCGCTTGAGGGGCTTAAGTTTAGGGAACTGTTCACCTGGCTGTCGAGCTCTCTGCAGCGAGTTTCGCAATCGACGCCGGGCACAGAGGTTAAGCTTGACGCACCCACGGGATGGGCCTCGGTGTGACTTGGAGAGTCGTTGCCGGGTCCGCAGCTGGTACATCGCATACTGCTACAGGCCTAGCGTGTCAGGACAGCTGTTGGGCCCAGGTCGATACGCCAGCCGGAAAGACACCTGTCTTGTCCATCTTCGTCGCAGACGGGGCTGGTAGCGCTCAACACGGTGGCGAAGGAGCTGAGCTTGCTATCAAGGCCGCTGCAGAATTCATGCAAAAGAAATTAGCCTTGCCTGAGTTCGGGCTCGGTGACGACTTTGCTGTCGATTGCGTTATGTCCGTACGTGCTGCACTGTTCTCCGCTGCGGAGAAAGAGCGGGTTCGAGCGCGCGAGTTTGCTTGCACGTTCCTAGGAATTGTTTCGACGAACCAAGGAACCCTAATCATGCAAATCGGCGACGGCGGAATCGTTATCGACGTCGGGAGCGGACTCGAGGTTCCTATCGTGCCGATGTCCGGCGAGTACGCCAACATGACTCATTTCATTACTGATGAGGATGCCGTCGACCGCTTGGAATCGCGAGCGTTCAATAAGCCGGTCACCAAGGCTGCAGCGTTCTCCGACGGCGTGCAGCGACTGGCGCTCCAAATGGACACCAATTCTGCGCACGAGCCATTCTTCGCTCCATTCTTCAAGGTTCTGTCGACGGCTACCGAAGAGCAAGAGGACCAGCTGCAGGATGCAATGATGCGCTTCCTGAACAGTGACGCCATAAACGACCGAACTGACGACGACAAAACTCTAGCTCTTGCCGTCCTCGTATAAGCGAACTGAACATGACGCAACGCTTCGTCACGGCCACTGGCGCCGAAATCCGACTTGGCCGCGAGTTAGGAAAGGGCGGGGAAGGCTCTGTCTTTGAAGTGCCTTCGCTACCGAACCAGGTGGCAAAGCTCTACCACCAAAACGTAGATAAGCCGAAGCAAGACAAGCTTCGGTTTATGGCAAACCAGGTTGACCAAACGCTGCTGCAGTACGCCGCTTGGCCCCAGGGGACATTGCATCTAAAGGCTGGCGGAGCGGTAGCCGGCTTTCTCATGCCAAAGGTCACCGGGCGCGACCCCATCCACATGCTTTACAGCCCGGCGCATCGCCGGCAGAGCCGCCCGAACGTCGCGTGGGACTTCCTCCTCTTCGTTGCACGTAATACCGCGGCAGCCTTCGAGACCTTGCACGCACGTGGCCACGTACTAGGTGACGTCAACCAGGGTAACCTCATGGTCGGGGCCGACAGCAAGGTTATCCTCATCGACTGCGACTCCTTCCAAATTAACGCCAACGGTACACTCCATATCTGCGAAGTCGGGGTCTCACATTTCACACCCCCAGAACTTCAAGGCCTATCTTCGTTTCGAGGAGTGAAGAGGTCAGCCAACCACGATAACTTCGGCCTGGCCCTACTAATTTTCCATCTGCTGTTTGGCGGTCGGCATCCCTTCTCCGGCGTGCCACAGAAAACTGAAGCCGGCGAAGTGCTCGAGTCAGACATCAAGGCGTTCCGGTACGCATATGCCCGCGACTCCAAAGCACGCGGGATGCTACCGCCGCCGAAATCGATTCCGACTGCGCTCGTCCCGGATTCTGTGCGGGCAATGTTTGAGCAAGCCTTCACAGAGCGAGGCGTGTCGGGTTCGCGGCCGACAGCGCAGCAATGGGTTGCTGCTATCGATGCGTTGAGAAAGCGCATCAAGAAATGCTCGACGACGTCGATTCATGTATTCCCCGACCATCTGGCGCAGTGCCCTTGGTGTGCGCTCGAGCAGCAAGGCATTGTCTACTTTGTCGACCTAGGCACGACCTTTACAGCGACCTCGAGCGGGTTCGTCCTGACCAAGGTATGGGCAGTCATTGAGACTGTTTCGCCTCCGCCCCCGGTTGTGGTCCCGAACGTCGCTAATATCTCTGTGACACCCGCACCCCTGCCAACGGGCGTCCAAACTAAAAACCATACGAACGCGTTGAGAGCGCTCATCGTCATCGTTGCCTTGGGTCTTACCGCGGCGGCTCCAGCAGCGTGGGTGATTTGGATTGGCGCTGCAGCCATAGTGTGGAACATGCTCGGTAGCGGTGAGTCTCCAGAGTTGGCTGCCGAAAAAGTAAGGCGCAAGAACAGACTCTCTACCGCTGACCGTGCGTACATGTCGCTCGTCGACAAAGCACGCAGTGAAGTTGGCCCTGAAGGGTTCAACAAACGCAAAGCGCAGTTAGCTGAGTTGCGTAACGAATACGTGGGCCTCGCTGCCAAAGAGAAGGCCGAACTCGACGCACTTCATCAGACGGCGGAGCAGAGGCAGCGTGTTAAGTTCCTTGACCGCTACTTCATCGATGCTGCCTCAATCCATGGCGTAGGTCCGGCGAAAAAAGCTGCCTTACGTTCTTTTGGTATCGAAACAGCAGCCGACGTGGAGTGGAACAAGGTCCGCGCAGTAAAGGGCTTCGGAGATGTACTTACGAGAGCCGTCGTCGATTGGAGGAAGGCGTGCGAGCGCAAGTTTGTGTTCAACCCGGCCCAAGCTGTGACCGAGGCAGACCGCAACGCCGTGCGAGCCAAGCTAATGGTGCAAAAGAAGGGTATCGAAGCGAAGCTAAATGCAGGCGCGTCTGAGCTGCAGCGGATGAGCCTGGAAGCGAACGGACGGACGGCTTCACTGCGAACTCAACTGCAGTCGGCCGCTCAAGAGTACGCTCAGGCCAGAGCAGACATGGCTTTGTTGAGCTAAGTAGATAACCCAACAGGCAGTAAGTAATAACTGAACAGCACGTTAATGACTTCATTTCCGACGTGGTGTAGCACAAGCGAGTCTAGGTCTCGACTCACACAGTAACGCTTCTCTCAGCTGACCCCGGAAAGCTCGACGATGCCAAAAAACTCATAGCCGCAGCGGTTCCTGACAACTACACCAACGCAAGTCGAGTCGCTGCTTTGCTCAAGAAGCTTGAGAAAAATGAAGTCGCCGCATTTGTGAAGGGTAAGCTACCCACTGGAAAGAGTATCCGTTCAGGTGAACTTGGTGAGGTTCTTCGTAGCGCATACGTCCCGGCGCGCGTGACGGTGAGGCTAACCACTGGCGATAATAGTTCCAAGGGGAAAATTTCGTTCCTCAGAATATAGAGGAAAAACCTCCACCTATATAGTTCTTCTTGGGAAAATAAGCGGTTGGTTACCGTGTTATATAGGGTTCGGCATCGCGTCCGGAGGCAGCGCTCACGCACTTGCAGCTTAAGAAAACGACGCCTGCAGACTAGCAGAAGGGGCAAGGCCATACTCATTCGCTTAGTCGCAAGTTCCAGCCGACGTGACTTCTCAAATTCTACCTATCGTGCTCATGTGGAAGTTGGGTGCCAGTAGATGGCTAAACACATAACTTCTGTCCGTTGCAGCCAGCCACTTTGGGTGGACATTGCAGGCTCCGAGCTTAACCACTTTGCAGCTCGTCATACCGATTCAACAGACTGTAGTCCGCAGGATGAGTAGAACCGAAGACGGCGCTACTAGCATGTTGGACCGCTAGTGCAGGCTAGATAGCTGGCGTCCCGTGCGAAGAAGTACGCCGCAGCCTCCCGGGGGCCATCGCTGAAGCATGGCACAATGTGGCTATAGGACATGCTCTGCGTCGCAGATATGCCCTCTGCTTTTGGAGAACTATTTGGAAACAGTTGTCGAAATACTAGAGTCTCTGCAGGGTATCCGCGCGGAAGAGTGGAACGCCCTGACCGATGGTAACCCTTTTGTTAGCCATCAGTTCCTTCATGCATTGCACACATCTGGATGCGCCTCCAGCCGCACAGGGTGGAAACCGTGTTTTCTCGTCGTTCGTCGGGAGGGGCAAGTAGCCGCGGCGGTGATTCTCTACGCAAAGTATCACTCGAGGGGTGAATATGTCTTCGACCATGCATGGGCGCAGGCATACGCACAACACGGGATGGATTATTACCCGAAGCTGGTTTCCGCTGTGCCGTTCACACCTGTGACAGGGCCGCGGTTGCTTGCGTCAAACGACGCCGATAGGGCCACTCTCCTCCAAGCAGCAGTCCAGTTCGCACAAGAATCCGGGGTTTCATCCTTGCACATTCTGTTCCCAAGTACGAGTGACGTTGAGGTAATGCGCAACGCTGGCTTGATGCTAAGGGAGAGTGTCCAGTTTCACTGGCTTAACAACGGATACGACACGTTCGAGCAGTTCCTCGAGTCGATGACGCGTGATAAGCGGAAGAAAATTAGGCAGGACCATCGAAAAGTGAGAGATGCCGGCGTGACCTTCAGACGCGTCGCCGGCCACGAAATCACGAAGGATGACCTAGACTTCTTTCATACTTGCTACAAGCTGACGTACGAAAACCATTATTCGTCTCCTTATTTGACGAAGGCGTTCTTCACACAAATCCAGTCGTCAATGAGTGAGAATTTGCTTCTGATAATTGCAGAGCAGGGCGGGGAACCCATCGCTGCCGCGCTCAACTTCATCGGGCCCGATGCAATGTATGGCCGGTACTGGGGCACAACGAAGTTCGTGTCCGGATTGCACTTCGAGCTATGCTACATGCAGGCCATCTCATACTGCATCGATGTATCGATACCGGTCTTCGAAGGCGGAGCTCAGGGCGAACATAAGCTCTCCAGAGGACTCGAGGCAACACCGACCTGGTCAGCGCACTGGATTGCGGACGTCCGGTTCGAAGACGCAATCCGAGCGTTCCTAAGTCAAGAAACTGCTCATATGAACGAATACATTGACGAGTTGACGGAACGTGCACCATTCAAACGTGTACCGGACTAAGAGGTCGCTTCGCGGTCACGCCAGACTCGTTCCGAGCTTGACCTCCAGCAGCAAGTAGAGCCCTTAAGCGAGTAATTTCCTCGTCTTTCCGGACAAGTTGTGCAGTTAGTTGCATGTTGCGTACGGCCAATTCTCGATTTTGCTCGGTCAACACGTCTAACGGACTGTTTACGCGTGACAGACTTGAGGCCCGACGATATGCCTCCTGGCTCAATTTGGAATCATGGCCCAAGACTTTCGCTAGACCAGCAACAATATCGGTATATGATATTGGCAAGCCTTGGTCGATATAACGTTGAATCTCTTTTCGGAACCAATCCTCTGCGAATTTGCGGCGAACGGAGTGGATTCCCGAGCCAAGTGGTGCGCCAATAGCTTGAAACGCGTCCGTGAAAATATCAGTCCAGGTTTGGTCGGCTATTGCTTCTTTCGATGTCATTGATACGAATAATGGTAGTTTCGCCAGCGTTTTCTTATGCTTCGTGCGAACGAAAATATCATCGCCGTATAGTGACTTGATGTATCTATTTATTTCCCATGCTAAGGGATATGGAACATCGAAAAAATTCCTGCTCGAGTTTTTTTGTTTCGACGGCTGCACCGAATGCGAATGTAGTTCCGCCTGAATCGACTTCCCGATAGCCTCATCACTAAACTGGCCGATAACCAACGAATTGGCACTCCCTCGTCGCAGCCCTGTTTGGTCAACCGTCCGCAGAAATATCGCATTTCGCTCAGCAGTGACTGAAAAATTACTGTCCCTAAAATAATCTTCAATGTCATTCAGTTCTGCCTCAGTCGCCCAATGCTGCCCGCCCATGCTAGACGAGCTATCCTCGGCATCCTGAAAACATTGCGGATATAGTCTCTTCGGTAAGCAATTCCATTTGTTAGGATTGGCGTTTTTTAGGGGAAGTGTGGAGCGAATGGACGCATCTTTTTCCCAGCCAATGCTCGGTGTCGCCGTTTCAATACCGTGTTCGGCCCATACGTAAAGCTCGTATAATATCTGTAACTTAATGTTCGTTGTCTGCTTGGCGGTAATCTCGCCGCGCGATATCTTTGTGCTCTTTACCTTCTCATAGGAATACTCCCGATACTCAACCAATAATGCGTCGTCCGCATCAATCCAGGTCTTGTTAATCGACTCGAGGAACATGGCGTACTCAAGTAATGCATATGCTAAAGCGTGTAGCCGAGATTTGAAAGCGCGCGGCTGCTCATTGGTAGTAGCCGCGACAGAGAGAGCGAAGCTTTGGAAGGGTTTATGCAGTGATAGGTCAGACAGGCGGATAGATGGTACTTTGAGATTCTTTTTGTATGTGCTCCAAAATAAACTTACAGGAAAGCTTTGTGGTGCCAGCTGGATTACGTTCCCAGCATCGTTGGGCGTGCTCATAGCAATGTAGTTTTCCAGTGGCTAAGATTCTAACGAAAATGAACGTGACGCAGAACTCGTAATAAGCATTTCAATGATACGGAAAGATTTTGTAGTCCGCAATATTTGTGAGCGGAATTGCTCCTCCCTGATTTTGGACGCTTCTTCTAAGATGAAGATTCGGTGAGCAACAGCACTCCATCTGTCAAGTTCAAGAGGTAGTGCATACCCAAAGTCAATCCGTGCGCAGTCAGCGGCCGATAATTCGACGAGACCTGTTGTGTCAAATTGGGCCGTTGCGAAGGTTGAATCAAATAACAAATTTCTCTGTTCACCGTCAGCGAGAACGATGTCGATAATGACGCCAAGTGAACCAGCTAATATGTTTTTGCTTGGTATATCTTCTCTGGCAACAATTTTTTCCCCAATCGTGGCAGACTTTCTCCCGTAAATGCTTAAGCTAGGAATCGGCAGCCGCATCACCTTTCGAAGCTCGATATGCTCGTCATGAAGTACGTAATTAAGTTGCGCCGCTTTGCCTTTAAGAAGCGTGAGCAGCAGTGCGGTATCACTATCAACGGCTTCGCGATACAATGCTAACGCTGTCTCCTGGGCTGCTCCTGCGGACTCTACCTTAGTGCTCTGAACGATTAACCTAGTTGACTCTCTGGGCGCCGGATAGCCGGCCGCGGCAGGCAATGCGGCATTCTCTTTCGCAGCTTTGTATAATTCTGCACGGCCCGAGAGGACCGCGCGTTGCGAAACATTTTTTAGAGTCTTAATGAAGTGCCAGAATGAGTTCCGCACATCTGCCACTTCCCCTATAGGAACCATCGTTAGATGACAAAGTTCCGGTAACGCATAAATCAGTTTTGTTGCCACTGTTAGCTCGAGAGCGTCCGTACCGTAAACCACATATGAAAAGGTATCGTTGACGTCGTCGCACTTGCCGCCGAGGACGTCGGACAAGAGCGCAGATTTTTGGCAAATTGTGGGGAAGCTTGCGCGTACGGACGCCGACGGAAAGATATGAAGCGATTGGTCGAATACTTCCTTTGGAAGGCTGGAAGCGCGGAAGCATAAGACATTTAGCACGCATACCCCCGGGTGCTTCCAAAGCCTTTGATAGTCGTCAGTATGATTCTGGTTTACATTGCGTCCTGAGCTGGCGGCTCCTGCGTCTGCCAGCAGTGCTACACGTCGGGTGAATGCATTCTCTAAAATTCTAATGCCAAGTGGCTGGACCATTGCGTTTTCCCTGCAACCGGTTACCAGAACCAAGCCGCGGGACTCTGCGAGGTTGAGCGCATCAGACGCAAGCGATTTATTTCCAAGACGCCGGCAGAGCGATTTTTTCAAGATGCTTATTGGAACTCGCATTGTCCGATTACGTTTTATGTGCTCTTCGGTGCACGAGATGCAGGCGGCAATAAGTCTCGCTTTATCTTCACTCTTAATCCCTAGATAGGTTAAGCACGCCTCATCGATTGCTTCAAAGCCCGCAAGCGGTACGAGAATATATGGATTTTCTGACACGTTAGTAATCGTATTATTCCCCCACAATTCCATCGCCTTCGCGACAATCGCCAGTGGGAATCCATGAGTCGCAAAGTAAGTCGAAACTTCGCTGTAGTGGGCATACGCTCGCCATTCTCTCACCAATCGAATAGCGTCGGGCAGAGACATTCGAGTACCGTTAGCCAAGACAGCTGCATCGCAAGCGGCCAGAGCCTCTTGCAGTTGTTGGCCCAGCGACTTCCATAAAGCGCGTACAAGCCGTAGCTCCATCCAGGCAAATCGAGGGTGCGATGTAAGCAGCTTCACCAACTGCCTACCTTCCGGAATACCGTGAATGACCGAACGGGCTGAAAATTGATAACCGTACTTCCGGTCATTTACATATTGTCCCGTCAACGTCAAGGATTCGCCGACCTCGGGAATGAACGGCATCGCCTTTCCGGGAGCAACGATTCGGATTGATTTTGACGCATTTTTTTCGAGTAATCGAAAAATTGCGCCTCCCGTTGGAGATATGTGGACGAGTCGAGAAACCGTGCCGGATAAATTTGTTTCCGTCATGTTGATATCCACTGGCCTGTATTGCTTAGATGACGTAATCGTGCCAGCTCCGCCCGCGTAGCGTCGAGTTCGTCGAACAGCACAAGAAGTTCAGCCGAGGTCGGTGTCTCTGCATCGCACTGAACAATCGCAAGGCTCCGCATAGTGGATGTTTTCGAGAGCTGTAGGTCCAGCAAATCGAAATGTTCTGCAAGCCGCGCATTGGTGCCTATCGTGGAAGGAGATATGCCGAGAACTTTGCATATCGCGGATTTGGCACTACGTCCAGAGTGGTTGCGAGGAACGAGACTAAGCGGCGTGTCTGCAATCCATTTTTGTAACCTGGTCGCGTGCTCAGCGCCGACACTTTGAGATGCTTTTCGAGTCATACGTTATTCCTCCTTTCGTAGCGGTGCCAGTTTCTGCAGCGTTGCAGTCAATTCCGCAATACGTGTCCGTTGTTGCTGTGTTTCTTCGTCATAGCGCTCCCGCAAACTTACAAGCGCGCGCTTTATTCGAAGCAGTTCTGTTTCTGTGCGATTGTTGTTGATTGCCGCTTCCGTAATTTCTGTCTCCTGCGTCGATACTAATTTACGCAAGTAAACAACTTCTGTATGAAGCTCTCCAATTACCTTGGTTTTATTTGTTTCCTTGAGTTGCTTTCGTGCCTGACTTACAAGAGCTTTGCAAACGCTATCGATTTCGGACAGTGCGGTTTCATGAGAGCGATACAGCGTCGAGCGATTCGTAAAACAAACTGTCGAGATTGATGAGCGTGTAAGTACGGAATTTTGTGAGCCGTCCCAGTCGCAAAAGCTCGCGATGCTAGACGGGAAAAATTCAAGCAAACATTCTCCAGCGGAGTCACGAAGCAACTCCCCAGCATCGGACGTTTTCCACGGTATTCCCACTGCCATCCATTGTCTAAGCACTTTTAACTTCGCTTCAATCTTTTCAGCACAAGCCTGCTTTGTAACTTCCGAAATGTGAGCTTCCATGGACTAAATAGCTTTAATGACGAACACTTTGTTCCAAGTCGCCGTGAGCGCGGACATCGCGATTTGATTTTCATGGGCGACTTTTTCATCTGAGACGATATATGCAGCCAAATCGGCTTGGTCCTTCTTGATTTGATGTCTTACACTGGGCGGAAGAGTGAAATTGGTGGCTTCTCTTGCAAGCTCGTCAAGCGAATTGACCAGGCCACGACGATATCCTTCGGTTGTAAGCATATGGATGCATGAATCGCAAACTTGGGGGGTGGCGTTTTCAGGATGAATTTTGCCTTCGTCGAAGCAGTTAGACCGACGCAGCGTTGGCGCATCTTCCGTGACGCAGCAAATAACATGTTCCTTTTCCGACATCGTATAGCCGCGATGCATAAGGCTAGCGCCAATTCGCTCTGCCTTTTCTTTCAGAGTTAACTGTTGAAATTTTATGCTGCCTGATATTCTCCGCATAAGTTTAAGGGCTAGCTTTGCAAAGTTGCCACCAATTAGCTCGCCCTTGAGCAGCCGGTGCATCACATCCACAAAATAATCACTTGTGACCTCGTCCATTAGCTTGTTGAAAGATGCAAGGTCTTTGCCGTAACCGGTCCCGTATATCGCCTTTACGCCCTCGGATGGCAGAGTTCCTGGACTATCTGTGTAGTAAACTTCTGTTATCGAACTGACGTCATGGTCAAAGTGCTGAGTCAGGGGCCCCGTCTTAGGCATGTCATATCGATATTTATGTATGCAAGCAAATATCCGTCTGAAAGGTTGAGTTTTTTCATGGAAGTAGCTCTCATCCACTCCCGCTAACTCGAAGAACCAGGACCCGCTTCTAGCGAAATCAAATTCTGTTGCCGCGCCTTCGAATCCTTTTGCAGTGAACGTTCGTAGAGCGAAGAGCTTGTCGCTTCTATTATCTGTCCGATTCGAGGGGTATGTTTTGGGTTCAGAAAATAGCGGACGAAAAATCTGCGAAATTTCCTCAAGGCATTTCACAGCATCTCGGACAATGTCGTTGCACCAAAAGGAAAGGTACGCACGGGTAGACTTCTCGATGTAAATGTCTATGCGCCAGTCTTCATAAATTGTGGAAATTTCCTTGATGCATCCGAAATACAAACCATACGGCTTGTTGTGTCCTACAATCTCGTTTCTACGGCGTCCATGATTGATTGCGATGAGGCAAAAACAAGCGACCAGAAGCGTCTCAATACATTTGATAAGCGCCGCACGGGTCATTTTTGCAATTCCAGGTATGCTTTTACCAGTGTTCAACGTTTGCCTCGAGTATGCTTCTGCTACCGCCTTTTGGATAGCATATGCGTTTTCACCTCCTTTTTTGATAGACTGTTCAAGCTCTGTTCGTGCCACTTGGGCGGTATTAATAACAGTGTCTTTATAATCTAAGACCCAGCGCAGAGCTTGGTCGACAACCTTCAGTGCATTGTCAATCGAAATGTTTTTAGTTCTACCTTGTTGCGCTGGAAATGCTCTTTCTGCCATTTTGTTTGCGTCGGGGAACGGAACAAAGGGGATAGCCCCCAACTCTTTTGGGATGCTAGCAAAGCGGTTGGTTTCAACCATCAGTCTTTGGTACGCCGTTGCAGTCATTTTCGTAGAGCGCGCCGTGCGCTTAGGTGCAACGCTCTTTGCTTTGTCGATGCTAGCAAGCATTTCTGCAAACTCTACGGGAACGAAGTTTCCGGAAATGGGAAGCCCTGTCATCTTGGCAATGACAGTGGCGTCGACGGTAAGGTGCCGGGAGTTGCCAAACCCAGATAGCTGTGCTGCTACAACCTGATTATTTTTTGCAATTTCGAGCACGTCCGCCAGAGCTTTGTCATAGTTTAGGACATGCCACCAGCCACCGTGACGCCAGCCATCGCGTAATTCCTTTACGTCCTCTTGACTCAATTGCGATAACTTAAAAATGTTTCTATCTACCATCCAGCTAAATAATCGCAACGCGTGATTGATTAGACCGCTGACACAATCGTCCACCATATCTGTACGCGAAAAAAGCATCGAGTTTATAGTCGCCTTTAAAGCCGTAATTAGTTCTGGAAAGTCTTTGAGTGTGTAATGCTTATGTCCGTCAGGCGACACATGTTTTAGGCGGGCAAACCGGCGCTCTTCGAGATTGCAGGACCAGATTTTTTGGTCCGTACACAGATGGTGTGCTACGTCAATGTTTATCGTATTGGATTTGAAATCACTTAGAAAACGTGGGTGCTGTTGAATAAGCTGCCATGGGAGTTCAGCTGCAGGGCTGTCAGCGGTTTCCTGAGCCAGAGAACCGTCGCGCTTGTTAGATTTGAGCATCAATTTCCCTTTCAACTTGTTCGCAAAAGCGACTGTACGGACTTGATTTTATTAAATTGTAAAGCGCAAGGCAGACTAAGATTCGTGGAATGTCTGAGCGAATAAATCGGTCGGAATTCGTTTTTCTTAGTCTGTGCATATATTTTAGGTAATATTTTCTTTGTCGGACGCATTGCTCTACTTCAGCCGGACCGACATCAAAAGAAAAACTTTCCGGATTTGCCAACCATTTGTCGACTAAGTAGTCATCGGTGTTATTTGAGAATCGGGTTGGGGGAAGTAGCAGGGACTGGATTGTTTCCTTCTGCTTCTGGCTAAACTCGGAAGGGACGGGGGCTCTACCCGTCTGAAACCGTATCGCGTGAGCTAACATGGCCTGGTATCGTATTATCGTGGCCTCGTTGATATTCCGGGCGATGTCTCCGTCAACGTATGTGCGGCTCGTTGATTCCTTTTTGTGCCCGAGTACTACCCTTGAGTTTTCGATATGCATACCTGTTTTAAGGTAATGATACCGCTCGGCATTCGGGCGAATGTCTGACCCGGTAAACCGTGGTAAGTCCCACGCCGAGGTAAATTCGTGAAAATCATCGGCCGACAGAAAGACGTCGAATTCGTGTGCTTTGTGGTAAGAGAGTCGCATCGAAACAAATATCGATGGGCTTAGCCGTTTGGCATTTAATGAGACATTAGTGTCATGCCAAAGGAGTAGTTCGAGCGCGCGCACTGCAGCTGCTTCTTCAATATACGTGGTTTCGTCGTCACAAACTATTTCTGTGTTCTGGTTAGAACTCGTCTTACTTTTGTGGCTGCTAATTTCGTAGCCGTGTGGTGTTCGCTTGACGCGTTTGGCCGTCACTGATATCAAAGTATCTGTGTTCCATCGCGTATAGAACAACAGAATAATGTAGCAGGCCGTTACGACATATCTGGAGAGGTAGTGCAAGCTGAGTAGCACGCCGAATTCGGCGCGGGATTTCCGATTCCCGCTTAGCTTGCTGAGAAGAGGAATCCCTTCGACAAGTATCTGGTTCGCGGCCGGAGCGTTAATGTGAAGTGAATTCTTTTTTACAACTGCCAAGGCCATGATAAGTCGGTCATTGGCGTTTCTTCGGCTTGCAACTTTCTTGTCGAAGAATTTTTTGGCGCCATTGAATTTATCAACGGTACGTTTCGCCAGGTTCGCAGGAAGAGGACTACGATTTGCGCAATCGAGGGCGAGCTGAATTTCACCGTGAATCTCTAAAACGCCAACGCATTTGTTGACAATCGGTTCGAGTGTGCCTTCGTAGTGCTTTTTCGCGATTTTTTGGAATTCGCTTTCGGTCTGTACGTGAATTGCTTCAGATGGCTTAATCGGCTGGGAAGTAAATCCTTCGGGTTTATTGAAGGGGATATCTTTTCTTGGGGTTCGTTTGGGAACCTTGAGGGTGGATGTGTAATTAACCTGTGTCGCCAAGATATCGTTGGCTAGCGGTGATTGGCAGGACAATATAAAGTTCCTTGTCTTTTCAGCCATTGCTGCGCCGCTTTTTATTCTTTTCCTTTGATAGTGTGTATCGATTACGGTAAGCGCATATGTAATATCGCCGGTTGTTAGGTTTTCAGGAAGTTCTCCGAGAATGCGGCGGAATTCAGAATCGCTGGGCGCGACTGTTTTGAGAGTCTCAAATAACGCCCGAGCTACGGAAGCATGCATAGGCGCTGACGAGTCCCGTACGCAATGCGCAAGGATGCCGTTCACATTGATGCCCAGAGCAGAAAAATCGAGCTTCTTAAACTGAGTGACAGTACGCCCTGAAGCCTTGGTTCTAACTTGGAGGAGGGCGCTGCTTCTACTCCAACGGTGCCCAGTAACTAGGCGTACTGTGTTCTCTGAACCCATTTGTCTAATCTCATCATAAATGCCTTGGAGATGAGATTGTGCATTTAATGCTGCCTAAAAGTCTATAGGTTCTGAAAGTACGGTATTTCTGCAATATGCGTGTTTGTTCCGCTAAATTTTGGCGCGTTCTGACCCAGGCGCTTATTCTTTTAGGTAGGTTGATTAGTATAGCAACCGAACGGTTATGTTGATTTCTTTAGGGGATGGCGCTGGGTCGATACAGGTGACGATATCGCGTTTATCGTTGTCTCGACTTACTCGGACAGAGGAATGGCTTGTATGACTAAGGTAAATTGAGAAATCGCGTCGCTTGCGCAAGTACATACTGGGTCGCTGCGTCGGTCGGTCAGTCAGACAACTCGCGCGTGCCGACATAGCCATTCGTATTCGCCGTAGGAGTGGCCCTTGACGTAGAGGGGCAGGGCGGCGGCCAGGCGGTCGCCGTCGTACAGCACGATGTACTGCGGCTGCCAGCCGGTGTCGGGCGCCGCGCTGCCGGATTCGTGCAGCGCGTGCAGGAAGGCGTAGGAGAGGAAGGGATTCGCGCCCATCTGTGATGCGCCTTGCGCGGCGACCAGCGCGTCCCATTCGGCCTGGGGGATCTCGGACAAGGATGAAACGATATGCGTGCGATAATTCAAGATGAAATCCCTAACGAATTGATGAGCGACGACTTCGCGAAAGTCTCACCAATGAACAAGCAATTCTTCAATCTCTATACGCACCACTTTGCCCGGGTCGCGGTCGCCATCCCGCGCTGCCGCATCGCCGACCCGGCCTTCAACGTCGGGCAGACCCTTGGCCTGGCGCGCCAGGCGGCAAGCAGCGGCGCCGTGCTGGTGGCCTTTCCCGAGCTCGGCCTGTCCGCCTACAGCTGCGACGACCTGTTCCACCAGCGCGCGCTGCTGGACGGTTGCCTGGACGGCCTGGCGCAGATCGTCGAGGCCTCGCGGGCGCTGCCGGTCGCGCTGGTCGTCGGCCTGCCGCTCAAGGTCAACCACCAGCTCTTCAATTGCGCCGCGGTCGTGGCGGGCGGCCGCGTACTGGGCGTGGTGCCCAAGAGCTTCCTGCCTAATTATGGCGAGTTTTACGAATCCCGGCAGTTCAGTGCGGCAGATTGCGCGGCGGTCGACCAGATCGATCTGTTCGGCGCCACCGTGCCTTTTGGTGCGAACCTGCTGTTCGAGATCGAGAACCTGCCGCTGTTTCGCTTCCACGTCGAGATCTGCGAAGACGTCTGGGTGCCGATCCCGCCGTCCTCGTTCGCGGCGATGGCCGGCGCCACCGTACTGGTCAACCTGTCGGCCTCGAACGTCGTGGTGGGCAAGAGCGGCTACCGCCACCAGCTGGTGAGCCAGCAGTCGGCGCGCTGCCTCGCGGCCTACCTGTACACCTCGGCCGGCCGCGGCGAGTCGACCAACGACATGGCCTGGGACGGCCAGTCGCTCATCTACGAGAAGGGCGAATTGCTGGCCGAGTCGGAGCGCTTCAGCGACGATTCGCACCTGATCTTCGCCGACGTCGACCTCGACCGCCTGTCGAACGAGCGCATGCATGCGACCACCTTCGCGCAGTCGGTGCGCCGCCATGCGGAGGAAGTCGCGAAGTTCCGCCTGGTGCAGTTCGGGCTCGAACTGCCCCTGGAGCGCGAGCTGCCGCTGGCGCGCACCGTGGAGCGCTTCCCCTATGTGCCGGCGGACGCGGCGCGGCGCGACGAGCGCTGCACCGAGGTCTACAACATCCAGGTGCAGGCGCTGGTCCAGCGCCTGTCGAGCACGGGCATCAAGAAGGTCGTGATCGGCGTCTCCGGAGGGCTCGACTCGACCCATGCGCTGCTGGTCTGCGCCAGGGTGATGGACCGCCTCGGCCTGCCGCGCACCAACATCCTGGCCTACACGATGCCGGGTTTCGCCACCAGCGAACGCACACTCCGGCAGGCCAACGCGCTGATGGCGGCGGTGGGCTGCAGCGCCCAGCTGATCGACATCCGCCCGAGCTGCATCCAGATGCTCAAGGACATTGGCCACCCCTACGTGGAGGGCAAGGCGGAATACGACATCACGTTTGAAAACGTACAGGCCGGCGAGCGCACCAGCCACCTGTTCCGCCTGGCGAACTTCCACGACGCGATCGTGATCGGGACCGGCGACCTGTCCGAGCTGGCGCTGGGCTGGTGCACCTACGGCGTGGGCGACCACATGTCGCACTACAACGTCAACGCCAGCGTGCCGAAGACCCTGATTTCCTACCTGGTGCGCTGGGTGGCCGAGACGGGCGCGGTGGTGCCGAACGGCGCCGAGGTGCTGCTCAGGATCCTCGACACCGAGATCAGCCCCGAGCTCGTACCCGGCGGCACTCAGGCAGACCCGGACGGCAAGCCGGCCCAGAAGACCGAGGACACCATCGGCCCGTACGAGCTGCAGGACTTCAACCTGTACTACACGCTCCGCTACGGCTTCAAGCCGAGCAAGGTGGCCTATCTATCCTGGTGCGCCTGGCACGACCGCGAGGGGGGGCGGTGGCCGAGCGCGGCCAACGTGCGCAACCAGTACGAGCTCGCTGCGATCAAGAAGAACCTCGGCATCTTCCTGTGGCGCTTCTTCAAGACCAGCCAGTTCAAGCGCACCTGCGTGCCGAACGGGCCGAAGGTCGGCAACGGCGGCTCGCTGTCCCCGCGCGGCGACTGGCGCGCACCGTCCGATTCGGAAGCCACCGTGTGGCTGGACGACCTCAAGAATATTCCTGATTGATTCTTGTTTTTTAGAGAGAGAAAAAAATGAAACAGATTACCTGCGTGATCAAACCGTTCAAGCTCGACGAAGTGCGCGAGGCGCTGGCCGACGTGAACGTCACCGGCCTGACGGTGACGGAAGTGAAGGGCTTCGGCCGCCAGAAGGGCCACACGGAACTGTACCGCGGCGCCGAATACGTAGTGGATTTCCTGCCGAAGGTAAAGATCGAGGTGGTGGTGGACGACGCCATGGCGGACGGGGTGGTCGACGCCATCATCAAGGCGGCGCGCACCGGCAAGATCGGCGACGGCAAGATTTTTGTCCAGAACGTGGAGCAGGTGATCCGCATCCGTACCGGCGAGACCGGCGCGGACGCGGTCTGAGCTTTTCGTAGGGGCGGCATCAACGGAGCGGGATGCGCTCTACCGTCCCATGCGCAAATCGAACTTCCAGGTAACCAGGCGCAGCCCGCTGATGAACAGCGCGCTCGACCACAGCGCGAAGTCGGGTTCCACGCCGTAGTGCCGCATCAGGAGGAACAGCCAGTTCCCCAGGAACGCGCAGATCGCGTAGGGCTTCCCGTCGCGGAACACCATCGGCACCTCGTTGCAGACGATGTCGCGCAGCACGCCGCCGAAGATCCCCGTGATCACCCCCATCATCGAGGCGATGAAGATCGGCATATCGGCCGCCAGCGCGGCCGAGACGCCCGCCACCGAGAACAGTCCCAGGCCGACGGCGTCGGCGATCACGATCAGGCGTTCCGAGACGATCTGGCGCAGGGTGCGGATCAGGGGCGAGGCCACCAGGGCCAGCACGAAGATCAGGATCGCGTATTCCTGGTGGATCACCCAGAACAGCGGGCGGCGGTCGAGCAGGATGTCGCGCAGGGTGCCGCCGCCGAACGCGGTGATGAAGGCCACCGTGAACACGCCCACCAGGTCCATGCGTTTGCGGCGCGCTTCGATGAAGCCGGAGAAGGCGCCGACCAGGATCGCCATGATTTCGATGAACTTGATGAGGGTCATGCGGTAAGGAAGAGCGGGTGGTGTTGCTAGACTACCATGCCGCGCGGCATTTACGGAACGGGTCCATATTGGCGCTGCTTTGTTCATTCGTAGGGTGGTCGGCTCTGCCGACCGCGCGTTCAGCTCCGGCATGATCTGCCACGGCGCATCCGGAAGTTGAACGCGCGCACGGCGAAGCGTGATCTGGTCCACTGGACCAGATCACCCCTACGGAGTTCGGCGCTGATCGAGCAGCGGCAGCCGCACCGAGAAGATCACCTCGTTCCCATCATGGCGATACGCGATCTCGCCATGGTGCTCGCGCACGATCTGCTGGGCGATGTACAGGCCGAGGCCCATGCCCGTGCGGTTGCGCGGGTTATTCAGTGAAGCGCGCTTGAACGGATTGAACAGCGTCGCCACCAGCTCAGGCGGGATCGGCTCACCGGCATTGCTGACGTCCACGACCGCCTCGCGGCCCTGGACGGAAACGCACACCCGCACCGGCTTGCCGGCTTCGCCGTGTTGGCGCGCATTGCTCAGCAGGTTGGACAACACCTGGGCCAGGCGCCCGCCGTCGGCATTCACCATGGCCGGCTCGTCGCAGGCCAGCTGGAAGTGAATGGTCGGGTAGGCCAGGTGCGCCTCGTCCATCAGGTCTTCCACCAGCGCGGTCAGGTCGACCGGCTCGAGCGTCACGCCCAGGCCCAGGCCGCCGTCGATGCGGCTCATGTCCAGCACCTGCGTGATCATGCGCTGCATGCGGCTGGTGGAGGACTGGATGCGCTTGCCCAGGGTCGGCTGGCTGTTCCCCTTCTCGAGCACCATGCCGGCCATGTTGATCGAATGGAGCGGGTCGCGCAGGTCATGCCCGAGCATGGCCAGCAACTGGGCGCGCGTGGCTTCGGTCTGGGCGCGGCGCGCGGTCATCACGCGCACCAGTTCGGCGAGCGTCAGGCGGGAGTTGGCGAGAATGGTGGCTTCCCACGGATGCGCATGACCGCGCACCGTCTCGTACCAGGCATCGAAGGAGCCGCGCGGCGTCAGGCGCTCGCCCAGCGGGCCGAAGGTGCTTGTCTTCTCCGGGCGGCCGCCCCAGGCGACCTGTTCGATCTGTTCAACGCGCAGCAGCAGGTTCCAGCCGTTCGCTTGCAGATCGAAGGGCAGGGCCAGCAGGCCGACCCACTTGCCGAGCCGGTCGCGGACCGGTTCCGGCCAGTCGTCCAGCTTCTGGCGCACCACCAGGCCGCGTGCGTCGTCGGGGAGGGAAGCGACGATCGCTTCGGCCAGGTCCTGCGGGAGCTCGCCGTGCACGCGCACCTTGCCGTAGTAGCAGGTGACCTGGGCCTGGGCCTGGGTGGCGGCCAGGACCGCATCGGCGAAGCGGGCGAAGGTCTCGAGCGGATCGTCCTCGATCAGCAGGTCCTCGACCAGCTTCGTGCGCATCGAGGCCGAGCGCTCGATCATCTGGGTGTCCAGCTGCGACTCGATGCTGTGGATGGTCGAGGCCATCACCTGGGCCAGCACGTCGGCCGCCATCCGGATCGAGTAGGGCACCAGCTTGCGCGACATGTGGTGGCAGGCGATCAGGCCCCACAGCCTGCCGTTGATGACGATCGACACGCTCATCGAGGCGCCGACGCCCATATTCTTGAGGTATTCGATGTGGACCGGCGACACGCTGCGCAGCACGGCGTGGCTCATGTCGAGCGGCAGCGCGCCGGCAGGGCCGAGCAGCGGCACCATGGTGTCATTGACATCGACGATCGAGCGCAGCGTGTTCAGCACGTACAGGCGGCGCGCCTGGGCCGGGATGTCCGAGGCCGGGTAGCGCTGGCCGAGGTAGGGCGTGAGACCATCGCGCCGGGCTTCGGCAATGACGTCGCCGCTGTCGTCGGGGCGGAAACGGTAGGCCATCACGCGGTCGAAGCCGGTAAAGGCGCGGATCTGGTCGACGGCGATGGACAGCAGGCCTTCGATGGTCTTCTGGCGGCGCAGGCGGTCGATCGAGGCGTGCGCCTTCAGCGCGAACTGCGCCACCTCGTCGGCGCTCGCTTCGCGCCGTTCGAATTCGACGACCACCCGGCCGAAGGCGGCATGCACGACGCAATCGAAGTCCGTTCCGCCGATGGAGACCGGCACCATGGAGGGCGTCACTTCGGGCTCGCCCGGGCCGACGTAGTCGATCAGGAGCTCGAGCGTGGCCGGCGGCAGCGCCAGGGAGGCATACGGTATGCCGAGTTCGGGCGCGATGCCGAGCAGTGCCGGGACGTTGGCACTCCAGCCTTCGAGCGCGCCTTCAGCAGTGAAAAAGAGGAGAGCGCCGTGCGGCTGGATCGAGCCGGGGACGTGGATCGGCTCGTCGGCGCAATTGAGCAGGTCGACCTGGTGGCCATGCGCCATGGGGATCACGGAAGTACCCTTCAATTCGCCACCAATCCCTTCTCGTCAAATCCGGTAAATACCGGGCGAGCACATTTTACAGGTAATACATATTTAGACACACTTTACCCTTGTGTCAATGATGTATTCCGTGCGTGTGTTCACTCAGACAAGGCGGGGCGAAGCAGGACGATCAGGGCGCCATGGCCGCCATCTTTCTTGCCGGCGACGCAAAACGCGACCACATCGCCCATCTGCACCAGCCAGCTGTGCACGATGCCGCGCAATACCGGCTCACCCTTGGGCGAGCCGTAGCCGATGCCGTGCACGATGCGCACGCAGCGCACGCCGCGGCGGTTGGCGCGGTGGAGGAAGTCGGTGACGGCGTCGCGCGCCCCGTCGCGGGTCAAGCCGTGCAGGTCGAGCTCATCCTGGACGGGCCAGTGGCGCTTGCGCAGTTTCTTGACGACGTCCGGGCCGACGCCGGGCTGGGCATAACTCAGGGAGGGGTCTTCGTCGAGCAGGCCCTCGACATCGAACAGGTCGGACAGCGACTCGCGCAGCACGGCCTGGATTTCCTCTTCCTCGGTCAGGGGCATGCCCGGCTTGCGGTCCTGGAAGCTGCGCTCGGAGGCCACGTACACCGGGCGGTAGACGTAGCGGTCGGATTCAGGCAATTTTTTCACGTCCTGCATCGCGCCGCGGAACTCGACGGCGCGTTCCTTCGCGATGCGCTCGCGCTTCTCGCGCTCGGCCTGCTCGATGGCGCGCAGGCGCTCGTCTTCCTTGAGCTTGTCACGCAGGCCCTTCAGTTCAGCGAAATCTTTCATGCCCGCCATCGTACTGCGGCTCCTTATTTCGGGTCGTCCTCCAGCGCTTCCAGGTAGCGCTGGGCGTCGAGCGCAGCCATGCAGCCGGTGCCCGAGCTGGTGATCGCCTGGCGGTACACGTGGTCCTGCACGTCGCCGGCCGCGAACACGCCGGGAATATTGGTGGCGGTGGCCATGCCTTCCAGGCCCGAACGGGTGCGGATGTAGCCGTTCTGCATCTCAAGCTGGCCTTCAAAGATACCGGTATTCGGCTTGTGGCCGATTGCCACGAACAGGCCGTGCACGGCCAGGTCGCGGGTTTCGCCGGTAGCGGTGGACTTGATGCGCAGGCCGGTCACGCCGCTGTTGTCGCCCAGCACCTCGTCCAGGGTGTGGTTCAGTTCCAACACAATCTTGCCTTCCTGGACCTTGTGCATCAGGCGGTCGACCAGGATCGGTTCGGCGCGGAACTTGTCGCGGCGGTGGATCACGGTGACCTTGGAGGCGATGCCGGCCAGGTACAGGGCTTCCTCGACCGCGGTGTTGCCGCCGCCGATGACCGCGACTTCCTGGTTGCGGTAGAAGAAACCGTCGCAGGTGGCGCAGGCCGACACGCCCTTGCCCATGAAGGCCTGTTCCGAGGGCAGGCCAAGGTACTGGGCCGAGGCGCCGGTGGCGATGATCAGGGCGTCGCAGGTGAATTCGTGCGAGTCGCCCACCAGGCGGATCGGTTTCTCGTTCAGGTAGGTCGTGTGGATATGGTCGAACACGATCTCGGTGTTGAAGCGCTCCGCATGCTGCAGCAGGCGCTGCATCAGTTCCGGACCCTGCACGCCCAGCGGGTCGCCCGGCCAGTTCTCGACATCGGTCGTGGTCATCAGCTGGCCGCCCTGCTCGACGCCGGTCACCAGCATCGGCTTGAGGTTGGCGCGCGCGGCATAGACGGCCGCGCTGTAGCCGGCAGGACCGGAACCGAGAATCAGGACTTTGGCGTGTTTGGAAGTAGTCATGGAAGGCTTCGTATAGATATGAACAAGCGGAAACTGGGGGCGGCCTGCACGAGAATCAAGGGCGCGAATGAGACTGCGCGCGGAGACGGCGTGCGACATGCGTGCAACACGCGATTATAGTCGATGATGCAGGCGAGCATGAATCACGGGCCAGCTCAGCTGCATTTAGCTTAAAATGATCGCTTCCAGTTGGCGGCTCCCCGATAGCGCCCACTCATCGGACTCATTTATCGGCCGAACATTTCAGCAGTACCATGAGCAAGAATAGCCAAGCCAGCACCTCAGGATATACCCGCACCGCGAATACCGCCCGCCGGCCCTTGCCGGGGCGGCTGTCGCGCCTTCTGTCGGAAGCGCGCTGGATGGCCATGGCCGTCGCCTTCCTGTATTTCGTGCTGATCCTGCTCAGTTATAACAAGGGCGACCCGGGCTGGTCGCACGCCAATGCCGTCCCCAGGATCGCCAACCTGGGCGGCCAGGCCGGCGCCTGGCTATCCGACCTGCTGCTGTTCATCTTCGGTTTCTCCGCCTGGTGGTGGAGCGTGATCTTCCTGCGCGGCGTCTGGAAGGGCTGGCGCCGCCTCACCGACAAGCTGGCCGAGCCCGAGGAGCCGCCGCATTCCGGCGAGATGCTGGTGCGCTGGGCCGGCTTTGCCATCATGCTGGCCGGCAGCCTGGGCCTGGAATACCTGCGCATGTGGTCGTGGAACCTGGAGCTGCCGCGCGCCGCCGGCGGCGTGCTGGGCCAGCTGATCGGGCACTCGGCCCACGTCGCCTTCGGCTTTACCGGCGCGACCCTGCTGCTCCTGCTGCTGTTCGGCCTGGGCTTTTCGCTGTTCTTCCAGGTGTCCTGGCTGGCCGTGGCCGAGCGCATCGGCGAATCGGTCGAGAACACGATGGACTGGTTCCGCATGCGCATGGAAGACATCGAGGACCGCAGGCAGGGTGAAGCCGCAGCCGTCAAGCGCGACGAAGTGGTGGTGAACGAACGCCAGAAATACACCGAGAAGCACCCGACCCCGCCGCCGATCGTGAAGGCCGAGCCGGTGTTCGAGCTGGCGCATCCGCAAGCCGAACCGAGCGTGCTGCCGCCGTCGACGCCGGCCTCGCTGGCCATGCCCGCCGTGCCGACGTCGAACGCTGCCGCGCCGCCATCGGCGCAGGCCCCGGTACCGTCGATCAAGATCGAGCCGCAGATGGTCAGCGTGCCGAAGTCGGAACGCGCACAGAAGGAAATGCAGACCCCGTTGTTCCACGAGCTGGCCGGCGAATCCGGCCTTCCGCCGCTGGCGCTGCTGGACGAGGCGCCGCCGGCCCAGGAAACGGTGGCCGTGGAAACCCTGGAATTCACCAGCCGCCTGATCGAGAAGAAGCTGTCCGACTTCGGCGTCGAAGCCAAGGTCGTGGCCGCCTATCCGGGCCCGGTCGTCACCCGCTACGAGATCGAGCCGGCCACCGGCGTCAAGGGCAGCCAGATCGTCAACCTGGCGCGCGACCTGGCGCGTTCGCTGTCGCTCACCTCGATCCGCGTGGTCGAGACCATCCCGGGCAAGAACTACATGGCGCTCGAGCTGCCGAACCCGAAGCGCCAGATCGTGCGCCTGTCGGAGATCGTCGGTTCCAAGGTGTATGGCGACAGCGCCTCCGCGCTGACCGTCGCGCTGGGCAAGGACATTGCCGGCAAGCCGGTCTGCGCCGACCTGGCCAAGATGCCGCACCTGCTGGTGGCGGGTACCACCGGCTCGGGTAAATCGGTGGGCATCAACGCCACCATCCTGTCGCTGCTGTACAAATCCGACCCGGCGGACGTGCGCCTGATCCTGATCGACCCGAAGATGCTGGAGATGTCGGTGTACGAGGGCATTCCGCACCTGCTGGCGCCGGTGGTGACGGACATGCGCCAGGCCGGCCACGCCCTGAACTGGGCGGTGAACGAGATGGAGCGCCGCTACAAATTGATGTCCAAGCTGGGCGTGCGTAATCTGGCGGGCTACAACGGCAAGATCATGGAGGCGGCCAAGCGCGAGGAGCATATCCCGAACCCGTTCTCGATCATGCCGGACAATCCCGAGCCGCTGGAAAAGCTGCCGACCATCGTCATCATCATCGACGAACTGGCCGACCTGATGATGGTCGTGGGTAAAAAGGTGGAAGAGCTGATCGCCCGCATCGCCCAGAAGGCGCGTGCGGCCGGCATCCACCTGATCCTGGCGACCCAGCGCCCGTCGGTGGACGTGATCACCGGCCTGATCAAGGCGAACATCCCGACCCGCATCGCCTTCCAGGTCTCGTCCAAGATCGACTCGCGCACGATTCTCGACCAGATGGGCGCGGAAACCCTGCTGGGCATGGGCGACATGCTGTACATGCCCCCGGGGACCGGCCTGCCGATCCGCGTGCACGGCGCCTTCGTCTCGGACGACGAAGTGCATCGAGTTGTAAAACATCTGCAGTCGCTGGGTGAACCGAACTATATTGAAGGCATCCTGGAAGGCGGCACGCTGGAAGAGGGCAATGCCGAGGGCGTCCCGGCGGGCGAGGGCGGCGGCGAATCCGACGCGCTCTACGACCAGGCCGTGGCCGTGGTGCTCAAGAACCGCAAGGCCTCGATCTCGCTGGTGCAGCGCCACCTGCGCATCGGCTACAACCGGGCGGCGCGCCTGATCGAGCAGATGGAGCAGAGCGGCCTGGTGTCGCCGATGCAGTCGAACGGCAACCGCGACATCCTCGTGCCCGCCACGACCGCCGAATAACCCGTCGCCCACCCGCTGCGTAGCGCTTTTCGTAGGGTGGGCGGGTCTCCCGCCCACGCGTTCAACGCACGGTGGCGGACCACAACAAGAGGAATTCACATGAAATTCACGACTTACCGATTTGCTGCACTCATCGCAACCGCCGCGCTGGCCGCTTCCGGCGCCGCGAGCGCCGCCGCCCTCGACCAGTTCAAGACTTTTGTGGCCACCACCAAGTCCGCCAAGGGCGAATTCACCCAGCAGCAGCTTGGCAAGTCGAAGAACGGCAAGGTGGCCCCGGTCTCGAGCGGCAGCTTCGTGTTCGCCCGTCCGGGCAAGTTCATCTGGACCTACCAGAAACCCTACGAGCAGCTGCTGCAGGCCGACGGCGAGACCCTGTACATCTACGACAAGGACCTGAACCAGGTCACCACCCGCAAGCTGGGCAACGCGCTGGGCTCCTCGCCGGCCGCCATCCTGTTCGGCAGCAACGAGCTGGAAAAGAACTTCACCCTCACGGAGGCGGGCGAGCGCGACGGCGCCGAATGGCTGACCGCCGTGCCCAAGACCAAGGACACCAGCTTCGCGCAGATCGGCATCGGCCTGAAGGGCGGGGTGCCGGTGGCGATGGAACTGAAGGACGGGTTCGGCCAGGTATCGGTCCTGAAATTCACCAACTTCCAGCGCAATCCGGCCCTCGGCGCCCAGCAGTTCAAGTTCGACGTGCCGAAGGGCGCCGACGTGGTCAGCCAGTAAGCCGTCGGCTGCGGGGCGCGCGTTTGCGCGCAGCCCTGCAGCGCCTCCCGCCGGCGCGCCCATCGTTTACACTTGGCGCATGGACGACCTTTTCAAAACCGAACCTTCGCCACCGCTGGCCGAAGCGCTGCGCCCGCGCACCATCGACGATGTCATCGGCCAGAGCCACCTGCTGGGGCCCGGCAAGCCGCTGAACCTGGTGTTCAAGTCGGGCAAGCCGCACTCGATGATCCTGTGGGGGCCGCCCGGCGTGGGCAAGACCACGCTGGCGCGCCTGACCGCCTATGCCTTCGACTGCGAGTTCATCGCGCTGTCGGCGGTGCTCTCGGGCGTGAAGGACATCCGCGCCGCCGTCGAACAGGCCGAGCACTACCTGCAGCAGGGCAAGCACACGATCCTGTTCATCGACGAGATCCACCGCTTCAACAAGTCGCAGCAGGATGCCTTGCTGCCCTTCGTGGAGTCGGGCCTGGTGACCCTGATCGGCGCCACCACCGAGAATCCTTCCTTCGAGGTCAACTCGGCGCTCCTGTCGCGCTCGCAGGTCTACGTACTCAAGGCGCTCTCCGACGACGAGATGCGCCAGTTGTTGAAACGCGCGCAGGAGCGGGTGCTGCAGCAGCTGACGTTTGACGAGGTCGCGGTCGACACCCTGGTGGGCTATGCGGACGGCGATGCGCGCCGCTTCCTCAACCTGCTGGAGCAGACCAAGACGTCCGCCGAGACCTCGGGCGTCACGACCATCACCAAGGAATTTGTCGAGAACGCGCTGACCCTCAACGCGCGCCGTTTCGACAAGGGCGGCGATAATTTCTACGACCAGATCTCGGCCCTGCACAAGTCGGTGCGCGGCTCGCATCCGGACGCCGCGCTGTACTGGCTGTGCCGCATGCTGGACGGCGGCGCCGACGCCAAGTACCTGTCGCGCCGGATCGTGCGCATGGCCTGGGAAGACATCGGCCTGGCCGACCCGCGCGCGCTGCAGATCGCCAACGACGCCGCGACCACCTATGAACGCCTCGGTTCGCCCGAAGGCGAGCTGGCGCTGGGCCAGGCGGTCGTCTACCTGGCGATCGCGGCCAAGAGCAATGCCGGCTACAACGCCTTCAACGCAGCGATGGCTTTTGTCAAGAAGGACAAGTCGCGCGAGGTCCCGGTCCACCTGCGCAATGCGCCGACCAGGCTGATGAAGGAACTCGGCTACGGCCACGCCTATCGCTATGCCCACGACGAGCCGCATGCGTATGCGGCGGGCGAAACCTATCTGCCGGACGGGATGCCTGAGCCGGGCTGGTACCAGCCGGTGCCGCGCGGGGTGGAATCGAAGATTGCGGAAAAGCTGGCCTTCCTGCGCGGCCTCGACATTGATGCCAACGGGAACGAGGCCTAGAGCGTCCGAGAAAACCTCCATGGCAAGGAGTGCCGTCGAAGACAGTACGCCTGTACGGCGAGACGGTACGACGCAGCCATGGAGGTTTTATTGGGCGTTCTCAGCCTTCCTTTGCGGCCTTGAGCATCAGGCCGGACAGCTCATCGAAATAGGCGAGCGCCGCCGGCGTCAGGTCGACCTGCTTGCGGCGGTTGTCCTCGGTATCTGCCAGCACCAGCCAGCCCTTGCTGCGCATCGACTTGATGCGGGTGTGGATGGTTGCAGGCGCGCCCAGCTTCTCCTGGGACATCAGGTCGCGCACGGACAGGCGCTCCTCCGACTGCCGGGCGCGGCCCACCACGGCCAGGATCCGTTCCTCGAGCGGGTCGAGCGGCGGCAGTGCAGGCAGGGCGCGCAACGCATCCACCAGGTTCAGGAAGCGCAGGTAGAGGTCCGCGGGGCGGGTCGGTTTACCCATGTGCGGCCTCCAAAGAGGCGGGCAGGGACCTAAGTTGTTCGAGGTATAACATACGCTGATATAATATTTCGCTACAGAAGCAAAGCTTAACCTACCTCGCGCCTCAGGTCATGTCCGATAAGCAGTTAAAGTTCGCCATGGGCGCAGGGACCGCGGTCCTGTTTCTCGCCGCGATTGGTCTCAACGAACTCCTGTTCGCCCGTTTCGAGTTCGCCCGGGGCATCAGCTGGGTCTACCTGCCGGCCGGCGTGCGCCTGCTGTGCACGCTGTTGTTCGCCGAAGCGGGCGCGCTGGGCATCCTGTTCGCGTCCTGGCTGATCAGCTTCTGCTACTTCTTCCCCGACGACCCGATCCGTGCCTTCGCCGGCGGCATCGTCGCGGCGCTTGCGCCCTACCTGACCTACCGCATCCTGGTCGCCGGACGCATCGGCAGTTCGCTGGCCGGACTCGGCCCGTGGCGCCTGCTCGGCTGCGCCCTTGCGTTCTCGATCGCCAGCCCGGCGCTGCACCACATCTGGTTCGCGCTGCAGGGCCAGCGCGAGGGCCTGCTGGAAGGCTTCCTGGTGATGGCCAGCGGGGATTTCGTCGGCACCTGCATCGTGCTGTACAGCGCGAAGCTGGCGCTGTCGCTGCGCCGGCGCTGAGGCTGCTGCTTCCTTCGTCGCCCAATCCCCGGCCAACTGCCGGCTTCGTGCGGCCGGTCCGCACTTTGCGCATTCTGTCCCGTGTTTCGTGCGCTTCATCGCAAGTCGATGGCGATGGCGCGGTGCGATCGGTAAAGTTCAATCATACCGAATCACATCGAACCCCAAGGAGCACACCATGAACATCCGTAAAAACTTCGAAGCCGTCTTCCTCGCCGCCGCCGCACTGGGCCTGATCGCGAGCTATTCCACCGCCGGCGCCCGTCCGGTCGAGGTGGCGCAGCAGGAGACCGCCACCCTGATCGATTCGACCGTCCACGTCGTGGTCGTCAAGGCCCCGCGCCTGAGCGTTGCCGAAAAAGCCGGCCTGAAGTAATGCAGGGAAGAGCCGGCGAGACGCCCCGGTGGACGGTGATTGATCCCGTTGCCGAAACTCGCTGAGAATGTCCTTCGGCTTGGTACAATTGTGTTTTCGACACACGCAAGCCCAACCCGACATGATTGACATCCAATTTCTCCGCAAAGACATCGACACCGTCGCCGCGCGCCTGGCGACCCGCAAGTTCCAGCTCGACGTGGCCGGCTTCAACGCCCTCGAAGCGGAGCGCAAGGCGATCCAGACGCGCACCGAGGAACTGCAGGGCAAGCGCAATTCGCTGTCCAAACAGATCGGCATGATGAAGGGCAAGGGTGAAGACACCTCCAGCGTGATGGCGGAAGTGGCCGGCCTGGGCGACGAGCTGAAAGCCAACGAAGGGCTTCTCGCCGACGTGCAGGCGAAGATGGCGCGCTTCATGGAAGCGGTGCCGAACCTGCCGCACGACAGCACCCCGCAAGGCGCCGACGAATCGGGCAACGTCGAAGTGCGCAAGGTGGGGGCGCCGCGCAGCTTCGAATTCGCCGTGAAGGATCACGTCGACATCGGCGAACAGCTGGGCCTGGACTTCGACACCGCCACCAAGCTGACCGGTTCGCGCTTCTCGATGATGAAGGGCGGCATGGCGCGCCTGCACCGTGCGCTGGCCCAGTACATGCTCGACACCCACACGGCAAAGCACGGCTATACCGAGTGCTACACCCCGTACATGGTCAACGCCGACTCGCTGCGCGGCACCGGCCAGCTGCCGAAGTTCGAAGCCGACCTGTTCTCGGTGAAGAAGGGCGGCGCGGAAGGCGAGGGCGAGCACTTCTACCTGATCCCGACCTCGGAAGTCTCGCTCACCAACGTGGTGCGCGACGAGATCGTGGCGCTGGACCAGCTGCCGCTCAAGATGACCGCGCACACCCCGTGCTTCCGCTCGGAAGCCGGCAGCTACGGCCGCGACACCCGCGGCATGATCCGCCAGCACCAGTTCGACAAGGTAGAGCTGGTCCAGGTGGTGCACCCGGAACAGTCGTATGCGGCGCTGGAAGAGATGGTCGGCCAGGCCGAATTCATCCTGACCTCGCTGGGCCTGCCGTACCGCGTCATGTCCCTGTGTACCGGCGACATGGGTTTCTCGGCCGCCAAGACCTACGACCTGGAGGTGTGGCTGCCGGCGCAGAACACCTACCGCGAGATCTCGTCGCTGTCGAACTGCGAAGCCTTCCAGGCCCGCCGCATGGGCGCCCGCTTCCGCAACGCCGCCGGCAAGCCGGAACTGCTGCACACCCTGAACGGCTCCGGCCTGGCCGTGGGCCGCACCCTGGTGGCCGTGCTGGAGAACTACCAGCAGGCGGACGGCAGCGTGATCATTCCGGAAGTGCTGCGCCCCTACATGGGTGGGCTGGAGCGCCTGGTTCCGGCTGCCTGAAGACGGCCCGGGCAAGTTTTTCGTTTCAGCTGAATTTGCTCTTCCGTTTTTGCAAGAGCGTGGCTATAATGCGTGCTCTCGCTTACGAGCGACCGCAGCACCGATTCAGGAGAGGTGGCAGAGTGGTCGAATGTACCTGACTCGAAATCAGGCGTACGGGTGACCGTACCGTGGGTTCGAATCCCACCCTCTCCGCCAAGAAATTGAAAAGGGCCCCACTGGGGCCCTTTTCAATTTCTTGGCGGAGAGGAGCAAGGCCCCTGCGGGCCTTGCGCGTGGGATTCGAAGCCTCGCGCGTACTCGCGCGAGGGCGGCCCGCCGCAGGTGGGCGAATCCCACCCGCGAACAGGGCCCCTCGAAGGGGCCCTGTTCGCAACTGCATGCGCTAACACTGCTCTTGCAGCACCCACCGCACGACTCTTGCAATACTCCACCGCACTGCTCCTGCAATACCCACGAGCGCAGCTGTCAAAAAAATATTTTGCCAAACCTGCATCCAAACCCCTGCGTCCTGCGTAGAGCCTGTATCCGCTTCGTTTCAGCAACCCAAGCCGGAACCCTGCAACCCGGATGCAATCTCCATTCACCACTCGAAAGGACGCGACCATGAACGACCGTACCCCCACCAGGCTCCTCCTCACCCTCGCCCTCGGCGCCGCCCTTGCCGCCTGCGGCAGCAGCGGCGACAATACGACACTGCCCCCGCCGAGCACCACCCCGCCACCTACCCCCGTGAGCGCCGGCGACCTGGTCGTCCTCACCTCCGCCAACCGCCTCGTATCCTTCAACCGCGCCACGCCCGGAAGCGCCCGCACCTCGGTGGCCGTCACCGGCCTGCAGGCAAACGAGCAGCTGGTCGGCATCGATTACCGCCCCGCCGACGGCCAGCTGTACGGCGTCGGCAGCAGCGGCCGCATCTACACCCTGAATCCGGAAACCGGCGCCGCCACGCTCAAGGCGACCCTCGCCGCCGACGCCACCGACACCACCATGCCTTACACCGCCCTGAGCGGCGCCGACTTCGGCGTCGACTTCAACCCGGCGGCCGACCGCCTGCGCGTGGTGAGCAATACCGGCCAGAGCCTGCGTATCAACGTCGACACCGGCGCCACCACCACCGACGGCGCCATCAACGGCGGCGCCGCCAATACGGCGGTCACCGGGTCGGCCTACACCAATTCCTTCACCGGCACGGGCAGCACCACCCTGTATGCGCTGGACAGTGCCACCGACACCCTGTACGTGCAGAACCCGCCCAACAACGGCACCCTGGCCACGCCGGTGGCGCTGGGCGTCGACGTCGGTGCGGTGAACGGTTTCGACATCGACGCCAACACCAACCTGGGCTACGCCGTCGCCAGCGCGGGCGGCGTGCGCACCCTGTACACGATCAGCCTGTCCGCCACCGCGAGCGCGGCCACCTCGGCCGGAGCGCTGGCGCTGAGCGAGGACGTGCGCGGCCTGGCGGTGCGCACGTCGCCGACGCCGGTGGTGTTCGGCCTGACCGACGCCAACCGCATCGTGGCCTTCCGTCCCACTACCCCGAACGTGCTGACCGCCGACGTGGCGCTGGTCGGACTGAACGCCAACGAGACCCTGGTGGGCATCGACCTGCGTCCACGCGACGGCATGCTGTACGGCCTGAGCTCGACCGGGCGCATCCTGACCATCGACGCCGTCAGCGGCATCGTCACGCCCAAGGCCACCCTGGCCGCGGATCCGGCAGACACCACCCAGCCCTACGCCGGCATGGCGGGCACCATGTTCGCGGTGGACTTCAACCCGCTGGCGGACCGCCTGCGCGTGATCAGCAACACCGGCCAGAGCCTGCGGATCAACGTCGATACCGGCGCCACCACAACCGACGGCAGCATCAACCGCGCCGGCGCCATGCCGATGGTCACGGCGGCCGCCTACACCAACAGCATCCCGAACGCGGCCAGCACCCAGCTGTTCGACATCGATGTCGAGAGCGACAGCCTGGCGCTGCAGAATCCGCCGAACGACGGCGTGCTGGCCAATGTGGGACCGTTGGGCGTGGCCGCGGCGGGCGACGTCGGCTTCGACATCGGCGGCGGGGCCAACGGCATCGCCATGGCCGCGCTGCGCACCACGGCTGGCGGTCCGTCCTCGCTGTACCGGGTCGACCTGGCGACCGGCGCGGCGACCCTGGCCGGCGGCACCGCCAACCCGGCGCTGTCGGTGGCCGGCAGCGGACTCGGCCTGCGCGACATCGCGATCTCGCTGCGCTAAGGGGGGAAGGCCGTTCCGGCGCGGGCCGGAACGGCGTCAGATGCGGACGGCCCGTCCGATGAAGAGGATCGGGCCGGTCGGACGGCCGATCGGCGAGCCGGCCGGCGGCTCGAGGGTGATCTCGAACAGCTGGTTCGGCTGCAGCGGCGGCAGGCCGCGCAGCGGCACGTCGACCGCCTTGCCCGGCTCGACCAGGCCGAGCGAGACCGGGCCGGTCCAGCCGTCGGCCTTGGTCCACAGTTGCAGCGCGCGCGCCGGGGGCAGCTCGGTGGCGCGCAGGGGCACCAGGCGCAGCCTGCCGTCCTGTTCCGACTGCAGCACCCAGCCGGGCGACATGGTCTGCGGCGCCGCCAGCACGACCGTGTAGCGCGGCGCCGGCGCCTGCGGTTGCAGCGTGATGACGGCCATCGCGAAGGCGGACGCGAAGCCGGCCGCGGCCAGGCCGCGCCACAGGCCGAGCCGGTCCCACCAGCCCGGCTGCGCAGGGGCAGGGCGGACGCGGGCCGCCAGCGAGGCTTCGATCCGGGGCCACAACCGCGGCGAAGGGGCTTCCGGTTCGACCAGTGCCGTGAGCGGCAGCAAGCGCGCTTCCCATGCGGCGACGGCGTCGCGCAGGGCCGGGTCATCGGCCAGGGCGCCTTCCAGCGCGCGGCGCTCGGCATACGGCAGCGTACCGAGCACGTATTCGCCGGCCAGTTCGTGCGGATCGCGGGGTGATGGCGCCGTCATCCCATGCACTCCCGCAAGGCGCTCAGGCCGCGCTTGATCCAGGCCTTCACGGTGCCGAGGGGGGATTGCAGGCGCTGCGCGATCTCGCTGTGCGAGCAGCCGTCGATGTAGGCGTACAGGATGCTGGTGCGCTTGGCGGCGTCGAGTCCAACCAGGCAGTCGTGCAGGCGGCCGATGTCCTGGCGCAGGGCAAAGGCGTCGTCGGCGCCCGCGAGCTGCGCATTGCCGTCGGCTAGTTCATCCAGCAGATCGCCGTCGACGGCGAGTTCGCGCTCCCCGCTGCGCACCAGGCTGAGCGCCTGGTTGCGCACCACGCTGTAGATCCACCCGCGTCCTGCGCCGCGCGCCGGATCGAAGCTGGCGGCGCGGGTCCAGATGTTCAGGAAGGCGTCGTGCAGCACGTCTTCCGCCAGCTGGCGATGGCGCACGATGCGCAGCGCCAGGCCCAGCAGCCGGCTGCCGTCCAGGTCATAGATACGGCGCAGCGCCGCCTGCTCGCCGCGTGCGCAGGCGGCCAATGCCGCTTCGTAGTCGAATTCGCTGGCCGCAGTCATGCGGGATGCCATGTGGTCATCGCTTAGTCTGTTTGTATTGTTGCTTCAATAATAAGGCATAAGCGGCGTGATCGAGCGCGCGTTCTTGAATGGCGGCGGGCCGATGCGTTGCAGAGGCGGGTCGCGCTGGCAGCATCACACCGTGTCCTGGGGCAGGGTGCGTGAAATATTATTCCCTTTTGACTGCTATTGTGAAATTTAATTTCACTGCAATAAGTGTCGGTGGGGTGCGGATCGGTAACTGGACAGTTTGAGCTTCCACAAGTGCCACACAGCCGCTATAATGCGGCCTCGCTTACGCGACCACGCAGCACCGATTCAGGAGAGGTGGCAGAGTGGTCGAATGTACCTGACTCGAAATCAGGCGTACGGGTGACCGTACCGTGGGTTCGAATCCCACCCTCTCCGCCAAGAAATTGAAAAGGGCCCCACCGGGGCCCTTTTCAATTTCTTGGGGGAGAGGAGCAAGGCCCTGAGGGCCTTGCGCGTGGGATTCGAAGCCTCGCGCGTACTCGCGCGAGGGCGGCCCGCCGCAGGTGGGCGAATCCCACCGCGAACAGGGCCCCTCGAAGGGGCCCTGTTCGCAACTACCCGCGTCACCACTGCTCCTGCCGAAGCTCCCGTCCGGGATGCGAATCCTCGCGCGTACTCGCGCGAGGGGTGGGCGCACCGCGCCCACGCCGGAGGTGGGCGAATCCCACCGCGAACAGGGCCCTCGACCGGGCCTTGCTCGTAGCTGCCCACGTCTCCACTCCAGCCGCCACCCCTCCGTCATCCTTTGACACCCCCAAAACCCCGATGTTATATTGCCCAACTACCATTGGTAACGTTTCCAACCCGATTTCCACGGAGAACACATGAGAACGAGACGACAAGCCCTCCAGTTGCTGTGCGCCGCCGGCCTGGCGCCGGCCCTGATGGGACACGGCGCACGGGCCGCCGGCGGATGGCAGGTCGTGACCACCGCCAAGGGAGGGACCACGCCTTTCGCCGCGCAGGCGCTGCCGGAACCGGCCCCATCCGGCCAGCCGCTGGAGACCGAGACCGCCGTGTTCGTCGACAGCCGGCAGCGCTACCAGGAGGTGTTCGGGTTCGGAGGCGCCATCACCGACGCCGTGGCCGAGGTCTACGTGAAGCTGAAGCCGGCTGCGCAAAAGGAATTCCTGTCCGCCTATTTCGACCCGCGCCAGGGCCTGGGCTACACCGTGGTCCGCACCACGATCCACAGCTCCGACTTCAGCAGCGGCAGCTATACCTACGTGCGGGACGGCGACCGCACACTGGACTCGTTCAGCATCGAACACGACATGCAATACCGCGTGCCTCTGCTGCGCCAGGCGCTGGCGGCGAGCAAGGCCGGCGGCGCCCGGTTGCGCGTGTTCGCCAGTCCCTGGAGTGCCCCGGCCTGGATGAAGACCAACAACAACATGCTACGCGGCGGCAGCCTGAATCCGGGCGACCGTGCGCTGTGGGCGCAGTACTACGTGAAATTCGTGCAGGCGTATGAAAAGGCGGGTATCCCGATCTGGGGCCTGTCGGTGCAGAACGAACCGATGGCGACCCAGCGCTGGGAATCGATGATCTACAGCGCCGAGGAAGAAACCCGCTTCCTGGGGGACTTCCTCGGCCCCGCCTTGAAGAAGGCCGGCCTGGGCGACAAGAAGATCGTGGTCTGGGACCACAACCGCGATCTGCTGCCCCAGCGGGCGGCCCATATCCTGTCGGACCCGAAGGCACGTCCCTACGTCTGGGGCGTGGGCTTCCACTGGTACGAGACCTGGACCAAGGGCGCACCGATGCACGCCAACGTGGCGGCCGTCCACCAGGCCTTTCCGGACGTGAACCTGCTCCTCACCGAGGCCACGGTCGAAAAATTCGACCCGGCCCGGCTGCAGCACTGGGCCAACGGGGAACGCTACGGCGGCGAGATCATCGCCGACCTGAACGCCGGTGCGGTCGGCTGGATCGACTGGAACATGCTGCTCGACAGCCGCGGTGGCCCGAACCACGTGGGCAACTTCTGCTTCGCGCCGCTGCACGCGAGCGACGAGGGCGAGCTGGTTTACACGCCGAGCTTCGCCTACCTGGGCCACTTCACGCGCTACATCAGGCCGGGCGCACGTCGCATCAGCGCGGCGAGCAGCCGCAGCAGTCTCGCAACGACCGCCTTCCGCAATACCGATGGCAGCCTGGCGATCGTGGTGATGAACCAGACCGGCCAGGCGCAGAAGTACCGCCTGATCGTGGACCGCAAGGAAGTCACGGTCGACATCCCGGCGCATGCGATCCAGACCGTTTTGTGCTAGCAGGCCTGCCGGTCGCGCTGCGAAAAAAAAGGAATGAGCCCCGGCGGCAATGCTGTTCAGTTAGCGTAAAAATGTAGGGTGGTCGGCTCTGCCGACCGCGCGTTCAGCTTACAGATGCTCTGTGGCGGAGCATATTTGAGTTGAACGCGCGGCCGGGAAACCCGGCCACCCTACCTTTATCTGAACGGCATGAGAGCCCCGGCGGGGCTCTTTTGTTTTCGATGCCGCGGCCGCGCCGGCGGTGTCGCCTTGCGTGGGGGCGAAGACTAGAAGGCTTCCCACTCCTGCGCCGCATCCGCCTCGGCAGGCTGCTTTGCCGGCGGCGTTTTCCGTTTCGCGGAGCCGGCTGCGGGCTGCGGACGTACGGGCGCGGCGACCGCAAGGCGTACGCCGCCTGCAGCCTGCCTGGCCGGAACGCGGGCAGGCGTTTCCGTCAGCCGGAACACGCTGACCACCTGCGCCAGGTGCGCCGACTGCTCCTGCATCGATTGCGAGGCCGCCGCGGCTTCCTCGACCAGCGCCGCATTCTGCTGGGTCACCTGGTCCATCTGGCTGACCGCTTCGTTGATCTGCTCGATACCTGCGGTCTGCTCCTGCGCCGCAGACATGATCTCGGCCATGATGTCGGTCACGCGCTGGACGCTGTCGACGATCTCGTTCATCGTGGCGCCTGCCTGGCCGACCAGCTTGCCGCCGGCCTCCACCTTCCCGACCGAATCGCCGATCAGCACCTTGATCTCTTTCGCTGCCGCCGCCGAGCGCTGCGCCAGGTTGCGCACTTCGGATGCGACCACCGCGAAGCCGCGTCCCTGTTCGCCCGCACGCGCCGCTTCCACGGCGGCGTTGAGCGCAAGGATGTTGGTCTGGAAGGCGATGCCGTCGATGACGCCGATGATGTCGGCAATCTTCTTCGACGAATCGTTGATCGCCCCCATCGTGTCCACCACCTGCGCGACCACCGCGCCGCCGCGGCTGGCCACTTCGGAGGCCGACACGGCCAGCGAGTTGGCCTGGCGCGCATTGTCCGCGCTTTGCTTGACGGTCGAGGTCAGTTCTTCCATCGACGACGCCGTCTCTTCGAGCGCGCTGGCCTGCTCTTCGGTACGCTGGGACAGGTCGAGATTGCCGCTTGCGATCTGGCTGGACGCCGTCGCGATCGTGTCGGTGCCGGTACGCACTTCGGCGACGATCTGGGCCAGGCTGTCGCGCATGCGCCTGATCGCAGCCATCATGCTGGTCTCATCGCCGGCGCGCAGCGCGATATCGACGCTCAGGTCGCCGGCGGCAATGCGCCCGGCGACCGCCATGGCGACATCCGGTTCGCCGCCCAACTGCCTGACCAGGGAGCGGGCGATGTATACCGCCAGGGCCAGCCCGAGTGCGACCGCTGCCAGCATCAGGCCGATGATCGCCGTGCGCGCGCTGTCGAAGAGTGCGTCCCCGTTCTTGCTGGCGGCGACGCCGCCAGCCTCGTTCAGGTCGCTCAGCTTGACCAGGTCGGCGCTCGCTTCATTGAACAGCTTCTGGGCTTCGCCACGCACCAGGGCTTTCGCTTCATCGTTCTGGCTGGCGCGCGACAGGGCGACCACTTTCTTGTGCTCGGCAAGGTAGGCCGTCCAGTGCGACTTGAAGCGGTCGAAGGCCTGCTGCTCCTCCGGCGACGCGACCAGCCTGGCGTAAACCGCGACGCCTTGGTCGATCGCGCTGCCGAGCTTGGCAAGTTCCTTTTCGTATTTCACCATCTCGGCTTCGTCGACCGACAGCACGTGCTGCAGCTCGGCCCCGCGGTAGTCGGAGGTCGCCGTGTTCAGGTCGCCGGCGGCGCGGGTGCTCGGCAACCAGTTGGTTTCCAGCTCGGTAGAGATCCCGTTGACCCGGTCGAGCTGCACGACCGAAAAGATGCCGAGTGCGCCCATGAGCGCCAGCACCATGCCGAATGCGACGACCAGCCTGGTCGCCACCTTGAGCTTGTTAATCCATTGCATGTTTGCTCCTGTATTCCCGTTGAGTATGCCCGCGTAAGCCTTGCAAGGCGTCAAATGTCGTCGCTTACAGGCCCTGTTTCCAGGGCCGGATGTCGCTCTATGCCCAGCATACTGCAGAGTAGGATTGCTCCTACAGAAAGTTAATTTCCTCACCACAATTTATTCACAACTGTTGTCTTCGCCCTACATTGGGTTCCAGCGCAGCTGGCATGACTGCTTTCAGCTGATGCTTTTTGCGTTTCGACGCCTGTGCTTGGTGGCCAATCCGTTGAGTTCCTTCCCCAAATTTGACCGCCCGCAAACCAGCTGCGCTTCGTTGGTTTTTCCTTTCCAGCCAAACTCATCTGTCAGTCATTCGTCAGATGCGCGGCCGAGGATCGATCTGTCATCCACGCACCGTCTCGGTGAATTTTGGCAATCCATCCAGGAGGAAACATGAGTACCCGCTCCCTGCGCAGTCCGCGCCTCCCTTGCCCCCCTCACTGCAGCGCTCTGGCACTGGCCATCGGCGCCGCCCTGCTGTCCGCATGCCAGTGGGCGGGCGGCGGCCGTGTCGACGAGCTCAACAACTTGCGCGGCCCGACCCGCGACCTCACGGTCGAACTGCGCGAAGGCACCAACATGGCGGCGGCGCCGTCGCCCGACGGCAGGCAGGTCGTGTTTTCCGCCCAGGGCGCCCTGTGGATCATCCCGCGCGAGGGCGGGGAGGCCCGGCGCATCACCGACTGGCGGGTCGAGCCGACCCATCCCGTGTGGTCACCCGACGGCAGGCGCATCGCCTTCCAGAACTACGCACCGGAAGGGAACTTCCATATCTGGACGATCCGGCCGGACGGGCGCGACCTGCGCGAGCACACCACCGGCCCCTACGACGACCGCGAACCGGCCTGGCTGCCCGACGGCAGCGGCCTGGTGTTCTCGTCCGACCGCAGCAACGACGGCCAGTACAAGATCTGGCGCGTGGCGCTCGGCGGCGGCGCACCGGTGCAGCTCACCACCGGCCCGGGGGCCGAGAGCCACCCGGTGGTATCGCCGGACGGGGCCCGCCTGGCCTATGTCGATGGCGCCAACGTGGTGACCGCGCCGCTCGCGGGCGGCGCGCCGACGGTGGTGGCGTCCGGCGCCGCCCCGGCCTGGCTGCCTGACGGCAGCGCGCTGGTGTACCAGAACGCGGCGCGCCAGCTGGTCGTGGGGGGAACGGTGGTCACCAGCAACGAAGACATCTTCCCGTTCCCCGTCCGTTTCCTTCCGGACGGGCGCTTCCTGTACACCGCCGACGGCCGCATCCGCGTGCGCGACGCGGCCGGCGCGAACCCGGCCGACATCGGGTTCCGCGCCCAGCTCGGATTGCGCCGGCCGGCGATCCGCGAAGGGAAAGACCGCGAGTTCGACAACGTCAAGCCGCGCCGGGTGCTGGGCATCAGCGCCCCGGCCCTGTCGCCGGACGGGCGCAGCATCGCCTTCGTGGCCCTGAACGACGTCTGGACCATGCGCATCGGCGACGATCCCGTGCGCCTGACGAACGATCCCGACCGCGACCTCAACCCGCAGTGGACCGCGGACGGGCGCGCGGTGTACTTCTCGTCCGAGCGCAACAACGCCGGGCAGCTGGCGGTGGACCAGGTCGAGCTTGGGACCGGCGCCCGCACCCGGCTGGCCGCCATTCCCGGCCGCTCGATGGCCACGCCCAGGCTGTCGCCGGACGGCGGCCGCATCGCCTACACCACGCTGTCGGGCCAGCTCGAGATCTGGAACCGGGCCGCCGGCAGCTTCGAGCTGATCCTGCCTTCGCTCAGCACCCAGGTCAGCACGCCGCAATGGACGCCGGACGGCCAGCGCATCCTGCTGGTCGATAACGAGCGGATCAACAACCGCTTCCGCGAGGGCTACAACAAGCTGCGCGTGATCGACCTGGCCACGCGCACCGGCGCCTTCCATGCCGTGGCCCCGGCGCCGCGCCAGATCTCCGAGCGCGACGAAGGCGCCGCCGTGCTTTCTCCGGACGGCACGAAAGTGGCGTTCATCATGGACTCGCGCCTGCACGTGATTCCCGTCGACGCCGCCGGCGCGCCTACCGGCCCGGCGCGCCAGGTGAACGAGGACGTCGCCGACCTGCCGTCCTGGGGCGGCGACTCGCAGACCATCCTGTACAAATCGGCCGAGCGGGTGCGCACCGTGCGCGTGGACGGCGGCGCCAGGCGCGACATTCCCATCAGGCTGCACTGGCGCCAGGCGGTGCCCGAGGGCCGCACCGTGATCCACGCCGGCAGGCTGTGGGACGGCGTCGGCGCCAGCCTGCGCCACGACGTCGACATCGTCGTCGAGGGCAACCGGATCGTGTCGGTGGCGCCGCACACCGGGCATGCCGCCGGCGCGCGCGTGGTCGACGCCAGCGGGCTGACCGTGATGCCTGGGCTGATCGAAACCCACCTGCACCCGCTGACGCTGTACCAGGGCGGCCAGTTCGGCCAGATCGCCCAGCTGATGCTGTCCTACGGGATCACCACGGCGCAGTCGGTGGGCGGACCGCTGCACCAGAGCGTCGAGCTGCGCGAGGCGCTCGAGGCCGGCAAGCTGCTCGGGCCGCGCCTGTTCGTGTCGCCCCCGCTATGGGAGGGCAACCGCCAGTTCTACAGCTTCGCGCGCAGCCTGCGCACCCCGGGCATCGCCGAGCTCGAGATCGCCAAGGCCAAGCGTTTCGACGTCGACTTCCTGAAGAGCTACGTGCGGGCGCCGATCCCGGTCATGGCGCGCATCGCACAGGGAGCGCTCGACCTGCGCATCCCGAGCGGCACCCACATGGTGCAGCCGGGCGCGGCGACCGGCCTGGGTGGGACCACCCACCTGTCCGCCACCCAGCGCATGGGCTACGGCTGGTCGAAGTCCTTCGTGCGCGCGATCACCTACCAGGACGCGGCCGACGTGTACGGCAAGGGCGACTTCCACCTGATCGACACCCTGTTCTCGGCCGGCGCGCTGGCCGGGCTGGACCCGGACATCGTGAGCGACCCGCGTTTCGTGCTGGTGCCGCCCAACTTCGTGCCGGGACTGCAGAACGCGCAGCCGCCTACCGCCACCCAGTTGGCCTCGATCATCAACGACGCCACCCAGCAGGCCAAGGTGCGCGCGGCCGGCGCGCTGGTGGCCAACGGCACCGATTCGCCCCTGGTGGTGCCCGGCATCTCGCTGCACCTGAACATGCGCGGCGCGGCGCTGGTGCAGGGCAATCTGGCGGCGCTGTATTCCGTCACGCGCGACGCGGCGCGCGTCGCCCTGGTCGGCAAGGACCTGGGCACGGTCGAGCAGGGCAAGCTGGCCGACCTGATCGCCGTGGGCGGCGACCCGCTGCTCGACCTGCGCGCCGCGGCCGATGTGCGCTTCGTGGTCAGGAACGGCCGGGTGATCACGCAGGACGAGATCCTGGCGCCGGCGCGCACGCCGCGACAACTGGCGGCGCGGGAGGAGGCGCTGGCGGCCTGGAAGGCGCAGTGCCGCGCGCAGCCGCACGCATGCGAAGGGGGCGGCGGTCACGCGCACTGAGCCATCGGGCTCAGCCGGCCTCAGCCGGCCTTGTTGCGGTGTTCGCGGCGAGGCCGGCAGGACTCCCGTTCGGCCGGGTCAGCTCGGCGGCGCCGCATTTTTTGTGCATGCTAAGATGCAATACCATGGCCAACCCACGAATGGAATGAAACACCGCCTGTTCCTCTTCGACCTGGACGACACCCTGCTCGACTTCAAGGCCTCCGAACGGCTGTCCTTCGTGCGCACCATGCGCGCACTCGGCCTGCAGGGCGACCTGGATGCGCTGTTCCTGCACTACCAGGCGATCAACCTGGCGCTCTGGCGCAGCTTCGAAGCAGGGGAGGTGGCGAAGGAAGTGCTGAAGGTCGAGCGCTTCCGGCGCACTTTCCGGAACCATGGCCTCGTCCTCGATGCGGAGGCGGCCAGCAGCCTGTATCTCGATTCGCTGTCCGAGACGGTGGTGCTGGTCGCCGGCGCGCGGCAGCTGTGCCAGACCCTGGCCGGCATCGGCGAGGTCGGCATCATCACCAACGGCGTGCACCACATCCAGCACCGGCGCATCGCCAGCTCGGGGCTGGGCGGCTTCATCTCGTTCGTTGCGACCTCGGAAGCCTGCGGCCATGCCAAGCCGGACAGCCGTTTCTTCGACTACGCCGCCGCCATGGCGCGCCGCTTTGCCAAACCCGAGACCGTCATCGTCGGCGACCGCCTGGATGCCGACATCCTCGGCGCCAACCGCTTCGGCATCGACAGCTGCTGGTTCAATCCGGGCCGCCTGCCGAACGACACGGCGGCCCTGCCGAGTTGCGAAGCGGCCAGCCTGGACGAGGTCGTCCCCGCGCTGGCTGCGCTCGCGCCCGCCCCTGCGGCTGCCAGCTAGGCGTCGCCGCGTCCTAGCGCTTGATCGCGTGCAGCCACACGGCTGCGATCCGCTCCACGTCCTCGTAGCCCGGTTCGCCCAGCTGGCCGCCGAAGATATCCGGGTCGAGCTCCTCGTAGCTCCAGTGGTCGCACTGGGCGTCGAGCTCGGGGCGTACGCTTTCCAGGAAGTCGTCAGTCGGGCCGGCGATCGCCACGCCCGTGTACAGCATCAGGTTGCCGCCCTTGCGCAGCCGTCCCAGGCTCTCCCGGACGATCCGCACCGACAGCTCGGCGCCGCGCATGCCGCCGCCGTGGCGATAGGGCAGTTCGCTCGGGTCGAGCACGTAGGGCGGGTTCGACACGATCAGGTCGAAGTCGCCCTCGAGGCTGTCGAACAGGTTGCTGTGGCAGGCGGCCAGGTTGTCCAGCCCGGCCAGGCGGGCGTTCACCATGGTGAGCGCCAGCGCACGCGTGTTGATGTCGGCGCCGATCACCTCCGCATGCGGAAAGTGGCGGGCGATCGCCAGTGCGCCGGCGCCGCCGCCGCAGCCGATGTCGAGCGCCCGGGTCGGGCCCGCGCCCAGCCAGGAGAAGGCGCGCCCCATCGTGCCGACGAAGCGGTAGGTGTCGGGTCCGAAGAACACCGAATCGTCATCAATGGTCGGGTAGGCCGAGTGGAACACCAGCGATTCGCCCAGCGTCGAGACGCGCAGCGTCGACCGCAGCAGGCCGCCGTCCTGCTCGACGATGCCGGCCTCGCGCATCAGGGCCAGCAGTTCCGGCGCCACGTCGTCGGGCGCGAAGGGCCGGCTCCAGCCGAAGATGCCGCGCAGGTCGCCGGCGCGCTCGTTGCCCGGGCGGCGGTTGATGCGGCGATGGGTGGACGGGGTCACCGTGATGAAGCGGTAGGCCTGGTCGCGGAGGTAGCGGCCGACGGCGAGCAGGGCATTGGCATGGGGGCTTGTCATGCTGTAAGCGTCGCACGCCGCGGACGGCGATGCTGTGCGCCACCTAACGCAGATCCACAGCTTGGCTACTGGAAACTGCCATCGCTATGTGAATACCCGAACAGTCCGGTGCGCACGGGACCGCCATACTCGGTCGCAGGCAAATGAACGACGGTGCTGGTTCAATTGGGGGAACGCAATGGCAGACAGGGGCAAGGAGGGGCCGGCCGGCCGGCTGGAACGCGAAATCGCACGCGAGCGCCACGAGCGCGCGCAGCATGACGAGGCGCGCGCCGGCCTCGGCGCGCTGGACGAGGAATTCCGCCTGAAGGACGCGCGCGAGCGTGTCGATGCCGGCACGCCCAGGCGCCCGCCCGGGCGCTGAGCCGCCGCAACGTATAAGGAGACGCACGATGAAATGGGAAGGTGAACGCCAGAGTACGAATGTGGAAGACCGCCGCGGCGGCGGTGGCAGGGGCTTCGGGCTGGGCGGCAAGACCGTGGGTATCGGGACCCTGGTCATCGCCCTGATCGGCAGCGCGCTGTTCGGCATCGATCCGAGCGTGTTCCTCGGCGGCGGACCGGTGGCGGTGCAGCAGGGGCCGCAGGCGCCCCAGGGCGCGCCCGCGAACGACCGCGAAACCCAGTTCGTGCGTGCGACCCTGGGCTCGACCGAGGATGCCTGGGCCAAGCTGTTCGCGGCCCAGGGGTCCCAATACCAGCCGGCGCGGCTGGTCCTGTTCGAGAACGCCACCCCCACCGCCTGCGGCACCGGGAGCAGCGCCACCGGCCCCTTCTATTGCCCGGCCGACCGCCAGGTCTACATCGACCTGGGATTCTTCCGTCTGATGGAGCAGCGCTTCCAGGTGGCCGGCGAGTTCGCGCAGGCCTATGTCATCGCGCACGAGGTCGGCCACCACGTGCAGACCCTGCTCGGCATCTCGGAACAGGTTCGCAACGCACAGCGCGGCATGTCCGAAACCGAGGGCAACCGCCTGTCGGTGCGGCTCGAGCTGCAGGCCGACTGTTTTGCCGGCGTGTGGGCCAACCAGCGCAAGCAGGTGATCGAGGCGGGCGACGTCGAGGCGGCCCTGGCCGCGGCTGCCGCCATCGGCGACGACGCGCTGCAACGCAAGTCGCAGGGCACGGTGGTGCCCGATTCGTTTACCCACGGAACCTCGGCGCAACGGGCGCGCTGGTTCACGCGCGGTCTCGACACCGGCAGCGTCGAGCAGTGCAATACCTTCGAGGCGCGCCAGCTGTAAAGGTCCGTTGTAGGACAATTCCCCGCGGGCAGGCTGCAAGGCCGCCCGGCGGGGAAATAGGGACCGTTCGTTTCCGTGCGCGTATCGCAATCCTTAGCGTTTTGACATAACGTGTTCCACATTGCCCGTCCAGCGGACGGGCGTCGTGAACACTGTCGTGACCTTTACCGAGGAGGAGTTATGCTGGCAATGAACTACCGCGGACCCTACCGCGTCCGCGCCGACCACAAGCCCGACCCCGTCATCGAACACCCGGGCGACGCCATCGTGCGCGTCACCCGTTCCTGCATCTGCGGTTCGGACCTGCACCTGTACCATGGCCTGGTGCCCGACACCCGCGTCGGCCACACCTTCGGCCACGAGTTCATCGGCGTGGTGGAAGAGGTCGGCTCCGGGGTCCAGAACCTGAAGGTCGGCGACAAGGTGCTGGTGCCGTTCAACGTGTTCTGCGGGTCCTGCTTCTTCTGCGACCGCGAACTGTACGGCAATTGCCACAACATGAATGCGGAGTCCACCGCCGTCGGGTCCATCTATGGCTACTCGCATACCGCGGGCGGCTACGACGGCGGCCAGGCCGAGCTGGTGCGCGTGCCGATGGCCGATGTCGGCCCGATGATCATCCCCGACGACATCCACGACGACGACGCCGTGCTGCTCACCGACGCGGTGCCGACCGGCTACCAGGCGGCGGAAATGGGGGACATCGCGGAAGGCGACACGGTGGTCGTGTTCGGCGCCGGCCCGGTCGGCATCTTCGCGGCCAAGTCGGCCTGGCTGATGGGGGCGGGGCGCGTGATCGTGGTCGACCACGTCGAATACCGTCTCGAATTCGTCAAGCGCTATGCCCAGTGCGAGGTGGTCAACTTCAAGGAAGTGCGCGACATGGCCGAGCACATCAAGAAGATGACCGACTGGATGGGCGCCGACGTCTGCATCGACGCGGTCGGGTGCGAGGCCTCCGGCAATGCCATGCAGTCGCTGACCGGCCGCTACCTGATGGTGCAGGCGGGCTCGGCCACGGCGCTGCACTGGTGCATCAACTCGGTGCGCAAGGGCGGCAACGTGTCGATCGTCGGCGTGTATGGCCCGACCTTCAACGCGGTCCCGATCGGCAATGCGCTGAACAAGGGCCTGACCATGCGCATGAACCAGGCCAGCGTGCGGCGCCACCTGCCGCGCCTGATCGAGCACATCCGCGAAGGGCGGCTGAATCCGAAGGAGATCATCACCCACCGCGTGCCCCTGGAAGAAGTGTCGGATGCGTATCACATCTTCTCGGGCAAGCTCGACAACTGCATCAAGACCATCCTGATCCCGCCGAACGCCAACCAGGTCAAGGCGGTGTCGGCCAGCGCACTGCATTGAGGAGCCACCATGGAATCACGTAGCGACATCAAACAACACGAGCACCACGGTCACGGCCACGACCACGGACATGGCCACCTGCAGCAGCACCCGAGCCAGGGCCACATTGCGCCGCGCCGTCCTTCGCGCCAGGAACTGCAGCACATCCAGGGCTGGGGCGCCGACCTCGACCACAAGAACCGTCCCGGCGTGCCGATGGAACGCACGCCGCCGCGCTTCATCCACCGGCCCGACGGCGATCCGCAGCAACAGGAGGAAAAGGTGGAGGTGCTGGTGTCGAGCGAACGGCCGGGCATCACGCAGGTCTTCGGCACCGTGCAGCCGCCCTCGGGCCTGTCCGGCATGATCCGGCGAATGGCCTTCAAGGCCAGCGAGAACGACCTGCGCCACTGGCTGCTCCTGCTGCTGGCAGACCGCGTCAACATGGTCGAAGGCATTGCCGACGACCTGGCCCATGGGCGCGTCCCGAACGTGCTGGGCGAGATGGGCATCAAGGCCGAGCTGAAGCACAACCCGGCGGGACTGGCGAAGAAGGCCCTGATCACGACGGCTGTCGTCGGGGCCGCCTGGTACCTGCTCAAGAACCGCGACCGCGACGAGGGTCGCGATGCGGGCGGCCGCTACGACAGCGACCGCTACGGCAAGCGCCATTACCGCTGAGCCGCTACGCGGCGCCCTTCAAGCGCTACGCGGCGGCGATCAAGCGCTACGCGGCGGTGATCAACCGTAGCGTGATTCGTTCAGGACCGGGGCTGCGCCGGTCTCCGCCAGGCCCGGTCCGGGGCGAGCCGTCGCCGGACCGGCCGGCGCCTTGCGCCTGGCCGGCTTGCGGCGGAACTTGATCCACACCACCAGGCCGGTGATGAAGAACAGCAGGGGCGTCAGGCCCACGACGCTGACGAGGATGCGACCGGCCGTGCCGAAGGCTTCGCCGGTATGCAGCGGATACAGGGTGCTGACGAACCAGTCGCCGCCCCGCGCCGCCAGCGGATCGATGACGCGCAGCACCGCGCCGCTGCCGGCATCGACGCTGATCCGCGTGGCGCCCGGACCATGGCGCAGCTCGCCCGGCTGGCGCACCCGTACCTCGAAAGGCTGTTCCGGCTTGGCCGGGATGCCGATGCGCGATACCCGGCCTTCGGGGAAGCGCGCCTGCGCGGCAAGCATTGCCGCGCCCGCGTCGATACGCGGCGCCGCCGATGGGCTGGCGTTCACCGCTTTCTCGTTCTTGGCCAGAGGCGCGACGGCGCGGATGCCTGGTGTCACCCAGTCCGGCGCATTGAAATAGATCCCCGAAAAGGCCAGCACCAGCAACACGGGCGCCGTGTAGAAGCCGGCCGCGCGGTGCAGCTGGAAGTTGAACTTCGGCCAGTTGCTGCCGCGCCGCACCGAGATCGCATGCCAGAAGGCGGACAGGGTCATGGTCGGCCACCACACCACGATGCCGGTCAGGCACAGCAGCAGCAGCGCCACGCCCTGCACGGCAATCACGGTCTTGCCCGCATCCCCCGCCATCAGGTAGCGGTGCAGGTGGAACAGGGTGGGCATCAGGAGCGGCCGCGACAGGCCCGCTTCGCCCCAGTTGCGCTCGCCCAGCACGGCCAGGTTGGCCGGGTCCACCATGACCTGGCGCGTCACCCCCTGCGTCCAGCTCGATGCCGGCTTCTCCGGCCGGTACCAGGCGACATACACGTCCCCGTGCACTTCCGGCAGGAACAGGGTGTCGGGACGCCCGTAGGCCGGGTCCTTCGCCAGCCTGGCCGCCACTTCCGCTACCTGGGCCGGGGAAGGACGCGCCGCGGCGCCGGGGAGCGCGCCAGCGGGCGGCGCCACCTGCAGCAGGCCCGGATTGAGCCAGGCGTCGAGTTCGTGGCGCCAGCCGATGACGGTGCCGGTGAGGCCCTGCAAGACCAGGATCGTGCCGAAGACCAGGCCGGCCCAGAGGTGAACGGTGCGGATGAACGGTTTCATGCCCGGAATGATAACCGAAATGAGAATGATTCTCGATCTTGCGTGATCATATGATAACGATTATCATTTCGGTTATTCCTGCTGAGTAAGCGTATTTTATTTCTATGAATAACAATAATCTGATCAAGTCTCTGAAACCCCTCTCCGCCGCGGTCGCCGGCGCCTGCCTCCTGATGACGATGCCCCATGCCGCCGCCCAGGATGAAGCGCAGCAGAAAGAGGAGGAACTGGCATCGGTGGTCGTGACCGCCACCCGTACCGCCAAGGCCGTGGACAAGATTCCCGGCGCCGTCTCCGTGATCACCCAGCAGGAGCTCGCGACCCAGTACCTGATCGCCGACGACCCCTCGCAGGCCCTCGCGACCTATGTGCCGGGCTATGCGCCGAGCCGCCAGAAGATGACCTCCACCGGCGAATCGCTGCGCGGCCGCCAGCCGCTGATCCTGTTCGACGGCATTCCGCAATCGAACCCGCTGCGCGCCGGCATGCGCGAAGGCTACTTTGCCGACAGCGCCATCATCGAACGCATCGAGGTCATCAACGGCGCCTCGGCCATGCAGGGCATGGGCGCCACCGGCGGCATCATCAACTACATCACCAAGACCCCGCGCAAGGAAGGCACGGGCTACAGCATCAACACGCGCCTGGCAAGCCAGTTCGAGTCTGACAGCCTGGACTGGAAGACCGGCCTGACGGTCAGCCACAAGGCGGGCGGCTTCGACCTGCTGGCCTATGCCAGCGTGCAGCGCCGCGGCATGGCCTACGACGGCAGCGGCCGCCGCCTGGGCATCGACGCAGTGCAGGGCGATACCATGGATTCGCACGGCAACGACCTGTTCCTCAAGATGGGCAAGAGCTTCGGCGACCAGCGCCTGCAGCTGAGCCTGAACCGCTTCGACCTGGCCGGCGACGGCGACTACCGCAGCGTGCCGGGCAATGTAGCGCAGCGCATCCCGACCAGCTCGGAACCCGGCACCCCGATCGGCATGCCGCCGCGTAACAAGGTGCGCAGCGCCAGCCTCGACTACCGCCACATGGACCTGGCGGGCGGCAGCCTGGCCGTGCAGCTGTTCGGCCACGAGTTCTCCGCGCTGTACGGCGCCACCAACACCGCCACCTTCCAGGACGTGGCGATCGCCCCCAGGGGCACCCTGTGGGACCAGTCGCAGGTCGTCACCGACAAGCGCGGCGCGCGCATCACCTGGGTGCGCCCGGACCTGCTGGTAGCGGGCCTGGAGCTGACGGCCGGCCTCGACTGGCTGAAGGACAATCCCCAGCAGCGCCTGGCCGGCACGGGCCGCACCTGGGTGCCGGAGCTGAAATTCCGCTCGCTGGCGCCTTTCGCCCAGCTCGAGTACGAACTCGGCCCGGTGACCCTGCGCGGCGGCGTGCGCTACGAGGACGCCAAACTCGACGTCGACACCTACACCACCCTGGCCGCCTATGGCAGCCGCCGGGTGGAAGGCGGCTCCGCCGAATTCTCGAAAGCGGTCAGGAACGTCGGCGCGGTCTGGCGTTTCGCGCCGGGATGGTCGGCGTTCGCCGGCAGCTCGGAGGGCTTCGGCCTGCCCGACGCCGGCCTGGTGCTGCGCGCCGTGGCGGTGCCGAACCAGTCGGTCTCCAGCCTGATCAGCCTGCAGCCCATCGTCACCCGCAACAACGAGGTCGGCATCAACTGGCGCGGCGCCAGCGGCCAGTTCGGCCTGTCGCGCTACGACTCGCGCTCGAAGCTCGGCAGCGTGATCCGCATCACCGCCGCCGGCATCGGCATCGTCGAGCGCGTGCCGACCACGGTCAAGGGTTGGGAAGCGAATGCCGAATGGCGCCCCAGCAAGGTTTGGACCGTGTTCGGCACCTGGGCCACCCTCGATGGCAAGACCGCGGCCACGCAAGGCGCCCCGATGGACCTCGACCTGGGCGCACGCTCGCAGGGACCGGACAAGGCCGTGCTGGGCGCGAACTGGGGTTTCCGCCCGCAGGCGCAGCTGCGGCTGCAGGCCACCCACCTGCGCGACCGCGATATCAACATCGGCCGCCGCGTCGGCACCAGCAACTTGGAAGAACATTTCAAGGGCTACACCCTGGTCGACGGCGCCGTCACCTGGGACAGCGCATACGGGCGCTTTGGCCTGAGCGTCGAAAACCTGTTCGACAAGCAGTACGTCGGTTACTACTCGCAGTCGGCGTCCAGCGTGGACCCGACCGCCACCTACGCCGGCCGCGGCCGTACCTTCGCGCTGAGCTGGAACCGCAGTTTCTAGCAAGGCATGCGCAGGCAGGCCCGCCGGCCTCCTGCGCAACTATTGCGCTCAAGCAAAACCTTCCTGCTGAGCTCGTCCACACTGCTTGATGCGCGGTCGACCCGAGAGCCGCGTTTCCACGGATGGAGACGAGATGAACCCGCATACCACCTTCCCGGCAGCGCTGCTCGGCGCTGTCCTGCTGCTCGCGCAGCTGTCGCAGCCGCTGCATGCGGCGCCGATGATGAGCCCGCCCGTGACGCTGAGCGCGAAGGCGAAGGCCGACGTGCTGGCCCAGCTGGCGGCCCAGCGCCAGGCCAAGGGCCTCGATGCGGACCACCATGTCCGTTTCACGGCCCAGCATCCGGGGGCGGGCGGCACCCAGATCCTGCGCGCCGCCCATACCTGGAAAGGCCTGCGGGTGTTCGGCTCGGATTCGGTGGTGGTGCTCGACAGGTCGGCCAAGGTGTTGTCGGAATCGGCCTCGGAGCGCCGCCTGCATCTGGGCGTGGGCAGCGCCAACCGCCTGGGCGCGCTGACCGCCAGCTTCAGCGTCCAGCCCCGGCTCAACGCGAAGGCGGCGCTCGCGGCCGCGCTGGCCTCGCTTTCGCCCAGCGTGGGACCCACCGCCGTGCATGTCGTCAAGCCGACTACCGAGCTGCTGATCTACCCGATCATGCGCATGCAGCGCGTGGTCGGCGCCGGCGCCAGGGAAGAAGCCGAGCTGAACGCCCTCGAGGTACAGGACGTGGTCGAGCGCTACGAGCTGGCGTATCTGGTGCGCACCCGCATGCGCCAGGGCGACCAGCCGATCTATTACGACACGATCGTCAGCGCGGTTGATGCGGCCGTGCTGGACCAATGGAGCATGCTGCAGACGGTGGCCGGCGTGGGAAAAAGCCAGTACAACGGCGAGGTCCCGCTCAGCACCACGCTTGCCAATGGCCTCTACCAGATGCGCGACCCCGAGCGCGGCAAGGGCGGCGCGTTCGGCGCGATGGCGATCACCAACGCCAACAACGGCAGCAGCGCCGGCAAGGTCTACACCAATGGGACCAACGTCTGGGGCGACGGCAAGCAGTTCGTGGAAGGCGGCAGCACCACGGGACCGAACGGCCAGACGGCGGCGGTCAACGCCATGTGGGGCCTGATGAACACCTACGACGCGCACAAGAACGTGCTGGGCTGGCTGTCGCTGGACGGGCGCGACACCGCGACCACCATCGCCGTGCATGTGAATCGGGGCTACGACAACGCCTACTACAGCGATACCTGCAAGTGCATGTTCATCGGCGACGGCAGCTATTTCACCAGCCTGGGCGCGATCGACGTGGTGGGCCACGAGATGGGGCACGGCATCACCGCCGCCACCTCGGACCTGATCTACAGCGGTGAGTCGGGTGGGCTGAACGAGTCGAGCTCGGACATTGCCGGCGAAGCGGTCGAAGCCTATGCGCGCGCCGGCGGCAAGGGCGACAGGTTCCCGGAAGAGGGAAACGACTGGCAGCTGGGCACGGAGATCAGCCGCAACGGCACCCCGCTGCGCTGGATGTTCCGGCCCAGCAAGGACGGCAATAGCCCGGATGCCTGGAGCACCTCGCTGCGCCGCCTCGACGTGCATTACAGCAGCGGGCCGAACAACCGCATGTTCTACTTCCTGTCGCGCGGCTCGCGCGCAGAGAGTGCGGGCGACTACTCCAGCAAGTACCTGGTGAAGCAGCCGCGCGCGATGACCGGCATCGGCCTCCATAAGGCCTTCCGCATCTGGTTCCACGCGAACACGACCAAGTTCACCTCGAGCACCAACTATGCCGACGCGCGCTCGAAGATGATCGAGGCCGCCGAAGGGTTGTACGGCAAGGAGAGCCGCGAGTCGGTGGCCGTGCAGCGCGCCTATGCCGCCATCAACGTGGGGCCGGACGTGGACGAACCGGGCGCCGTCGCGACGCCCTGAGCCTGATGTGCCTACGGCGCGCCCTGGGCAGTCCTGGCGCCGCCCTGTGCATTGTCGGTCAACAACGGGTACGGATTCAGGGGCGTCCCTTTCCACCACTGCTTCTCGGGGGTGAGCTCGAACACGGCGAAGTGCAGGTGCGGCGCGTTCGGGTCGGAATTACCGGTCACGCCCACATAGCCGATCACATCGCCGCGCTTGACCTCCATGCCTTCCTTGACGCCGTTGGCATAGCGGTCCAGGTGCGCGTAGTAATACGCGTACTTCTCGTTCGGGTCGAACTGGTACAGGGTAGTGCCGCCCGGCTTGCTGGTGAACAGCTTGGCCACCTTGCCGTCGGTCGCCGCCAGCACCGGTGTGCCTTTCGGGGCCATGATGTCCAGCGCCTCATGCTGGCGCTGGTTGCCGCGCGGCTGGTCGTAAGTGTTGCTGAGCTTGGCAACCTGCACGCCTTGTACCGGAACGACCAGCTTGCCATGCACGGCGGCGACGACCGCGTCCGCCGGAGCTTGCGGCGTCGTTGCGTCGCCCGATGAAGGCCGCACCGGCAGGTCGATGTCGCTGAGGTCGGCCTGCACGGTCGGTGGGCCCGGCAACTGCGGCTCGATGTGCGAGGCCGGCACGCCGGCGGGCTGCGGCGGGGCCGCGGCCACGGCCGGAGCCGCAGTTGAAGACGATTCGTCCGGCATGGCGCGCAACAGAACGAACAGGCCACCGGCGCCGACCAGCACGCCGAGCAGGAAGGTCATCAGCCATCTCATGTCATCCTCCGTCGGGAAACGCTCCAGTTCAGTTTTCCAGCACGACTTCCAGGCCTGCGCCCACGGCGCCCGCCACCTCGGCGGCGCTCCAGTTGGTCAGGCGGATGCAGCCGTGCGATTCGGTCTTGCCCACGTTGCCCGGCACCGGGGTGCCGTGGATGCCGTAGTGCTCCTTGGACAGGTCGATCCAGACCACGCCGACCGGGTTGTTCGGCCCTGGCGCGACCTTGGCTTTCTTGTCGCCCGGTTCGGCGTCCCAGAACAGCTTCGGGTTGTAGTGATACGTCGGGTTGGCATGCACGCCGTTGATCTTCCAGGTGCCGATCGGCAGCGGGTCGTTGGCGCTGCCGGTCGATACCGGGTACTGGGCGAGCAGGGCGCCGGCGCCGTCGAACAGCTGCAGGACCTTCGAGCTGTCCTTGACCACGACCTTGGTCGCCTTCGGCAGCGGGGTCTTGCCATGGACGTTCGGCACCATGATCTGCTCGCCTGCACGATTCAAGTTCTTGCCCGGGTTCAGGCGCTCGATCAGGGCCGGGCTGGCGTGGAACTTCTCGCCCAGGCCTTCGGTCACGCTGGCGTAGCCGAGCTCGGGCAGCTTGGCCTTTTCCATCATGTCGTCCGGTACCGGGCGGAAGGGGCCGCCCACGTCGGCTTCCACCAGCGTGTAGCTGACCAGGTGGGGGGTGTTATCGGCGTTCAGGGCGTTCCAGGTGGCGTCGTCGAGCTTGCCGGTGACCGGCAGCTTGCGCATGGCCTGGAAGGCGCTCAGCGCCTGGCGCGTGTTGGAACCATCGGCGCCGTCGATCTCGCCCGGCGACAGGTTGGCGCGGTCCAGCAGGACCTGGGCGCGCAGGGTGCGTTGGAATTGGGCTTGTTTGGCGGACACCGGATCGGCTGCCGCGCCGGCCTGGGACGCAACTGGTGCTGCGGCCGCGGGAGCCTGCAGTTGCTGCGCCGGGGCCAGGGTGGATTGCTGCGCCTGGGCCGCGGGAAGCGCGCCCAGCAGGGCAGCGGCAAGGAAGGAGAGTGCGTGCGATTTGCTCATGGTGGTTTCCTGCAATGCTTGCTTTTGGAAACCTCAGGGTAGGCCGGCGTGCAGGCCGGGTCTGTGCGTGAACGAACTCAAGCAGGCCGCGCTACAATCGGGTCCATGACCCGTCATACGATCCTGCTGCAACCCTCCGGCATCGTCTTCCAGGCGGACCCGGCAACCAGCCTGCTGGCCGCCGCCGAAGCGGCCGGCATCGCGCTGCCCAGCTCCTGCCGCAACGGCACCTGCCGCACCTGCATCTGCCGCGTGCGCAGCGGCGCGGCGGCCCACGTGATCGAGTGGCCGGGCCTGTCCTTCGACGAGAAGCGCGAAGGCTGGATCCTGCCCTGCGTGGCGGTGGCGCGCGGCGAGCTCGAGATCGAGGCGCCGCTGGCGCGCCGCGTCGCCTGGGGCGAATAGGACTACTGGCGGCCCAGGGCCCGTTCGATCACCTGCAACACCAGCGGCCAGGAACGGGAAGTGGCCGCCACTTCGTCATAGTGGCTGGCGCCAGGCAGGATCACCACCTCGGCGGCGTCGCCCGCCTTGCGCGCCCGCGCCGCGTAGTCGCGCGCCACGCGCGGCGGCGAGATCGTGTCCAGCTCGCCGGTGACGAGCCAGGTGCGCACCCCCGTGGGCAGCAGTTCGGCCGCATTCGTATCCGCGAACACGTCCGGCCGGCCGGGACCCGGCACGCCCGCCAGTTCGGCCGTATCGCGTCCGCAGCTGGCCTTGATCAGGGCCGCCTCGTTGCGCAGGTCGGCCAGGCCGCCCAGGCTGACGACCGCGGGCACGGGGACGGGTTTGGCGCGGAACAAAGGGCTGCTCGCCGGGATGCGGGCGCGTCCGGCCATCCACTGCACCAGCTGGCCGCCGGCCGAGTGGCCCACCGCCACCAGCCGCCCCAGGTCGAGCGGATAGCGCCCGGCCTGGGCCGCCAGCAGATCGAGCGCAGCGTGCATGTCCTGGTAGGTGCCGGGGTAGCCGCCGCCCGCTTCGTCGGTGCGCCGGTACTCCACGTTCCACACCGCGATCCCGCGCCCGGCCAGCGCGCCGGCCATGTTGCGCAACTGGGTGATGCCGCCGAACTTGCTGGTCCAGCAACCGCCGTGCACCAGCACGGCCACCGGGAAGGGGCCGCTGCCGGCCGGCAGGAACAGCTCGGCATACTGCGATGGGGCGCTGCCGTAGGGCAGGCGCGCGGTCGGCTCGGGGCCGTTCAGGGCGAGGTAGTCGGCAAGCTTCATGGGCGTGGCGGCGTGGGCGGCGTGGATGCCGCCCACGAACAAGGCTGCGAGCAGGAGAGGGCGGAGGATCATGGTCTGCGATGATTTGGTTGAACGCTCACTATAGCCGAGGACGCCGATGTCCGGCCAGCCCCGCCGGGTGTGGGCGCACGCACGATTGAAAACCCGGCATTGGCATCCATGCTAGGCTCCATCCAACGCCAACCATGTCAACAGGAGGAGTGTCATGAGCCAATCGAAATCAGGCGGCAGCCAGACCAACAAGCAGTCGGACAACCTGTCCGAGGAAGACCTGGCCAAGCAGCGCGCCGGCCAGAATACGGAGAAGAGCAGCCACGATCACATGTCGAACGTGAAGGCAGGCAAGGGCGAGGGCGCCGGCGGCGGGGCGAAGCAGAAACACCACCGTTGATACAAGCCGCGGCGGATTCCGTCCGCCGCATTCGCGATGATACCCATGGGTATCATCGCCCCAACCGAGAGGTGACCATGACCATGCTTGCACAAGAAAACAAGCTGCACGGATCATCCCCCGTGCATGCCCACAGTACGCCCGAGCCCGACGTACCGGACCCGAGACCGACGCCGGACCCGCGGCCGCCGGTGCCGGACGACGTCCCGGATCCCGTCAATGCGCCGGTCGAAGAGCCGCGCTTTCCCGAGCCGCCGATCCTGGCGGCGATGTAGCGGGCGGGCGGCGCGGCCGCTGCCAGCGCGGCAAGAACACCTGCGCGCCGCTCATCCACCCGGCGCCTCGTCGCCGCCGTCTTCATGCCCGTCGACCGTCGACCGCCGCCCTCTGCTCATCGGTGAGCTGGAGCTGGCGGCCGGCCCCGCGCCGAGTTTCGTCACGCTAAGTTTGAGGGTCCTCGTCATCGAAGCGCGCCACTGCGTGCGGCATGCGCAGTGGCGCGGTCTGGGGAATCAGGAAGGGTTGCTGAAGGTGGGGAAGTCAGCTTCCGGATTTATCCGGGGCCGCGGGCGCGCCCTGGCCGGACTGGCCGCCCGACGGCAGCGGAGGAATCTCGCGGATCATTTCTTCGGTTTCCAGCTCGCCAGGCGATTTCTCGCCGCTGCCGATATCTGCTTCGTGATACACGTTCGGGCCTTTCGAGGCCGGATCGACAGTGCGGGTCGGGTCATTCATGGTGCGCTCCGGTGGATTGATCGATAGGCCGATCCTAACAGGGCCACCCGGGCCTCGGCGCGCGGCAGCGCCCTGGGCCGCACATCCCGGCGCCCCGATCCAGGTCATGGCCCGCTTGCTCGCACCGGGCCTGCTGGCGTGGCGGGCCCTGCGTTGACGCTTGCCCTCGGCCGGCGCGCCGGGTACCATGACCGCCCTGAACGAGATAAAGCAGAATGAAGAACGAACAACTGACGACGGACGAATACGATGCGCTGGAACTGGTACGCCGCGGCGTCAAGCGCGACACGGCGGGCGCCTGCGTGGGGCGCAATGCCAAGCGCCTGTCCGGGCTGAAAATGATGGAGACCACCCGCGACGGGCGTATCGTGCTGACGGAAAAAGGGCAGCAGGTGCTGTTCCTGCGCCGCTGTGTGCAGTCCCTGGCCGGGTTGGCGGATGATCCGCAGGCGCCGGTGGACGCCGACGTGGTCCGTTTCCTCAGCCTCAAGTCGCACATCGCGCCGCGCGAGGGCGGCGGCTACGCCCTGACCGACAAGGGCCGCGAATCGCTGGACGACATCACGCGCCAGCAACAGCAAGTACGCCGCTAGGCGCCGCGCCCCGCGACCGGCCGCTTCGACCTAATTGGCGCGGCGGCGGTTCGGATACACCAGCACCCGCACGGCCACTTCCGCAGGCACATTCATCGTCGCCAGGAATTCGGCTGCGCGCTGCAATCCGAGGGTGGGGACCGAGGCCACGGCCTGGTTGACCAGGTCGCGGGTGCGGATGTCGGTGCGCTGGCGGCGCACGTCCCGCCTGTCGGCGACCGGAGTCGCTTCAACGGTGTCGTTGATCATCATGATATCCGTATGTCTGGGCTGCACGAGGCTGGGTTGCTAAAGAGACATTTCTATTTTATATGTAACAACATTTAATGGCTACAAATAAATAGAACAGCCGCCCTAAGGCGGCTGCGGAAGCGACTGGAACTGCCGTTTGGCCTAAACCAACGCCGGGTCCGCCACGATGTCCGGCTTGCCCGCGCGTTCCTGCCCCGGCTCCGGCTCCGGCTCCGGCTCCGGCTCGGCCATGCATGGCGGCGGCAATGCGCGGCCCTGCACCAGCAACTGCTCGAACTCGTCGGCCGCCAGCGGCTTGCTGAAGAAATAGCCCTGCATCTCGTCGCAGCCGTGGCTGCGCAGGTAGTCGAGCTGCTCCAGGGTCTCGACACCTTCCGCGATCACGTTCAGCTTCAGGTTGTGGGCCAGCGCGATGATCGAGGTGACGATGGCCGCATCGTTGGCGTCGTGGGTGATGTCGGCAACGAAGGAGCGGTCGATCTTCAGCACGTCGATCGGGAAGCGCGACAGGTAGGACAGGCTCGAGTAACCGGTGCCGAAATCGTCGATCGACAGGCTCACGCCCAGCGACTTCATGCGGTGCAGCAGTTCCACCGCCGGTGTCACGTCGCTCATGAACAGGCTCTCGGTCAGCTCGATCTCGAGGCAGTCCGGTTCCAGCATGGTGTCCGCCAGCACCGATTCCAGGCTGGCGATCAGGTCGGCCGCGCCGAACTGGCGCGGCGACAGGTTCACCGCCACCCGCAGGCGTCCCAGGCCGGCATCCTGCCAGGCCTTGTTCTGGGCGCAGGCGGTGCGCATCACCCAGGCGCCGATCTGGACGATCAGCCCGGTCTCCTCGGCAATGCCGATGAAGCGGCCGGGCGGCACCATGCCCAGTTCCGGATGCTTCCAGCGGATCAGGGCCTCCATGCCGACGATCTTGCCCGACTTCAGATCGACCTGCGGCTGGTAGTGCAGCACGAATTCATTGCGGTCGAGGGCGTTGCGCAGTGCGCTCTCGATGCGCACGCGTTCCAGCGACTCCTCGTTCATGGCCGGGGTATAGAACTGGAAGTTGTTGCGCCCCATTTTCTTGGCGCTGTACATCGCGATGTCCGCATGCTCGATCAGGCTGTCCGCCGGCGTGCCCTCGCTCGGATAGACGGCCACGCCGATCGAGCAGGTGACGAAGAATTCCTTGGTGCCGAGGATGACCGGCTGGGCCACCGAATCCATCACGCGCTGCACGATGTCCCGGCTCAGGGGCTCGTCCTGTTCCGACAGGATCACGACGAACTCGTCGCCCGACAGGCGCGCCACGGTGTCGGTGTCGCGCAGCGAGCCCGTCAGGCGCGCCGCCACCGTCATCAGGAGCACGTCGCCGGCCTTGTGGCCCATCGAGTCGTTGACGAACTTGAAGCGGTCGAGGTCGATCAGCATCACCCACATCGGCCGGCCGCTGCGGTTGGCGTAGGCGATCGCCTGGCCGAGGCGGTCCTGCAGCAGCGAGCGGTTCGGCAGGCCGGTCAGCACGTCGTGCTGGGCCACGTGGTGCACGCGCTGCTCGGTGAGCTTGCGCTCGGTGATGTCGCTGCCGGTGCCGCGGTAGCCCAGCAGCGCACCATCCTCGTCGAACACCGGCTGGCCGTTGACGCAGAACCAGCGGGTGTCGCCGTGCGCGTCGACCACCTGGTACTCCAGGTTGGCGAAGGGTTCGTGGGCCTTGACCTGGGCGATGTGGGCGCGTCCGGCCTCGGTCTCGAGCAGCGCCGGTGCGTGTTCCCAGCGCGTCTTGCCCAGCACGGCCTCGATCGAGACGCCGGCCTTTTCGGCGAAGCCGCCGGTGACCATGGTGAAGCGCAGCTCGCTGTCCTGTTCCCAGTACCAGTCCGAGGACATCGACACCAGCTGGCGGAAGCGTTGCTCGCTCTGCTGCAGGGCGCGCTCGGCGCGCTCGCGCGCGGCCATGTCCTCGAGCAGGCGGCGGTTGATGCGGCGCAAGTCCGCGGTGCGCTGGCGCACCAGTTGCTGGACCTTGCGCGCGCGCTGGCCGGAGGCCTGCACGAAGGCCGTGCCCAGCAATGTCATCAGGACGCCGCCGACCAGCAGGGCGGTCGAAGCCATGTGGTCGTGCAGGAAGGGGCGCGGCGCGCTGGCGACTTCGACGCGCCAGGGCTTGCCGGCGATCTGGAGGGTCCTGCCGCTGTGGCCGGACTGGTCAGGAGACAGCAAACCGCCCAGCCAAGGATTGGCGGGCCGCCCGGTGTCGCCGTTGGAGAACAGCAGTTTGGCCGGGGTCGGGCGTCCGCCCGCATACACCGACACGAAGATGTCGCGCGAGTCGAGCAGGCCGGGGCCCGCCAGCGAGGCGCGCACCAGTTCGGGGCCGCGGATCACCACCGCGGTGTCGCCGATCATCGCGCCCTGGCGGTCCAGTACCGGCATGATCAGCTCGAAGGCCGGCTGTTGCAGCTCGTCCTGCGCCAGCTGGAACAGGTCGGTGGCGGCGGCGCGGCCTTCGGCGCGCGCGATCGCGAGCGCACTCATGACCTGCATGTTCTCGGTGATGTTCAGGCCGAAGGCGCGCTCGTTGCCGGCCATCGGCTCGATGTAGTCGACGATGTGGTAGCCCGAGCGCTGGGGCGCCGTCACCAGGCCCTTGGCCTGCAGTTCGGTGAACACGGTGCCCGGACGGACCTGCTGCAGCGCGCGTTCCACCTCGGCGCGGTCTTCGCCCGCCACCGCGCGGTGGAAATTGAAGGCCTGGATGTAGCGGTGGCGCTCCAGCAGGGCCGCCGTGAAGTGGTGGAAGTGTTCGCGGCTGACGGATTCGCCGCGTGCGAACAGCTGGTTGGTCACGGTCAGCACTTCGACCGCCTGCTCGATTCCCTGGCGCACTGCCGCTACGCGCTCGTCCGCGCGCTGGGCGAACTCGAGCGCCTTGTTGTCATACTCGAGGTGGCTCACGCCCAGGAACAGGGCGCCGGATGCGGCAAGGCCGCCCCCGAGCGTGAGGGCTGCCGCAAGAGTCAGCGACAGGGGAAGGCGACGCGGCATGAAGGTTCTAGGTTTCTATAAAGAAGGCTTGCCAGCAGGCATCAATACATGAAGTGTGTCACATCCGGGCCGTGTTCGGCAAACGAAATGTCTCGCGTTCGCACGCTCGTGTGTCCGCTCAGCGCTGCCGTCGTGACAGCCAGGCAAGTACCAGATGCGCCAGCAGGCGGTTCGGCAGGGCGCCTCCCAATCCCCGGTTGCGCAGCGTGTCGCGCAGCAGGCCCATGACCCGCCCGGGTGTGGCGTCGGGGCGCCGGGGGCGCTGGGCAAACAGGATCTGGTTGTTGCCGGCAATACCGGAGAGCCAACAGAGCTGGCCATCGAAGGCTGTGCGGAGGCGTTGCAGCGCGGCAACGAAATCCGGATCGTAGTTGAAGATGTTTGCCACCAGCACGCCGCCTGGACGCAGGGCGCGCCGGCAGTCAGCATAGAACGACGCGCTGCTCAGCGCAGGGGGCAGGCCGGCGGCGTCAAAGCCGTCCACCATCAGCACGTCGGCGCGGGCGGCGTGTCCCGCCTGCGCCAGCCAGGCGGCCGCATCGCAGTGCAGCACGCGCAGCCGGGCGTCATCGGGCGGGACCTGGAACTGCTGGCGCAGTGCAATGACGTCGAGGCGCACTTCCAGCACCGTCAGGCGCGTATGCGGGAAATAGCGGTGGCAAAACTTCACCAGGGAGCCCCCGCCCAGCCCGACCATCACGATGTGGCGTGGGCGCGGCAGCAGCAGGGTGAAGCACATCATCGCGCGTGCATACGACAGCACCAGGGCGCAGGGGCGCGACAGCCGCATCTCGCTCTGGATCTCGCCGGGCGTGAATTCGAGCGTGCGGCGGTCGCCCCGGGTGGACACGATCGGGGCGGACGACAAGGGGGCAGGCGTGGACGGGTCGGGCGGCGCGCGCATGGCGCCAGTATAAAGTAGCCGCCCTGGAGGCGCACCGTAGCGTCCGGGTCTATTGGAAGAGGCAGCGGCGGCTTGTTGTAAGGCATCCCTTTCTGATAAGCTGCCCATTCGAATAACCGGAAATGCCCCCATGTTCCTCGATCATCCTTCCATCACCGCGACCAACGCACAGACTGAGCCCGACCGCCTCGAGCGCCTGCAGCGCGTCTACGGCTACGCGATGGCCCTGGCCGACAGCGCAGGCAATCCCGGCTTCGTCGACAAGCTGACCCAGCTGCATGACCACAAGGGCACGCTGATCGTGTTCTGGCATACGCCGCCGTCTCCCGAAGAACGCGACTATTTCAGCCGCGCCTGGGCCAGCAGGGTCGGCGACGGCACCACCCTGGTCGAACACGAGTTCTGAGCGCCCGGCAGCGGACCCTGAAATGAGCAGCGAGTAGCGAGAGATGACGAACCTGGACGCGACCACGATGGTGCTGGTGCTGGCCCTGGGCAACCTGGCCCTGTGCGCACTGCTGACCTTCTTCGACCATGGCCCGGTGCGCCCGGCGGCGCTGGGCGCCTGGGCGCTGTCGAAACAGGTGCAGGCCGGCGCCTGGACCCTGCTGGCGCTGGGCGCCGCCGGAGTCGTGCCGGAGTCGCTGGCGCTGCCGGGCGGTTATGCGCTGCTGTTCGCCGGCGTCGCCATCGAAGGGGGCGCCGCCTGGGAAGAGGCCGGCCGCGACGGCTGGCGCCGTCCCACGCTGCTGGCGGGCGGGCTGGCGATCCTGGTCTTCCTGGTTTGCTACACGATCGACGAGCAGGGGCTGCGCAGCGTCGCCGCCTCGCTGCTGCTGGGCGCCCTGTACCTGAACGTGGCCGCCGCGCTGGGCGCCTCCTGGAGCCGGGCCAGCCTGCTGCAGCGCTTCCTGGCCCTGGTCGTCGCTGTGCTGGCGCTGGTGGTGGCGGCGCGCGGCCTGTCGGTGCTGCTGCTGCCGGGCGGCTGGCGCTGGCTCTCGAGCGAGCTGCTGCGCCAGCTCTCCAGCGCCGCCCTCTACCTCCTGATGCTGGCCAACGGCTTCGGTGTGCTGCTGCTGGCGCGCGAGCGCGGTGCGCGCGAACTGGCGCGCCTCGAGGTAGTCGACCCGCTCACCGACGTGCCGAACCGGCGCGGCTTCTTCAATGTGCTGGCGCCGTGGATGGCGCTGGCGCGCCGCCCGGGCTTGCCGACCGCCCTGGTGGTGCTCGACCTCGACCAGTTCAAGCGCGTCAACGACGCCTACGGCCATCCGGCCGGCGACACCGTGCTGCGCCACGTGGTGGAGCTGTGCAAGCGCCAGTTGCGTGACTCCGACCTGGTGGGGCGCATGGTGGGCGTCGAGTTCGCGATCCTGCTGCCGCGCACCAGCCTGGACGAGGCCCTTCTCGTGGCCGAGCGCATCCGCGCCGCCATCGCCGGCTCGCCGGTCAAGAGCGAGCGCGCGATGATCGCCATGACGGCCAGCTTCGGGGTCACCGTCATCCGCCCGGAAGACAGCACCGTCACCCTGTTCCAGCGCGCCGACGATGCGCTGCGCGCGGCCAAGGACGCGGGGCGCAACCGCGTCAGCCAGGCCGTCGTCGCCGCGGTCGAGGCCTGAATCGCGGGGCGGCGCGCGCCGCTGCCTTCCGATAGCGTCGTCACATCGCGGTCACATCGCTGTCACATCGCGGGCCTATCCTGCGGCATTGCCGCCGCCGGACCGCCCACGATGCATTCGCTACCCGACTCCCCCCGCTATGCCGCCGTCGAACTCGGCTCCGAGAGCTTCCGCCTGCACATCGGCCGCATCCAGCATGGCGAACTGGTGCTGGAGGAGACGCTGTGCGAGCGGGTGGCGCTGGCCTCCTCGTTCGAGGAGGACGGCAGTCCCTGCGCGGCCGCCATGCGGCGCGCACTGGCCTGCCTGCGCGCCTTCGCCGACACCCTCGACGCCTGGCGCCCGCAGGCGGTGCGGGTGGTGGCCACCGCGGCGCTCGGACTGGCCCGCCCGACGGCGCCGGGCGCCGCCGTGTTCCTGCAGGCCGCCGAAGCGGCGCTGCGCCGCCCGATCGAAGCGATCGCCGGCGACGAGGCCGGGCGCCTGGTTTACCTGGGCGTGGCCAGTACGCTGGGCGCGCAGAGCGCAAGCGGGCCGCGCCTGGTGCTCGACGTCGGCGCCGCTTCGACCGAGCTGGTGCTGGGCCGCGGCGCCGCCATCGAGCGCATCGATACCTTCGCCGTGGGCGCAGTGCGCCAGAGCCTGAGCTTCTTCGCCGGCGGCCTGATCGACGCCGTTGGCTTCGATGCCGCCGTTCGCTCGGGGCGCAGCCGCTTCGCCGAGAGCGCGCCCGCGGGGCGCGGCTGGGAAGTCGCCTACGGCGCCTGCGGCACGGTGCGCGCGCTGGCCGAGATCGCGCGCGAGGATGGCCTGGCGGACGGCCGCCTGACACCTGCCTGCCTGGAGGCTTTGCGCGAGCGCTTCCTGCGCGCCGGGCACGTCGCGCGGGTGCGCCTGGCCTGGCCGGCGGCCGCGCGCGCGCCGCACCTGGCCGGCGGGCTGGCCTTGCTGCTGGCGCTGGTGGAGGAGTGCGGCATCGCCGAGGTGCTGCCGGTGCATGCCGGCCTGCGCGTGGGGGCGCTGTGGGACCTGCACCGCCGCGCCGCGCCGCCGGCGGACACGGCGCGGCTGCCACCCGCGGCGTCGGCCGCCGGCGGCCGGCCCTGACTGTCGTATTCCGCGCCAATCCCCCGTTTTTCCTGTTGTTTGGAAACGTCTGGTGGCATACTTCCGTTGTTTGAACAACCATGTCCGCCACCCGTTTTCCATGCGCCGCTTCCTCTTCTTCGCGTTGGCCGCAACATGCGCGCTGGCCCAGGCCGCTCCGGGTGAGCGCATCACCCTGTGCTTCGAACGCCAGGAAGTGCGTCCCTGGCGCACGCTGGACGGCGGCGGCCTGAATTTCGAGCTGCTCGCCGAAGTCGCCCGGCGCAGCGGCGTCACCTTCGATTACCAGAGCATGCCGTGGAAGCGCTGCCTCGAGCAGCTCAAGGCGAACCAGGTCGGCGGCGCCTTCGCGGTCAGCTTCAACCGCGACCGCATGGCGCTGGGCGCCTATCCGGGCGTGGTCCCGGGCGCGCCGGACCCCCATGCCGACCCGGACAAGCGCATGCATGTCGACACCTACATGCTGGTGCGCCGCCGCGGCAGCCGCCTCGACTGGGACGGCAAATCCTTCCGCAACCTCGACGGGCGCATCGGTTTCCAGCTCGGCTACTCGGTGGGCGACTTCCTGCGCGGCCAGGGCGTGGCGGTCGACGAGGGCAGCCAGCGCTCGGACGAACTGGCCCAGAAGCTGGTGGCCGGCCGCCTGGCCGGCGCCGCGCTGGGCGGCGGCGACGCGGCGCGCCTGATGCGCGGTCCGTTCGGCGCGCGGCTGGAGATGCTGCCGCTGCCGCTGGTTGAAAAGCCGTATTACCTGGTCCTGTCGAACGCCCTGTACGCAAGCCGGCCGGAGCTGGCGCAGCGCCTGTGGAGTGCGGTCGAGCAGGTGCGCAACAGTCCCGCCTATCGCCAGCGCGAGCAGCAGGCGCTTGGTGGACGCCCTGGTGGACGCCCTGGAGGACGCCGTGGAGGAAACCATTAAGCGCCGCCGGTCGAGGATGGGCGGGGTGCCGCGCCGCCTGGTCGACAACTGGCGCCAGAACATCGTGTTCCGCCTCGGGGCCGGGATCGTGCTCGCCGTCGCCCTGTCGACCGGCGTGTTCACCACTTATACGCTGCATACGCTGCGCCAGGACGCCGACACGCGCCTGCAGGAGCGCATCGAGCGCCAGGCCAAGGTGCTGCAGCAGGCGCTGGCGCGTCCGCTGTTCGACATCAACAGCGCCGCCGTGGACTCGGTGGTCGACGCGCTCGGCGCCACGCCGGAGGTCCAGACCCTGCGCGTGCTGTCGCCGGACGGTCTCCTGATCGCGGCGCTCGGGAATTCCGCCGACGACGGCAAGGCGGCCCTGCGCGTGCGCCGCCGCATCACCTACAACGACGGCACCCGAACCTACTCGGTCGGCGCCATCGAACTGGCCTTCTCGCGCGAGCAGCTCGACCAGGACCTGCGCAGCCAGATCGTGCACACGGCCGCCGCCAACGTCCTGCTCACCCTGGCCATCGTCGGCTGCGTGTTCGTGGTGGGCCGGCGCATGTCGCAGCCCTTCGCCGACATCCAGGACGCGCTCGAGAAGCTGGCGCGCGGCGAGACCGACATCCGCCTGTCCGGCATCGGCCGGCGCGACCAGGTCGGTCGGCTGTCCTCGGCGGTACGCAGTTTCCGCGACACGTTGAACCGGCTGCGCCAGGCCGAACAGGTCACCAACGGTCTGCTGCGCGAAAAAAGCCGCATTGAGCAGCAGCTGCGCGAGCTGAACGAAGACCTGGAGCAGAAGATCGCCGCCCGCACCGAGGAACTGACGCAGTCGAACCTGCGTGCGGAAGCGGCCAACGTGGCCAAGTCGGAATTCCTGGCCAACATGAGCCACGAGATCCGCACCCCGATGAGCGCGATCATCGGCATGGCCTACCTGGCCCTGCGCACCGATCTCAATCCCAAGCAGCAGGACTACGTCGGCAAGATCCACCGCGCGGCGCTGTCGCTGCTCGGGATCATCAACGACATCCTCGACTTCTCCAAGATCGAGGCCGGCAAGCTCGACGTCGAGCAGGTGCCGTTCTGCCTGGACGAGGTGCTCGGCAACGTGGCCAGCGTGACCAGCCAGCGCGCCGCCGACAAGCGCCTGGAATACCTGTTCCACGTGCCGCACGCGGTGCCGCGCAAGCTCGTGGGCGACCCGCTGCGCCTCGGCCAGGTCCTGATCAACCTGGTCAACAACGCGGTCAAGTTCACCCCCGCGGGCGAGCTGCAGCTGTCCTGCATCCCGCTCAACGGAGCCGAGCCGGGGCGGGTCAAGCTGCGCTTCGCCGTGCGCGACACCGGTATCGGCATCGGCGAGGAGCAGCAGGCCAAGCTGTTCCGCGCCTTCAGCCAGGCCAACGGCTCGACCACGCGCGAGTACGGCGGCACCGGCCTGGGCCTGTCGATCTCGCAGCAGCTGGTGGGCCTGATGGGCGGGCGCATCGCGGTCGACAGCGCACCCGGGGCCGGATCGACCTTCCACTTCGACCTCGACTTCGCGCTCTCGGGCGAGCCCGAATCGACGCTGGTGGCGCCGGCCGAACTCATCGGCGCACGGGTGCTGGTGGTGGACGACAGCGCGCTGGCGCGCGCGATCCTGCGCGAGGCGCTGTCGGCGCTGCCGCTGCGGGTGGAGTGCGCCTCCGATGCGCGCCATGCCGAAGGCGCGATCATCGCGGCGGACGCCGCCGGCATGCCCTACCGCCTGGTGCTGACCGATTGCACCATGCCGCGCATCGACGGCATCGAGCTGGTGCGCCGCGTCACCTCCAACGCGGAGCTGGGCGCGCCGCCGCTCACCGTACTGGTCACGGCCTTCGGGCGCGAGGACGTGCAGGCCAGCGCCGAGGAAGCGGGCGTCAACGGTTTCCTGTTCAAGCCCTTCGTGCAGTCGGCGCTGTCGGACACCCTGGCCGGCCTGTTCACGGCCGCCCCGGCGGGCGCCGTCCGTCCGGGTGTCGTCCGCGCCAACCAGCATGGCGCGCGCGTGCTGGTGGTGGAAGACAACCTGGTCAACCAGCAGATCGCGCGCGAGCTGCTCGAGGCCCAAGGCATCGACGTCGACGTCGCCTCTACCGGCAACCAGGCCCTCGACAAGCTGCGCCAGGCTGGCCCGAGCGGCTATCGCCTGGTGCTGATGGACCTCGAGATGCCCCAGCTCGACGGCCATGCCGCGACCGTGGAACTGCGCAAGGACCCGCGCTTCGACGACCTGCCGGTGATCGCCATGACCGCGCACGCGCTGGCGGAGATCCGCGAGCGCTGCCTGCGCGAAGGCATGCAGGACTACATCACCAAGCCGGTCGACCCGGAAAAGCTGTACGCCACGCTGGCGCGCTGGATGGGCAAGGCGATGCCGGCGCGCGCCGCGCTGGCGGCCCAGGAATTCGCCCACGAGCTGGCGCCGCTGCCGGGCCTGGCCGGCATCGATTCGAGCTTCGGCCTGCGCAACGTGGGGGGCAACAGCGCCCTCTACGTGGAGCTGCTGGACCGCTTCCGCGCCTCGCACCGCGACGCCGGCTGCAACATCCGCAGCGACCTCGATGCCGGACGCCTGCGCGAGATGGCCAGCCGCGCGCACTCGCTGCGCGGCGTGGCCGGCAACATCGGGGCGCGCGAGCTGCAGTCGCTGTCGCAGGAGATCGAGGAGCAGGCCGACAGGCCCGCGCCGGACGTCCCGGCGCTGCACCGCAGCGTTGCCGCGCTGGAGCGCGCCATGGCCGACCTCATGGATTCGCTCGACTGTTATTTTGCCAACGCGCAGGAAGTGCCGGCGGCGGGGCCGGCCGCGGACGCCCCCGACGACGGGCATGACGCGGCCGAGGCCGCGGCCCAGCTGGAGAAGCTGCTGGCCGAATTCTCGGGCGAAGCCACCGATTACTTCGACGTCATGCGCGCGCCGCTGGCCCGCCTGCTCGGTCCGGGCGCGCTGGCCCGTCTCGAGGCGCACCTGTCGCGTTACGAATTCGAGGAGGCGCGCCTGGTGCTGGCCCAGGCCAACGGCGCCTCTCCCTCCATCGCGGAACACATATGAACCCAGCACCGAAGGACCAGCAGGTGATGGACAAGCAGTACCGGCCGACGATCCTGATCGTCGACGACACGCCGGACAACATCATGCTGCTGTCGCGCCTGCTGAAAGACAAGTACCACACCAAGGTGGCCACCAACGGCAGCACCGCGCTGCAGGTCGCCGCCGCCACGCCGGACCTCGACCTGATCCTGCTCGACGTCATGATGCCGGGGATGGACGGCTACGAAACATGCCGTGCGCTCAAGGCCAATCCGGCCACCGCGGACATCCCGGTGATCTTCCTGACCTCCAAGAACCAGATCGAGGACGAGGCGATGGGCCTGTCGGTGGGCGCGGTGGACTACCTCGGCAAGCCGATCAGCCCACCGATCCTGTTCGCGCGCGTGTCGACCCACCTGACCCTGCGGGCGGCGCGCAAGCTGCTGCAGGAGCACAACCAGAACCTGGAACGCATGGTCCAGCAGCGTACCGCCCAGCTCCTCCTGATGCAGGAAGCGCTGATCCTGGCGATGGCCTCGATGGCCGAGTACCGCAGCGGCGCGCCGGACAAGCATATCCGCCGCACCCAGCACTACGTGCGTGCGCTGGCGTTCAAGCTGCGCAGCCATCCGCGCTTCGCCGCCAGCCTGAGCGACGAGAACATCGAGCTGATGGTCAAGTCGGCGCCGCTGCACGACATCGGTAAGGTCGCGATTCCCGACCGCATCCTGCAAAAGCGCGGCAAGCTCGATGCCGAGGAATTCGAAGTGATGAAACTGCACGCGGCCTACGGGCGCGACACCATCATGCTGGCCGAGAAGCACGTGGGGGGCAGCAACAGCTTCCTGATGTTCGCACGCCAGATCGCCCACTCGCACCAGGAGAAGTGGGACGGCAGCGGCTATCCGGAAAACCTGAGCGGCGAGGAGATCCCGGTGTCGGCGCGCCTGATGGCGGTGGCCGACGTGTACGACGCGCTGATGTCGCGCCGCGTGTACAAGCCGCCGTTCACCCACGCACAGTCGCTCGAGATCATGCGCCATGGACGCGGTTCCCATTTCGACCCGGACGTGCTGGACGCCTTCTTTTCGCTGGAAGCCGAATTCCTGCGCATCGCCCAGGAGTTCGCCGATGCCGATGATGAATCGGAAGGGCAGGAAGGCGCGGACTGAAGCCACCTCGACGAGATTGATACCTGTAGGGTGGTCGGCTCTGCCGACCGCGCGTCCAACATCCGGACGCGCAGTGGTAGCTCATCAGAAATTTGGACGCGCGGTCGGCGAAGCCGACCACCCTACGAAGCAACACGTTTCATGCCGCCCGTTCGTTTGACGCACGCCTTGGCAGTTCTCAGCTAAATCGACTATATTGTTTGGCTTGTTGAATGATGGAGTCGGTAATGCCCAGCAAGTCAGCTGCCGTCACGGCGGCAGCAAAGGGTGGTGCACGCACCAAGGCCGTGCCTGCGAAGAGCGCAAAGCCGGCGGCCAAGGCCGCGGCGCCGGCCCGGTTCACAGTGGCGAAAGCCGCCAAGGCGAAGCCTGCCCAGTCCAAGTCTGTACAACCCAAGTCTGTACAACCCGGAACTGCCCGGTCCAGGTCTTCCGGCGCCAGCGTCAAGACGGCCGTGAAGGCGGCGGCGAAGTCACTGGCGGCGCCGGCCGTGAAGGGCGCTGCGCGCAAGCCCGCCGCGGCGCCGCGCGGGAGCGCGCCGGCGGCGCCGGACGCGCGCCCCGTGCTGGTGCGCGACAGCTTCACCATGCCCGAGCATGAATACGCGGTGCTTGCCGAGGTCAAGCAGGCCTGCCTGCGCGCCGGCATCGAGGTCAAGAAGAGCGAACTGTTGCGCATCGGCGTGGCCCTGCTGGGGCAGGTCGACATCGCCACCCTCAAGTCCGTGCTGGCGGCACTGCCCCAGCTCAAGACAGGACGGCCTCCGGCTGCCCCGTAACGCGTCGTGCGCTGCCGGTCCGCCGGGCCGCCTGGTCCTGGCAGGAGCCGGTCTAATGGACCGAGGCGCTGGTGAGTTCCTTCAGCTCGCGGATCGGGATATTCGATTTTTCATGCATGCGCAGCAGGATCGTGGCGCCGACGTTCAGCTTGCGGTGGCGGATCTTGCTGATGATCGGCGGCTGCACTTCGAGCACGCGGCACAGTTCCGCGTCGTTCTTCAGCTGCATGCGCTCGATCAGGGTGTCGAGCAGCTTGTTGGGCACGAAACTCGAGGGCTCCAGGGCGCGGGCCCGCTGCATCGCTTCGAGCATTTCCTGTTTTTTCTGTCGTACGCTCATGTTGCTTCTCCGAATATAAGCACGATTATTCGGGACAGATCGACTTGTTCTGGAAATAGCCCTGCCTGTTGTGATCAGGTATTGGTGGCGGGTCGTTGTGATATTACTACGATTGCGTCATGCGCGATTCACGAACTGAACGTAACAGACGGTAACTGAATTCTTTCTTCGTGGAATTTACGCTAATTTCAATCCGGAACGTGTTAGAAGCAGCACCTGGTCGGCCATGGCGGCCGCGGCGTGCGAGTGGGTGACCATGATGGCGCCGGCGCCGCTGGCGCGGATCTCGCGGCGCAGCAGGTCGAGGATGCCGGCCGCCGTCTCGGGGTCGAGGTTGCCGGTCGGTTCGTCGGCCAGCAGCAGGGCGGGGCGGTGCACCAGTGCGCGGGCGATCGCCACCCGCTGCAGTTCGCCGCCGGAGAGCTGGCGCGGGAAGTCCTCGCCGCGCCCGGCCAGGCCGACCGCCGCCAGCATCTCGTCGGCGCGGCCGGCAGCCAGCCGGTTGAGCAGCAGCGGCAGCGCCACGTTCTGGCGCAGCGTCAGGTGCGGCAGCACGTGGAAGGCCTGGAACACGAAGCCCATGCGGGTGCGGCGCAGGCGGGTGGCGGCCGTGTCGTCGAGCGCCGACATCGGCGTGCCGTCCACGATCACCTGGCCGGCGCTTGGTGTATCGAGGCCGGCGACGAGGTTCAGCAGGGTCGACTTGCCGACCCCTGATTCGCCCATGATGGCCACAAAATGGCCGGCGCGAAACACATGCGACAAATCGGACAGCACGGTGCGCCCGCCATAGGATTTGGTCAGCTTGTCGAGCACGAGCATGGCGTTCCGATCTGTCGGTGTTAGCGGGTCAGGATGCGGCGCAGCGCGAAGCTGAGGGCGTCCACGCCGGCCACCAGCAGCAGCATCGCGATCACCACCGTGGCCGCGCTCTGCATCTGGAACAGCGACAGGTGGTACTTCAGCATCTGGCCCAGGCCGCCGGCGCCGACCACGCCCAGCACCGCGGCAGCGCGGATGATGTTCTCCCAGCGGTACAGCGTGTAAGACAGCATCTGCGGCAGGGCCTGCGGCAGTGTAGCGTACAGGAAGGCGGCCAGGGGTGCGGCGCCGTTGGTGCGCAGGCTCGCTTCCGGCAGCGGCTCGACGTTCTCGAGGGCGTCGGCGAACAGGCGCCCCAGCACGCCGCTGGTGTGCGCCGCCAGCGCCAGCGTGCCGGCGAAGGGGCCGAGGCCGGCCGCGACCAGCAGCAGCGCCGCCCAGACCAGTTCCGGGATCGAGCGCAGGATGTTCAGCAGCACCCGGGTAAGGCCGCGCAGGGCCTGGCCGAGGCGGCCGGCCGCGGGCAGGGCCAGCAGCATGCCGCCGATCAGCGCCAGCAGGGTGCCCACCAGGGACATGGCCAGCGTTTCCCAGAGCGCCGCTGCGGTCTTCACGAGGAAGGCCCGGCTGGTCTCCGGCGGCGTGAAGCCGGCCAGGAATTCCGCGCCCGATGCGATCGCCTCCGGCGTGAAGAAGGCGGACCATTGCAGCGGCAGCGAGGCGAAGCTGGCCGCGACCAGGGCGGCCAGCGCCAGCAGCAGCAAGGGCGTGCCGTAGCTGCGCGGCGGCGGCGGCGGCAACTGCGGCGTCAACCCAGCCTCCGGCGCAGCATTTTAGACACCAGGTCGGCCAGCGCCACCAGCAGCACGAACATGATCAGCATGGTGGACACTTCGCCGCCGGCCATCATCTTGGTCGACTCTTCCATGCGCTGGCCCAGGCCGCCCGCGCCGACGAAGCCCATCACCGCCGAGCCGCGGATCGCGCATTCCCAGCGGTAGACGGTGTAGGAAACCAGTTCCGCGCTCGATTCCGGCAGTGCGCCGTACAGCAGGGCCGGCAGCCGCCCGCTGCCGTTGGCCAGCAGGATGTCGGTCGCGTGGGCGCTCGATGATTCGAGGATCTCGGCATACACCTTGGCCAGCATGCCGGAATAGGTGAGGGCGATGGCCAGCACCCCTGCGGTGGGGCCGAGGCCGACGATGCGCACGAACAGCAGGGCCCAGACCAGCTCCGGCACGCTGCGCAGCAGCACCAGCACCCAGCGCAGCAGCTGGCGCAGCAGGGCGGCGGCCGGATGCATGCGCCCGGTGCCGAGGCGGGAAATCGACAGGCGCTCGCTGATCACCAGGGTGGCGGGGATTGCGCCCAGCAGGGCCAGGCTCAGGCCGGCGGTAGCGATGGCGATCGTCTGCCAGGTCTCGCGCAGCACCAGCGCCAGGAACTCGCCATTCGTTTCCGGGCGCAGGAAGTCGGAGAGGAAGTGCCAGGCCGCGGCCAGGCTCTGCGGGTCGAACAGCAGCCAGGGCTTGAACTCGCTGGCCGCCAGCATCGGCCACAGCAGCAGCAGGCAGGCAAGCGTGACGGTGACGCGGCCGCGCCAGGCGGGGTCGGGGTGGACCACCTTCATCAGAAGCAGGCGCCGACGGCGATCCGGTCGGGCGACTCGTGCGGGTGCGGCGGCTGCGGCGCGACGGCGTCGTTGTCGTACAGGGCGGCGATCATGGCGTCGCTCACCGCATCGGCGCGGGCGTCGAACACGATGCGGCCGGCGCGCAGGCCGACCAGGCGCGGAAAGTGGGCGCGCGCCATGTCGACCTGGTGCAGGCTGCAGACCAGCGTGGCCTTGCGCGTCGAGGCTTCCTGCTGCAGCGTGGCCAGCGTGTGGCGGGCCAGCGCCGGATCGAGCGCGGAAATCGGCTCGTCGACCAGCAAGGTTTCGGCGCTGGAGAGCAGCAGGCGCGCCAGGCCGCAGCGCTGGCGCTCGCCGCCGGACAGGCGGTCGACGCGCGCGTACAGCTTGTCGCCCAGGCCGAAACGCGCCAGCGCGGCATGGGCGGCGTCCGGGTCGCCCGGACGCGCCAGGGAGACGAATGCCTGCCACAGGCTCATGTGGGGCAGGCGCGCCGCCAGCACCGCGGTCACCACGCGCTGGCGCGGCGGCAGCGGCGGCGTCTGCGGCGCCAGGAACAGGCGCGCGCGCAGCCGGTGGCGCGCGGAGTGCGACAGGGCCCATGGGTCCTGTCCGAATAGCGAGAAAGCACCTTGGGCCGGCCGGTGCGCGCAGGCGAGGGTGGCGAGCAGGGTGGTCTTGCCGGCGCCGGAAGGGCCGATCAGCGCCAGCTGCTCGCCGGGTGCGATATCCAGGTCGAGCTCATGGAGGGCCGCCGGCGCCGTGGCCGCTCCCGCCAGGTGGCGTACCGTGAGTTTCTCGAGCCGGAAAGTCATCGTGGCCTTGGTGCCTCGGTTGGCGCCCTGATTACTTCAGCAGGCCGGCGTTGCGGGCAGCCGCTTCGATCGCGCCGTAGTTCGAGGCCCTGGTCGGGATGAACCTGGTGGCGCGCTGCAGTTCCAGGATCTGCTTGCCTTCCGGGGTCGAGGCGTCGAGGGCCAGGAAGGCGTCCGTGATCTTCTTCTGCAGAGCCGGGCTCATGTCGCTGCGCACGGTCCAGTTGTAGTCGTAGTAGCCCGGGGTGGTGTAGAACACGCGCACGGCCTTCGGGTCGACCTTGCCGGTTTCGACCAGCTTGTCCCACACCGAGATGTTCAGGGCGCCGGCGTCGACCTTGCCGCCCGCGACCGCGGCCACGGTGGCGTCGTGCGCACCGGAGAATGCGACGCGCTTCAGGTCGGTGTCCGGGTTGACTTTCGCGCCCAGGAGGAAGGAGCGCGGCATCAGGTGGCCCGAGGTCGAGGATTCCGAACCGAAGGCCAGGGTCTTGCCCTTCAGGTCTTCCAGCTTGTTGATGTCCGCCTTGGTGGTGACGAAGACCGAGCGGAACTTTTCATCTTCGACGCGCTGCACCAGCGGAACCACCTGTCCCTTGCTGCGCACATTGGCCTGCACGAAGGTGAAGCCGCCAAACCAGACCATGTCGATCTTGCGGTTGATCAGGCCCTCGACCGACGCGGCATAGTCGGTCACCGGGGTGAACTCGACCTTCAGGCCGGTCGCCTTGGCCAGGTAGTCGCCCAGCGGCTTGAACTTGCGCTGCAGTTCGGTCGGCGCTTCGTCGGGAATCGCCGAGACGCGCAGCACGCCTGGGGTGTTCTGGGCGGAGGCGCCGCCGGCGGCCAGCAGCAGGCCAGCCGTGGCTGTTGCGGTGAACATGGTTTTCAGGACACGCAAGGGCGAAAAGGACGTCATCGTTGGCTTTCTTTTTGGATGTTGGTATCGAGTCTGGAAACGCGTGAACCGGGTCTGTCATGCCTGCACGGCAATGGGGTGCGGCCAAACGCCGGATTCCGCTATCATGGCCAAAACGGCAACGCCGGTTCGGCAATCCCTATGCCATGACGCATGGTGCGGTGTGGCGGCACGAATGATAACGCTTATGCACATCTCCTGCACGGAAGACCGCCCGCGCGCCGCCAACGCCCACGTGGCCGACGAGCTCCACGCCGGACTCGCGGCCCCGAAGGCCTGGATCGCGCCCAAGTTCCTCTACGACGCACTCGGTTCGAAGCTGTTCGAAGCCATCTGCGAACTGCCCGAGTACTACCCGACGCGCACGGAAGCGGCGATCCTGTCCCGCCACGGCGCCGAGATCGCGCGCGTGGCCGGCAGCGGCGCCACCCTGGTCGACCTTGGGGCCGGCAACTGTGCCAAGGCAGCGTCGCTGTTTCCGCTGCTGGCGCCGGCGCAGTATGCCGCCGTCGACATCTCGGCCGAATTCCTGTGCGACGCCCTGGCGCGCCTGCGCCAGCGCTTCCCGCACATCGACATGCACGGCATCGGCATGGATTTCTCGAGCCGGTTCGAGCTGCCGCCGCAGGTCGCGCAAGAACGCCGCCTGTTCTTCTATCCCGGTTCGTCGATCGGCAATTTTACCCCTGCCGAAGCACATGCCTTCCTGCGCCGCCTGCGCCTGCAGTGCGGCAGCGACGGCGGGGTGCTGCTGGGCGTCGACCTGGCCAAGGACAAGCCGACGCTCGATGCGGCCTACGATGATGCGCTCGGCGTCACCGCCGCATTCAACCTGAACCTGCTGCGCCACGTGAACCGGCTGATCGAGGCCGATTTCGACATCCGCGCCTGGCGCCACCGCGGCTTCTACAATCCGGCCGAGGGCCGCGTCGAGATGCATCTCGAGGCGCTGCGCCGCCAGGAGGTACGCTGGCGCGGCGGGGCACGCAGCTTCGAAGCGGGCGACACCATCCACACCGAGAACAGCTACAAGTACCAGCAGGCCGATGCGATCGCCCTGCTGGAGCGCTCCGGCTTCGAGGCCACCCGCGTGTGGACCGATCCGCAGCGCTGGTTCGCGGTCATCCACGCGCAGGCGGTCCACTGATGGGCATCGGGCAGGGCGAAGACATCCGGCACGCATTCGCGCGGGTGCGCGCGCGTTCGCTCGAGATTGCCGCGCCGCTCTCCGGCGAGGATTGCTGCGCCCAGTCGATGCCGGACGCCAGCCCGGCCAAGTGGCACCTGGCGCATACCACCTGGTTCTTCGAGACCTTCATCCTGGAAGCGCACGAAGCGGGCTTCGCCCCTTTCCACCCGGCCTTCCGGATGCTGTTCAATTCCTATTACAACGGCATCGGCGCCAGGCATCCGCGCGCCCGCCGCGGCCTGCTCACGCGCCCCTCGCTGGACGAAGTGTGCGCCTACCGCGAGGATGTCGACGCACGCATCGCCAGGCTGCTCGCCGGGACGTCGAATACCCGGCTCGCGAGCCTGGTCGAACTGGGCCTGCAGCACGAGCAGCAGCACCAGGAGCTGATGCTGACCGACCTCAAGCACCTGCTGGCCCAGAACCCGCTGTACCCGGGCTATACGGCGCAGCGGATGGAGGCCGGGGCGCCGCCGGCGCCGATCGCCTGGATCGGCTTCGACGGCGGCATGGCCGAGATCGGCCATGGCTCAAGCGGCTTCTGCTTCGACAACGAGCTGCCGCGCCACCGGACCTACGTCGCTCCCTTCGCACTGGCCTCGCGGCTGGTCACCAATGGCGAGTACCTGGCTTTCATCGAGGCCGGCGGCTACCGCGACCCGGCCCTGTGGCTGGCGGAGGGCTGGGACCGCGTCTGCAGCGGCGAGATGACCCATCCGCTGTACTGGATTCCGGGCGAGGACGGCGCATGGTGCGAGTTCACGCTGCATGGCCTCCAGCCGCTCGACCCGGCGCGCCCGGTCACCCATGTTTCGCTGTACGAAGCCGACGCCTACGCCCGCTGGCGCGCGATGCACGAGCCCGGCCTGCGCCTGCCGACCGAGGCGGAATGGGAATTCGCGGCGCGCCAGGCCTCGCTCGGCGGCGGCGCCCTGCACCCGGAGGCGGCGCAGGGCGCCGGCCTGGTGCAGATGTTCGGCGCCTGCTGGCAGTGGACCAGCAGCAGCTATGCGCCGTATCCCGGCTATGCCCCGGCGCCGGGCGCCATCGGCGAGTACAACGGCAAATTCATGGTCAACCAGTATGTGCTGCGCGGCTCGTCCTGCGCCACGCCCGACGGCCATGCGCGCGCCAGCTACCGCAACTTCTTCCCGGCCGGGGCGCGCTGGCAGTTCAGCGGGATCAGGCTGGCGCGATGAGCCGTCGCAGGAGCTGGCGCGAACGCCTGCTGGACCAGCGCGCCAATGCCTGGATCCTGTCCCACCCCTTCAACTTCGCCCGGCAGGTCATCCGGGGTTTCCGCGCCAACCAGGGCCTGCTGCTGGCCGGCGCGGTTGCCTATTACGCGCTGCTGTCGATCGTGCCCTTCCTGATGCTGGCGGTGGTGGCGCTGTCGCACTTCATCGACCAGGCCGAGCTGCTCGATACCCTGCAGCGCTACCTGGGCATGCTGGTGCCGGGGCAGTCGCAGCCGATCGTGGACGAAGTGGCGCACTTCCTCCAGAACCGCGACCTGATCACCTGGGTGCTGGCGGTCACCATGCTGTTCTTCAGTTCGCTCGCCTTCACGGTGCTCGAGAACGCGATGAGCGTGATCTTCATCCACCGGGTGGCGTCCAGGCGGCGCCATTTCATGGTGTCCGCCGTACTCCCTTACTGCTACATCCTGGCGCTCGGCTTCGGCGTCATGATCGTCACGCTGGTCGCCGGCGCACTGGAAGTGATGGGCAAGGAGAGGGTCTGGCTGTTCGGCGTCGAGTGGTCGCTGGACGGCGTATCCGGCGCGCTCCTCTACCTGCTCGGGCTGTTCGGCGAAATCCTGGTGCTGACCTCGATCTACCTGGTGATGCCGGTCGGGCGCCTGTCGGTCTGGCACGCGCTGGTCGGCGGCATCACCGCGACCCTGCTGTGGGAAGTCGCGCGCCGCATCCTGGTCTGGTATTTCTCCACGCTGTCGCAGGTGAACGTCGTGTACGGATCGATGACGACGGCGATCGTCGTCATGTTCAGCCTCGAGATCGCGGCCACGCTCCTGCTGCTCGGCGCGCAGGTGATCGCCGAATACGAACGCGTCGGACACGGCCTGGTCGACCGGCCGCCGGAGCCCATGCGCACGGAACCGCCGGCCTGAGCCTTTCGAGCGATGGCCCCGGGGCTGCACTGTGATCCAGGCGCTGCCGAAGCACATTGCGCTGGACCGCGCCAGCGTCGAGGTCGAGCGGGATACCGGCAATCCTGACCGCGATCCGGGCCTGTTCCAGCCGGCCTGACGCTATTCCCGGCCACGCTGGGCTACACTGCCGGGCATGGCTCATTTCATTCTTTGCTGGGAACTCGGCGGCGGCCTGGGGCATGCCGGGCGCCTCAAGTCGATCGCCCTGCCGCTGCGCGCCCGCGGCCACGAGCTCAGCTTCGTGCTGCGCGACCTGGTGCTGACGCGCCGCATGCTGGCGGACGCCAGGCTGGGCCAGGGCATCGCCAGCTTCCAGGCGCCGGTCTGGCTGCACCGTACGGCTGGCCTGCCGCCCGAGCAGGCCAGCCTGGCCGAAATCCTGCTTGCCTGCGGCTACCTCGATGCGGACGCGCTGGCCGGCCTGTGCGAAGGCTGGCGCGCACTGTTCCGGCAGGGGCGTCCCAGCCTCGTCATCGCCGACTATGCACCCACCGCCATCCTGGCCGCGCGCAGCCTTGGATTGCCCAGCGCGGCGCTCGGGCCGGGTTTCACGATGCCGCCGGCAGGCCGGCCGCTGCCCCCGCTGCGCGACTGGGAGGCGCCCCAGCCGTCCCGCTTGCGTACCACCGAGGCGCCTGCTGGACAGCGCCAACCGGGTGCTGGCGCTGCACGGCGCCGCGCCACTGGCGCACGGCGCCGACCTGCTGCTGGGCGACCATGCGCTGCTGTGCACCTGGCCGGAGCTCGACCATCTCGGACGGCACGGCGGCGGACCCTGGCTGGGACCGAACCTGCCGCCGCCGGCCGCCGGCAGCGCCATATGGCCGGACGGCGCGGGGCCGCGCGTGTTCGCCTACCTGCGCCGCGGCGTGCCGGAATCAGGCGAGGTGCTGGCGGCGCTGGTGCGGCAGGGTTGCCGCGTGCTGTGCTACATGCCGGACGTCGCGGGCGGGGCGCCGCCGCCGGTGGACAGCCCGCTGCTCGCCTATGCCCCGGCGCCGGTGGCGCTGCCCCCGGCGCTGGCGCAATGCGAACTGGTGGTGAGCCACGCAGGCGAAGCGCTGGTGGCGCAGGCCCTGCTGGCCGGACGGCCGCTCCTGATGCTGCCGCATGCGACGGAAAGCTTCCTGATGGCGCGCCGGGTGGCGCAACTGGGAGCGGGGATCAATGCGATGCAGGAGCCGCGCCCGCGCGACTGGGACGCGATGCTGCGGGCGCTGCTGGAGAAGGCAGCCTACGGCGAGGCCGCGGCTGCCTTTGCGCAGCGTTACGCGCACTTCGATCCGGCGCAGCAGGCCGAGGACCTGGCAGACCGTTTCGAGGCGATGGCGGCGCGGCGCTGACGGTCGCGCGGGCAGGCGTCAAAGCGCCTCAGGCGACCGTGACGCGCGCGGCGCCGTCGCCCATGCGGCCGATCACGACGGCGTCGCCGAAGCCTTCGCGGGCGAACAGGGCCAGCACCTCGTCCACGCTGCCCGGGTCACAGGACACCAGCAGGCCGCCCGAGGTTTGCGGGTCGGTCAGCAGCGCGCGCTGGGCCGGCGTGACGGTATCGGCCAGCTCCACGTCCTTGCCGTAGGCGTCCCAGTTGCGCCCGGAGGCCCCGGTGAAGAAACCGTCCTGCGCCAGCTGCAGCACGCCCGGCAGCAGCGGCACCTTGTCCATCTCGAGCGTGGCCGACAATCTGGCCCCGCGCGCCAGTTCCAGCAGGTGGCCCAAGAGGCCAAAGCCGGTGACGTCGGTCATTGCGTGCACGCCGGGCATGTCGGCCAGCAGGCGGCCTGGCTTGTTCAGCTTGGTGGTGTTGGCGATCATCGCCGCATAGCCATCGGGGCCCAGCGCATCCTTCTTCAGCGCCGCCGACAGCACGCCCACGCCTAGCGGCTTGCCGAGCACCAGCACGTCGCCGGCCCTGGCGTCGGCATTGCGCTTGACCTTGGACGGGTGCACCAGGCCCAGCACAACCAGGCCGTAGATCGGTTCGACCGAGTCGATGGTGTGGCCGCCCGCGATCGGGATGCCGGCATCGGCGCACACGGACTCGCCGCCGCGGATGATCTGGCCGATGGTGTCGAGCGGCAGCTTGTTGACCGGCATGCCGACCAGGGCCAGCGCCATGATCGGCGTGCCGCCCATCGCGTACACGTCCGAGATCGCGTTGGTGGCGGCGATGCGGCCGAAGTCGAAGGGATCGTCGACGATCGGCATGAAGAAGTCGGTGGTGGCGATCAGGGCCTGCTCGTTATTGAGCTTGTAGACGGCGGCGTCGTCGGCGGTCTCGATGCCGACCATCAGCTCCTTCGGCACCGGGAAGCCGGCCGATCTGCTCAGGATCTCGGACAGCACGCCGGGCGCGATCTTGCAGCCGCAGCCGCCGCCGTGCGAGAAGGAGGTGAGTTTGATGGGTTGCTCGGTGGTCGTGCTCATCGTTATTCCATATCCAGGGTTGCGCTTGGGGCGCGAAGTAAAAGATTATCCACCAAGTCGCGCAGCGCCGCTTGCTCGGCGGCGGGGGCGAACAGGGTGGCGCGGGCTGCGCACTGGCGGCGCAACAGGGCGTCGAAGGCAGGATCGCCCAGGAGACGGTCGATCAGCCGCGCCAGTGCGGCCGCGTCGCCGGGCGCGAAATAGCCGGCGTAATCTTCGCCCAGCATGCCGCGGTTGCCGTTGATGTCGGAAGCCAGCACCGGCACGCCGCTGGTGACGGCCTCGATGATGACGTTCGCCCCGCCCTCCATCCGCGAAGCGATCACCATGGCCCGGCAGCGCTTGATGCGCCGGCGCGCCATGGCATGGGGCAGGGCGCCGAGCCAGCGATAGCGTGGATGGGCCGCCTGCGCCGCTTCGGCCGCGCGGCGCAGCACCGGGTCGAGCGCGCCGCCGATGTGCAGCAGGCGCGCCGCCGGATGCCCTACCAGGCCGGCGGCGCGCATGAAGGTCAAGGGATCCTTTTCCTCGCGCAGATGACCCACCATGCAGACATCGGCATGGCGTGGCGCCGTCGCGGGGACATGGGGGCGCAGGGTCGGGGCCGACTGGTAGATGACGCGTGCCCTGGCGTGCAGGTGCGGCGGCAGCAGGACAAGGCCTGCCGGCTGCAGCAGCACGAGGGAGGTGGCGCGTTCGAGCGAAGCGCGGGCGCGGGAATCGGTGGCGATGTCGCGGTAGAGATCGGTTCCCGTCAGGACCAGCACCGAGGGGCGGCCCGGGAAGGCCGCACCGAACGCGGCCAGCGCGCTTGCCGATCGGCGCGCATGGAGGGCGATCATCAGGTGCGGCGCCGGGTCTCCTGCTGCCCACCCGCCCGCAATGCCGACCTCGTGCGCGCCGCGCAGGAAGCGCGCCCAGCGGCTGGCAGTCTGCCAGTTGCCGTTGTTCTCGCGGGCGCTTGCGGGACTGACGATGAGGATGCGCTTGCGCACTGCCGGATTCTCCAAAGGCGAGATCGCGATTATACGCCGCGCCTGCCGGGCAAATGGATCGTCGGGTAGTATATTGCTCACTGTGACATAGTGGAGCATTCATGAACGCCAGAGACGTGGTAGGGCTGCTGCTCATCGTCACCGGACTGTCGCTGGAGATCGTGGCTTGGAGCCTGCGCGAAATGTGGTGGGGTCTCACTGGAGCGATGCTGTTCGCAGGCGGCTTTTGGCTCATCTGCACGCGGGGACGCGGGAACAGGGTTTCCAAAGCCATGGCAAATGCGCACCAGGAAACACCACCTGCCTGGCGCCTCGGTAGAAGGCGGAATGACGGTGAGGACGATACTAGCGGCGACGGCGGATTGTTTGACGCTGACGGAGACTGAGCAAGCGCGTTGCGCCGTCGAGGTGAAAAAAATGGCTGCCCCAAGGCAGCCATTTTTCATGAAGCATTCAGCGATCAGTATTCGCCGAAAGTACGGCGGGCGCCGTCGCCCGAGCGCGGGTGCGCCGGCTTGGCAAAGCCTTCACGGCGTGCGCCTTCCGGACGGTTGCCACGGTAGCCGCCTTCGCGCGGCGCCGTGCTAGGCGCGCCTTCGCGCGGGGCCGCGTCACGGCGGTAACCGCCTTCGCGTTGCGGACGGTCGCCGAAGCCGGCGGTGCGCGGTGCACCGAAGCCTTCACGCGGACCGCGGTCGGCGTAACGGCTGTCGGCAGGACGGCTGTCCGCCGGACGGGCAAAACCGCCTTCACGTGGAGCGCGATCACCATAGCCCGGCTTGGCGAAGCTGCGCTGGCCCGGCTTGGCGGCATTGCGGCCGTCGCCCGGCTTCCAGCCCGGACGCGAACCCGAGCGGGCCGGCGCCGAACGCTTCGGCTCGAAGCCTTCCACGACATCGACCGGGATCAGCTGCTTGGTGAAGCGTTCGATGCGCTTCACGTTCATGCCTTCGGCATGGTTCACCAGCGAGATCGCCAGGCCGTTGCGGCCGGCACGGCCGGTACGGCCGATGCGGTGCACGTAGTCCTCGGGGAATTTCGGCAGGTCGTAGTTCACCACGTGCGTGATGGTCGGCACGTCGATGCCGCGGGCGGCGACGTCGGTCGCCACCAGCACGCGCACCTGGCCGCGGCGCATGCTGTCCAGGGTGCGGTTGCGCGCGCCCTGGTGCATGTCGCCGTGCAGTGCGGCGGCCGCGAAACCAGCGATGTTCAGGCGGTCGGCGATCATGTCGGCGTCGCGCTTGGTGGCGGTGAACACCACCGCCTGGTCCATCGATTCGTCACGCAGCAGGTGGTCGAGCAGGCGGTTCTTGTGCGACAGGTCGTCGACGAAGTGCACTTTCTGCGAGATGTTCTCGTGGCGGTTGGCCGCGCTCATGATCTGGATCGTCTGCGGATCCTTGGTGATGCGGCGCGCCATGTTGCCCACCACGCCGTCCAGCGTGGCCGAGAACAGCATCGTCTGGCGGCTGGCCGGGGTTGCGGCGACGATCTTTTCGATGTCGTCGATGAAACCCATGTCCAGCATGCGGTCGGCTTCGTCCAGCACGAGGATCTCGAGCTGCGAGAAATCGATCTTGCCCGATTCCATGTGGTCGATCAGGCGGCCCGGGGTCGCCACCAGGATTTCCGGGTTCTTCGACAGCAGCTGCATCTGCTTCGGATACGGCATGCCGCCCAGGATCGACACGGCGCGGATGCGGCGCATGTCAGTCGTATATTGTTCGGTCGCGGTGGTCACCTGCAGTGCCAGTTCGCGGGTAGGGGTCAGGACCAGCATCTTCGGCTGGGCTGGGGTGAAACGGACGCGTTCGCCGCGGGCGCGCGCCGACTGCGCGTTCTGCGCAGGGGTACGGCTGGCTGCGGTCGGCTCGGCGTTAGCCAGCTTGTTCAGCGCCGGCAGCATGAATGCTGCGGTCTTGCCTGAACCGGTCTGCGACGAGACCAGCAGGTCGCGGCCGGCGATGGCGGCCGGGATGGCCTGCTCCTGCACCGGGGTCGGCTTGGTGTAGCCGGCTTCAGCAACTGCTTTGACGAGCGACGCGTGTAAACCTAGGGCTTCAAAACTCATGTGTACTTTTACTTTCGGAATAAATCATGATCGCGCGTGTCGAAATGACGAGCGCAAAATAGCAACGCGAACCAACACTACGAAATGACTCAGAAATGAAAGCAATTTCGGCACAAAAGCTTTGCGCCGGGACGGTGTCTGGGATGCTGACACACAGGGCGGGAGGGCTTTTAAGAAGGGCGAACGTTTGTCGCCAAGGCTTGCGATGCTGCTTATGTACTACTGTGCCTATCTGCTGCGTCCTGTCTGTTTGAACATGTTATTGCAGCGCACAAACGACACTATACAGGACTTTGGAAAAGTCTGCACGCGGCCGCCTGGCGTGCGGCCGAGGGAAGTGGGGCTTTAAGGCCGATTTAAGGTCGGCCTTGATTTGAATCAACGCTTCTTGCGCTTGGACGAGGTGTTGCGCGCAATACGTTTCTTCGACGGGGCGCCGGCTTTGGCCTTGTAGCGGGAAGCCTTGCTTGAAGCCTTCATGCGCGGACTGCGTTCGGCTTCGAACGCCACCACGGCATTGTCGATGATGTTCTCGGCGATGTCGCCGGCCTGCGAAGCCGACACCTTCGGCACCAGGATGGTCGAGCCGGCCTTGACGGTCGACTTGGCCGGGATGTTGTTGGCCTGGCGGATGACTTCCGGGGTGGTGCCGAACTTCGATGCCAGCGCGGCGATGCTGGTGCGGGCGTTGGTGATCTTGTGCGTGGTCCAGCTCGACAGCTCGCGGCCCCACTGGGCCAGGTTCAGGTTGAACTTCTCGGCGTTTTCCTTCGGCAGCAGGATCTTGGTCTTGTCGCCGCCGGTGATGACCGGCTTCTTGAACTGCGGATTGAGTGCGCGGAACTCGTCGAGCGACATCTCGGCCAGCTGGGCCGCGACGGCGACGTCGATGTCGCTGGTCTTGTCGATGGCGGTGAAATAGGGCTGGTTGTCGATCGCCGGCAGGGCGACGTTGTATTGCAGCGGGTTGCCGACGATGTTCTTGACTGCCTGCAGCTTCGGCACGTAGTTGCGGGTTTCAAGCGGCATCAGCTCGGCCAGGCTCTCGAAGTCGGTGCCCTTGCCGAGCGCCTGGTTCTTCTTGATGGCGCGCTGGACGTTGCCTTCGCCCCAGTTATAAGCGGCGAGCGCCAGGTGCCAGTCGCCGAACATCGTGTACAGGCGCTGCAGGTAGCTCAGGGCCGCATCGGTCGAGGCCAGCACGCCGCGGCGCTCGTCCTTGAACATGTTCTGCTGCAGGTTGTAGTCCTTGCCGGTGCCCGGCACGAACTGCCACAGGCCGGCAGCGGCGGCAGTGGACAGGGCCTGCGGATTGAAAGCCGATTCGATCACGGGCAGCAGGGCCAGTTCGGTCGGCATGCCGCGCTTTTCCAGTTCCTGGACGATGTGATAGAGGTAGGGCGAGGCGCGGCCCGAGATGCGCTTGAGGCTGTCCGGACGGGCGCTGTAGGCCTGGGTATGGCGGGCCACCAGGCTGTTGTCGAGGTCGGGGATCGCGTAGCCGCTGCGGATGCGGCCCCACACGTCGGTTTCCTTGTACTCGTCGACCTTCAGTAGGCCGGGCGCAAGCGGCAGGGCGGGGCGGACGGCGGCGTTGCCGGCCGACGGCGCGTTGTCCATCGCGTGGGCGACTTGCGAGCAAATCGGGGAGGTGGCCAACAGTGCCAGCGCGGCAGTCGCTACAGTCTTGCGGATCATGTCGTGCATCGCTTTCCAATGTTGCGTCCAGGAACGGACGTACTGGTCAAGAGGGCAGTGTACGTAGTCGAGCTTGGATCAGTCAAGAATTATGTCCAGCTCGTTACAATTTTGTCTGCGCGATGAATTCGTGCGAATTGACATCATGAAAACCGCAGTTGCCGTGAAATGGCTTCCTGATCGCAGCAGGAGGCTGCGGCTGCCCGGGGCGGGAAAGCATCCGTTTCCTCATTCGTTACCCCTTAGCCTAGCCCCGCGCAGCTGTCGATCTATGAGCACACGCAAAGAGTGCGTACAATCCAGCTTTCGCCTCCCTAGCATTGATACCTTGCCATCCATGAGTACCGCACACCCGCATGCCGACGACGACGCGATCGTCGCGGCCACCCGCCGCTGGCTGGAACGGGCCGTCATCGGCCTGAACCTGTGCCCCTTCGCCAAATCGGTCTATGTGAAGGAGCAGGTGCGCTATGTCGTCTCCGGTGCGACCTCGCCGGAAGCGCTGCTCGAGCAGCTCATGGACGAGCTGCAGCACCTGTCGGATACACCGGCCGAGGAGGTCGACACGACCCTGCTGATCCACCCCTTCGTGCTGGACGATTTCGAGGACTACAACGAATTCCTGGACGTGGCCGACGCGGCGGTCGAGGACATGGCGCTCGACGGCGAGCTGCAGGTGGCCAGTTTTCATCCGCAATACCAGTTCGCGGATACCGACGCGAACGACATCTCGAACTACACCAACCGGGCCCCCTACCCGATCCTGCACCTGCTGCGCGAGGACAGCATCGACCGCGCGGTCGAGGCCTTCCCGGAGGCCGCGGAGATCTTCGAGAAGAACATCGACACCATGGAACAGCTCGGCCACGAAGGCTGGGATAAGCTCGACGTCGGGCCCGCACGCGATGCCGGACAATAAGGCCGACGCGGCGGCCAGCGGGCCGGTGCGGGCGGACACCCCCTGTGTCGCCGTATGCTCGACCACCTTCGACGACGTGTGCCGCGGTTGCGGGCGCACGGTGGCCGAGGTGGCGAACTGGGTGTCGATGAACGCCGAGGAAAAGGAGCGCGTCTGGGTGCGCATCCTGGCGCAGGGCTACCCGCGCCGCAACACCTGAGGCTTACAGGCCCAGGAAGTCGCGCTTCCCGATCGGCACCCCGTTGTGGCGCAGGATCGCGTAGGCGGTGCTCGCGTGGAAGTAGAAGTTCGGGAGCACGAAACCGAGCAGGTAGTCGTCGCCGCGCTCGAAGTGGCGCGCGCGCTCGCCCGCGCCATGCGTGACCGGGCGTTCGCCGGCGCCCTCGAACGCCGCCTGCGGCAGGCTGTCGAGGTAGCCGAGCGTCCTGGTGATACGCTGCTGCAGTTCGGCGAAGCTCTGTTCACTGTCCTCGTAGCGCGGCACCTCCGCGCCGGCGAGGCGCGCGCTCGCACCCTTGGCGAAGTCGGTCGCGACCTGCACCTGGCGCAGCAGCGGGAACATGTCGGGGAACAGGCGCGCCTGGAGCAGCGCGGCCGGCTCGATCTTGTGCTGCTGGGCGTGGGCTTCGGCTTTCTCCAGCAGCGCGGCAAGGGCGCCCAGCATGTTCCTGAACACGGGAACCGAGGCGGAATACATCGACAGGCTCATCTGTTTCTCCTCTGAAAGATTCAATCATAACAAGTCTTGTCGCATCCTGCCGACACCTGGGCCGCCAGCCCCAGTGTACATAGTGCAATTTACTGACGTATGGCAACGTCCGATGCATAATGGGATCGATCTCATACCATTTCGATAATCCCTGCCGGGCGGCGGGGCACAGGCCACTACCCGATGTCCCTGCCACGCTTTCAACTGCGCGACGCCGTCGCCGGATTCTTCGCCAGGCTGCGCAAGCTGTATGGCCGCTCGCTGTATGGCGCGCTGCTGCTGGTGGTGTTCGGCGGAATGGCCGTACCGGCCGTGGTCGGGGGCTACTTCCTGATCGGCGTGCAGGAGCGCGAATCGACCGCCCGCACGCTCAACGACGCACTGCAGCGCAATGCCGACCTGCTGGCGCTGGCCATCCAGCAGCCATTATGGGACATGAACCCGGAAGCGGCGCGCGCCCTGGTCGATTCCTTCATGCGCGACCCCGCCGTGGTGCACGTCGAAGTGCGCGACCCGTCCCGGGCCGAATTCATCAACCGGCGCGCGGCGCTGGCGCCGGGCGCGCGCGCCTATCGCGCGGAACGCAGGATCGTGATGCGCGGCCAGACCATCGGCCACGTCGCGATCGAGATGGGCGACCATGATTTCCACCAGGAGCTGCGGGCCAAGCAGCGCAACTATGCACTGGTGCTGGCGGTCCAGCTGGCGGTGTCGCTGCTCCTGATCGCGCTGCTGCTCAAGCGCCGCCTGCTGTCGCCCCTGCGCCTCCTGACCGGGTTCTCCGACCGGCTCGCGCGCGGCGACTTCGATACCCCGCTGGCCCTGCAGGCGCAGGATGAACTGGGCCGCCTGGGCAGCCAGATGGAGCGCATGCGCGTGGCGATCGGCGAGCTGTTCGCCGACATCGGCCGGCGCGAGGAACAGTTCCGCACCATCGTCACCCAGGTGCCCGGCGCCGTGTTCCGCGCCCGCCCGGGCGGGCACATCGACTTCGTCAGCGACGCCATCGAGGACATCTCGGGCTATCCCGCCGAGCGCTTCATGCTGGCCACCACCGACGACTGGGCCAGCATCATCCACCCCGAGGACCGGCGCATGCACCGCCGCGTCGCCGGCGACGCGCTGGCGTCCGGCGGCCCCTACGAAGTCGAGTACCGCATCATCGACGCCGGCGGCATCGAGCGCTGGGTGCTGGAAAGCGGCGCGCCGCAGGGCGGGTGGGGCAGCGAGGATTTCCGCATCGACGGCATCATCTACGACATCAGCGAACGCAAGCACGACGAAATGCGCATCGAGGCCCTGCTCACCGAGCAGGGGGCGATCCTGGACAACGTCATGTTCGGGGTGGTGTTCGTGCGCGAGCGCCGCATCGTCTCGGCCAACCGCCGCGCCGAAACCCTGTTCGGCTATGCCGAAGGCGGCATGGACGGCTGCTCGACCGCGATCCTGTTCCCCGGCCGCGCCGAGTTCGAGCGCAAGTGGCAGGAGAAGGCGCCGACCATCGCGGGCGGCCTCGACGCCGGCGAGGAACTGCAGTTCCGCCGCCGCGACGGCAGCGTGTTCTGGCTCCTGGTCAGCGGCTGTGCGCTCGACGCGGCGCGCCCGGACGAGGGCAGCATCTGGGTGTTTGCCGACATCACCGAACGCAAGCTGGCCGAAGAGAAGCTGCGCCTGGCCGCCACCGTGCTCGAACACATCGCCGACGGCGTGATGGTGCTCGACGCGGGCGGGCGCGTGGCCGCCACCAATCCGGCCTTCACCCAGATCACCGGGTATACCGAACGCGAGGCGCTCGGCCAGCAGTCGAACCTGGCGCTGTCCACGCGCCACGACGAAGCCTTCTACCAGGGCTTGTGGCGCGACCTCGACGACACCGGCTTCTGGCGCGGCGAACTGTGGGAGACGCGCAAGAACGGCGACGCCTACCTCGAGTCGCTCACCGTCTCGGCGGTGCGCAACGACGCCGACGTGCTCACCCACTATGTCTGCGTGTTCAGCGACATCACCAGGGCCAAGGAGTCGCAGGACAAGCTCGACCACCTGGCCCATCACGATCCGTTGACGGCCTTGCCGAACCGCTTGCTGTTCCACGACCGCCTGCAGCACGCGATGGCGCGCGCCGCGCGCGAGGGCGAGCAGCTGGCCGTGCTGTTCATCGACCTGGACCGCTTCAAGAACGTCAACGACACGCTTGGCCACCACGTGGGCGACGAGCTGCTCAAGCAGGTGGCCATCGCGCTCACCCGCTGCCTGCGCGATGGCGACACGCTGGCGCGCCTGGGCGGCGACGAATTCATCGTGCTGCTCGAAGACGTGGACGGCGCTTTTGCCGCGGGCCACGTGGCCGAGAAGCTGATGTCGCTGTTCGAGCAGCCCTTCACCGTGTCGGGCCACGAGCTGTTCGTCACCGGCAGCGTCGGCATCAGCCTGTTCCCACAGGACGGCGCCGACCTGAATATCCTGGTGCGCAACGCCGACGTGGCGATGTACCAGGCCAAGGCGCGCGGCCGCAATGGCTACCAGTTCTATGCGGCCTCGATGAGCGGCGAGGGCGCCCTGCGGCTGCGCCTGGAGTCGCTGCTGCGCCGTGCGATCGACAAGGGGGAGATCTTCCTCCATTACCAGCCGCAGGTCGAGATCGATACCGGCCGCCTGGTCGGGGTCGAGGCCCTGGTGCGCTGGGAAAACCCGGAACTGGGCTCCGTGCCCCCGGTGCGCTTCATCCCCGTCGCCGAGGACACCGGCTTCATCAACCAGCTGGGACAGTGGGTGCTGGCCGAGTCCTGCCGCCAGATGGTCGCCTGGGACCGGGCCGGCCTGCGGGTGCCGAAGATCGCCGTCAACGTGTCGGTGCGCCAGTTCGAGCGCGGCGGCATCGCCCCGACGGTGGCGGCGGTCCTGCGCGACACCGGGCTGGAGGCCGAACGCCTGCAGCTGGAGGTGACGGAATCCGTCATCATGCAGTCCGGCGACGCGCTGGAATGCATCAGGGACCTGCGTGCGGTCGGCGTGGGGCTGGCCATCGACGACTTCGGCACCGGCTATTCGTCGCTGGCCTACCTGAGGCAGCTGCCGGTCCAGACCCTCAAGATCGACCGCAGCTTCATCCAGGACATCTCGACCGATCCCAACGACGAGGCGATCGCGGTTGCCGTGATCCAGCTCGGCAAGAGCCTGAACCTGTCGGTGGTGGCGGAGGGCGTGGAGAACGAGGCGCAGGCGGCATTCCTGCTGCGCCACGGCTGCCGCCATGCGCAGGGCTACCTCTACAGCCGGCCGGTCGCCCCCGGCGATATACTGGCGCGCTGGGCGCATGGACAAGAACAACAACACGGACAGGAACACGGTGACGACGAATCGGACGAGGCAGGTGCATCCGCCGCAAGCAGCACCTGAGGGCGCGCCGGGCGGGCATCGCACACGGGGCGCGGCGCGGCGCCGCTTCCTGCTGGGCGGCCTGCTGGCCGGCGGTGCGCTGCTGGTGGGCTGGGGCGTGCAGCCGCCGCGCCAGCGCCTGCATACGGCGAATCCGCTGCCGGTGGATGGTGATGCCGTGGCGCTGAACGGCTGGATCGCCATCGCCCGGGACGGCACGGTCTCGGTGGTGGTGCCGCGTAGCGAGATGGGGCAGGGCGTGCATACCGCGCTGCCGATGCTGGTGGCCGAGGAGCTGGACCTGCCGATGTCCGCCGTGCGCATCGCTCCCGCTCCCATCGACAAGATCTTCGCCAACCTCACGGTGCTGCGCGAAAACCTGCCCTTCCACCCGGACGACGCGGGCCGCACGCGCCAGGGCGCGCAGTGGCTGATGGCCAAGCTGGGCCGCGAACTGGGCATCATGTTTACCGGCGGTTCCACCAGCGTGAAGGACGCCTGGACGCCGATGCGCGAGGCCGGCGCGGTGGCGCGCGCCATGCTGCTCGAGGCCGCGGCCGAACAGTGGAAGCTTCCGGCGGCGCGCCTGCGCACGGAAGACGGTTTCGTGCTGCATCCCGACGGCCGCCGCGCCGGTTATGGCGCGTTGGCCGCGCATGCGGCCCGGGCCGGGGCTGGCATCCAGGCCGGCGACGTGCGCCTGAAGGAAGCGCGCGACTTTCGCCTGATCGGCAAGCCGCTGGCGCGACTGGACAGCCGCGCCAAGGTCAACGGGACCGCGCGCTTCGGCATCGACGCGCGCGTGCCCGGCATGGTGTACGCGGCGGTGAAGATGTCGCCGGTGGTGGGCGGCACATTGGCCGCCTTCGAGCGCGCGGCGGTGGCGTCGATGCCGGGCGTGCTGGCGGTGGTGCCGGTGCCCGGCGCTCCCGGCGAGCGCAACGGCGCCGGCGCCGGCGTGGCGGTGGTTGCCGCCGGCTGGTGGCAGGCGCGCCAGGCCGCGCAGGCGCTGCCGGTCACCTGGAACGAGGGAGAATCGGCGCGTCTCGACAGCGCGGCGCTGTTCGCCGGGTTCGCGCGCGCCCTCGACGAGGAGGGCGGCTACGTGTACCACGAAACCGGCGTCCAGGACGTGAAAGGCGCGGCACTGACGGTGTCGGCCGAATACCGCGCGCCCTATCTTGCGCATGCGGCGATGGAGCCGATCAACTGCACCGCCCAGGTGGCGGACGGCCGTGTGCGCCTGTGGGCCTCGACCCAGGTGCCGAGCGTGGCGGTGGACGTGGCCGCCCGTGTGGCCGGCGTCGACCGCGCGGCGGTATCGATCGAGGTGATGCTGCTGGGTGGCGGTTTCGGCCGCCGGCTGGAAGCCGACATGGTGGCGCAGGCGGTGACGGTGGCGCTGGCGACCGGCGGCAAGCCGGTGCAGCTGATCTGGTCGCGCGAGGACGACACCACTCACGACGTATACCGTCCGGCCGCGCTGGCGCGCCTGCGCGCCCACCTCGATGCGGAGGGCAACATCCTGGCCTGGGACAGCAAATCGGCCGGCGGCGCCATCGGCCACCAGTATTTTCCGCGCAACCTCGGCCTGCCGGGCGTGGGGCCGGACAAGACCACGGCCGAAGGCGCCTACGACATGCAGTACGCGATCGCCAACCAGCGCATCGCCCACGTGACCGTGGACAGCCCGGTGCCGATCGGCTACTGGCGCTCGGTGGGCCATTCGCACAATGCATTCTTCAAGGAGGCCTTCCTCGACGAGGTGGCGCATGCGGCCAGGCGCGACGCCGTGGCGCTGCGGCGCACGCTGCTGCGCGGCCATCCGCGCGCGCTGGCCGTGCTGGACGCGGCGGTGGCCAGGGCCGGGCGGCCGGCGCAAGGACGCGCCCATGGCGTCGCCCTGCACCGCTCGTTCGGCAGCACGGTGGCCCAGGTGGCCGAAGTATCGGTGGACGGCAGGCAGATTCGCGTGCACCGGGTGGTGTGCGCGATCGACTGCGGCCTGGCGGTCAATCCCAACATCGTGGCGCAGCAGGTGGAGTCGGGGGTGCTGTTCGGACTGTCGGCCGCGCTCTACGGCGAGATCAGCCTGAAGGACGGACGGGTACAGCAGTCGAACTTCGGCGACTACCCGGTGCTGCGCCTGAATGAGGCGCCGCTGGTGGAAACCATCGTGATGCCCAGCAGCGCGCACCCGGAAGGCGTGGGCGAGCCGGCCGTGCCGCCGGTGGCGCCGGCGGTGGCGTCGGCCGTATTCCGGCTCACCGGGCAGCGGCTGCGCAGCCTGCCGCTGCGCCTGGACTGAAGCGTATCGACTGACGCTTCCGGCCGGGCCTTTAGCCGGCCAGCAGCATCCGCAGGTTGCAGTCGCGCTGCCAGCCGCGCCGCTCTTCGCTGGAGGCGGCCAGGCGCGCCAGCTCGTCCGGCGTGGCGTCGAACTGGGCCTGCACCAGGCGCTCGGCCACCGCGCCGTCGGGCACGACGGTGCCGAAAAAGGCAACCGTGTCGCCGCGCTGCACCAGCAGGGTCGGGAAGTTTTCCACGTCGAGCTCGCCTACCACGTCGGCCTGGTCTTCGATGTCGATCCAGACGAAGGTCTTGTCGGGGTGGCGCTGCGCCAGTTCTTCGAAGGTGGCGCGGTAGGTCGAACAGGTGCCGCACCACGCGGCGCACAGGCAGGCGACCGTCAGGGCGTCGCCGCGCATCGCGGCCGCGACGGCCGCGCGGTTGTCGGAATCCAGGGTCAGGCTTTGCATGAGGCGGATTGTACCGCGTGCCGCGGCCCTGTGTTGCATCAGGGAAGTCCGCCGTGGCCAGCGGAGCCGGCGAGCGGGTAAAATACCGGCATGCCCACGATTCTCGCCATCGAAACCTCGTCCGAGCTCGCCTCTTGCGCGCTGCTGGCCGGGGACCACGTCCATGCCCGCGCCACCAGCGGCGTGCGCACCCATTCGCAATCCGTCCTGCCGATGGTGCAGGAACTGCTGCGCGAGGCCGGCCTGCGGCTGGCCGATTGCGACGCCGTCGCGTTCGGGGCCGGTCCCGGCTCCTTCACCGGCGTGCGCACCGCCTGCGGCGTGGCCCAGGGCCTGGCCTTCGGCGCCGGCCTGCCGGTGCTGCCCCTGGTGACGCTGGAGGCGATGGCCGAGAGCTGCCGCGCCCGTAGCGGCGCGACCGAGGTGCTGGCCGTGCTGGACGCGCGCATGGGCGAGGTGTACTGGGCGCAGTACCGCCACGACGCCGCCCGCGGCGCCTGGATCGAGGTGGCCGCGCCGGCCCTGTGCGCGCCGCACGACCTGGAACCCGTGCCGGCCGCAAACCTGGCCGCCTGCGGCAACGGCTTTTCCGCCTATCCGGACGCCTTTGCGGGCAAGCCGTTCGCAGCCGGGGCGCTGGACGACATCTTGCCGCATGCGCGCGAGATGGCGCGGCTGGCGGCCGTGAAGCTTGCCGACGGGCTGGCGCTGCCTGCCGCCCAGGCCCAGCCGCTCTACCTGCGCAACAAGGTGGCCTTCACCAGCGCCGAGCGCCAGGCCATCAATGCGGCAAAGGCCGGGGCATGACGGCCGTGCACGAGCATCCGGCCGTCGTGAACCCTGCAGGCCTGGTATTTGCCCCGATGACGGCGGCCGACGTGGACGAGGTGCACGCCCTTGAATGCAGCGTGTTCCCGCATCCGTGGAGCCGCGCCAATTTTACCGATTCGCTGGCCAGCGGCTACGATGCCTGGACCGCGCGCGACGCGGGCGGCGGGCTGGCCGGCTATTACCTCCTGATGTATGCGGTCGACGAAGCGCACCTGCTCGACGTGGCGCTGGCCGCCGGCTTGCAGGGCCGGGGCCTGGGGCGCCGCCTGCTCGACCGCATTGGTGCGCGCGCCAGGGAGCAGGGCATGGCCTCGGTGCTGCTGGAAGTGCGCCCGTCCAACGAGCGCGCGCTGACGGTGTATCGCCGCTATGGCTACCGCGAGATCGGCCGCCGCAAGGGCTACTACCCGGCGCACGGCGGGCAGCGTGAGGACGCCATCGTGATGAGGATCGACCTGTGAGGATGAACCGGTGAACCGCCTGAGCGAACGCGACGCGGCCTTCCTGGCCGAGATGGGCATCGGCCCGCTGTGGAGCCTGCGCAGCGCGCCGGGCGACGCTGCGGCTGCCGAACCCGAAGCCGTGGCGCAGGCCGTGCCGCTTGCGGCAGCCGCCGCGCCCGTGCAGGCGGCGCCGGCCCAGGCACCGGCCCGGCCTCAGCCGCTGGCTCCGCCACCGATGCCGCGCCAGGTTGCCGAAGCGCCTGTGCGGCCGGCCTGGACCCCGCCCGCGGCCGCCGACAGCGCCTGGGGCGAGGCGGCCGAGCCGGCACGGCCGGACCTGTCCGGCATGGACTGGCCCTCCCTGCGCCAGGCCATCGCGGGCTGCCGCCATTGCAGCGCCTGCAGCGAAGGCCGCAAGCCCGTCTCCGGCAGCGGCGCGCGCCAGGCGCGCTGGCTGGTCGCCGCCGGCACCGCCAGCGCGGCCGACGAAAAGGCCGGGCAGCCGCTCACCGGCGAGGCCGGCAAGCTGCTCGACAACATGCTGCTCGCGGTCGGCATGTCGCGCGCCGAGGATGTCTACGTCACCACCCTGGTCAAGTGCCGCCCCGCCAACGCCAGTGGCGGCGACCGTGCGCCCAGCGCCGAGGAAGTGGCGGCCTGCCGCCCCTTCCTGGAGCGCGAACGGGAACTCTGCGGCGCGGCCACCGTGCTGACGCTGGGCCAGGTAGCCGCCAACGGCCTGCTCGGCAAGCCGCTGTCGGAGCCGCTGGCCGGTTCGCGCGGCGCCGTCCACCGCCTGGGCGAGGCTGCGCTGGTGGCCACCCTGCATCCTGGCGAGCTGCTGCGCCGGGGCGCCGACAAGGCGCTGGCCTGGGCCGACCTGTGCCAGGCCAGGCATGCGGGCGAACGCGCCGATGGACGCGCCGGCTGACACCTACCAGCAGGGTTTCCACCGCCGCTGGGGCCACCTGCGGCACGCGCGGGTGCGGGCGCTGGCCTGGCTGCTCGACGCGCCCGACCTGCTCGACGCCGACGATCCGCTGTGGGCCGGCCGCATCGCCACCCTGGACGAGCCGGGTCCGGCGCTGGCCGACTGGCTGGCGCGGCTCGACCGCGATCCTTCCCCGCTCGACGACGCCCTCGGCGCCAGGGTCTACACACGCCTCGGCCTGTACGCAGAAAAGCTGATGGCCTTCTATTTCGAACAGCAGGGCCGCCTGGTCGCGCACGGCCTGCAGGTGCGTGCCAGCCGCAACGACACGGTGGGCGAATTCGACTTCCTGCTGGACGACGGCCCGGAGGCGGTCGAGCACATCGAGTTCGCCACCAAGTTCTATTTGCTGGACGGGGAGGGCGGGCAGGAACAGGGGTGGCAACTGAGTGCCCTCGTCGGCCCCAACCTGGCCGACAGCCTCGGCCACAAGATGCGCAAGGTGTTCGAGCGCCAGCTCAGCCTGGGCGCGCATCCGGCCGCGCAGGCCTTGCTGCCGCGCCCCGTGGCCAGGGCGCGGGCGCTGGTCAAGGGCTGGCTGTTCTACCCCGCAGGCAGCTGGCCGCGAATGCGCGGCATCGCCGCCGGCCACTGCCGCGGCTTCTGGTGCGCCGTCGGCGAGATCGAGGGCCTGGACGGCGACGCGTTCGTGATCCTGCCGCGCCTGCAGTGGCTGGCGCCCCTGCGCGCCGCCGCGGACACCCCGACCCTGAACCGCGCCCAGCTGCACGCCGAACTGTCGGCGCAGTTCGAGACATCGTCCACGCCGGTGCTGGTGGCGCGGGTGCGGCATGTGCCCGGCCTGGTGGCCGCCAGCGTGGAGGAGGTCGAGCGCGGCTTCATCGTCCCGGACGACTGGCGCGAGCGCGCTGCGGCCAGAAGAATGGTGAAAGCAGTGTAGGGTGGTCGGCGCTGCCGACCGCGCGTCCAGCTCGGGCATGGGCAGCGACACGGCTTCCGCTAGTTGAGCGCGCGGTCGGCGAAGCGTGATACGCCAAACATTCGGATTTAGCCTCTGTGATACGTCTGGCGTATCAGTGTTTTCCTTCGCCGATCAGCGCCAGCGAATCGTGCTCGCGCTGGTTGGCGGCGTGGCGGCGCCCGATCAGGTACATGATGCCGGCCACCGACATCCCGAACATCAGGATGATGATGTCCAGGTCAAGGTTCAGCGTGATCATGATGGCGTACAGGGCCAGCATGGTCAGGATCGACAGGTTCTCGTTGAAATTCTGGACCGCGATCGAGTGGCCCGCGCTCATGAGCACGTGGCCGCGGTGCTGCAGCAGTGCGTTCATCGGCACCACGAAGAAGCCCGACAGGAAGCCGATCAGGGCCAGCAGCGGGTAGGCCAGGCTGACCGTGGTCACGAAGACCATGCTGCACACGACCAGGCCCATGATGATCCCGAGCGGGATCACGGTGAGCGACTTGCGCAGCGGGATCATGCGCGCCGCCATCGCCGCGCCCAGGGCCACGCCGATCGCGACCACGCCGATCAGGTTGGTGGCTTTCTCGAGCGGCATGTGCAGCGAGCGCTCGGCCCACTTCAGCACGATGAACTGCAAGGTTGCGCCCGCGCCCCAGAACAGGGTGGTGACGGCCAGCGAGATCTGGCCCAGCTTGTCGCGCCACAGGGTGGCCGAGCAGTTGGCGAAGTCGGCGATCAGCTTGGCCGGGTTGCGCTCCTGGTGCTCGTAGCGGGCGCCGGTATCGGGGATGCGCAGGTTGAACAGGGCAGCCAGTATATAGATGCCCACCACCACCGCCATCGCCGCTTCGGCCGCGGTGTCGATGCCGGTGTTCATGCCGGGGAAGTCAAAGCCGAGCAGCCAGGCGCTGGCGCGCTCGCCCACCAGGGCGCCGCCCATCACGGTGCCCAGGATGATCGACATCACCGTCAGGCCCTCGATCCAGCCGTTGGCGGGCACCAGCTTCTCGGGCGGCAGCAGCTCGGTCAGGATGCCGTACTTGGCGGGGGAGTAGACGGCCGCGCCGAAGCCGACGACGGCATAGGCCAGCAGCGGGTGCACCGCGAAATACATCAGCGCGCAGCCGGAAATCTTGATGAGGTTCGCGATGAACATCACGCGGCCCTTGGGCAGCGAATCGGCGAAGGCGCCCACGAAGGCGGCCAGCAGCACGTAGAAGAGGACGAATGACAGCTTCAGCAGCGGGGTCAGCGAAGCCGGGGCGTTCATCGACGTCAGCAGACTGATCGCAACAAAGAGAAGCGCATTGTCTGCCAGCGACGAGAAGAACTGCGCCGCCATGATGGTATAAAAACCACGGTTCATTCGAAAAGAGTAAAAACTGGTCCGAGTTGCTTTATACCATGAATGGTCTCCGCACTTAAAGAAAACGCGCCTTGTCAGCAGCAGGCTTTTGCCCGGTCCGGTAAAATGGAGGGCTCCCCAGACGATCGCCGCGATGCCGGTCCTTGACGATGCCCCGCCCGCTCTCCGCCACCATCCACCTCGATTCGATGCAGCACAACCTGTCGCGGGTGCGCTCGTGCGCGCCGCTGGCCCGGGTGTGGGCCGTCGTCAAGGCCAACGCCTACGGCCATGGCCTGGAACGCGGCATGCGCGGCTTTGCCCAGGCCGACGGCCTGGCCCTGGTCGAGACCGAAGGCGCGCTGCAGTTGCGCGAGGCGGGCTGGGTCAAGCCGATCCTGCTGCTCGAGGGGATTTTCGACGCCGCCGACCTGCCCCTGCTGGCCGAGCACAATATCAACAGCACAGTGCACAATATCGAGCAGGTCAAGATGCTGGAATATACCCGGCACTTCCGCCCGATCGACGTGCACCTGAAGATGAACACGGGGATGAACCGCCTGGGTTTCCGCCCGGACGAGTACGCGGCCGCCTACAAGCGCCTGCGCGCCATTCCCGACGTGCGCCACATCACCCACATGACCCATTTCGCCAATGCGGACGAACTGGAGCATCCGCGCCTGACCATGGCCGAGCAGGTGCGCCGCTTCCAGTTCGGCGCGGACGGGCTGCCGGGCGAGCGCAGCCTGTCGAACTCCGGCGGGGTGCTGCACGGGGCCGAGCTGGGCGGGCTGCTGTCGAACGACTGGGTGCGCCCGGGCATCATGCTGTACGGCGGCACGCCGGGCGGGCGCAGCGCGCTCGACCATGACTTGCGCCCGACCATGACGCTGCGCTCCGAGATCATCGGCATCCAGCACATCGGGCCGGGAGACACGGTGGGCTACGGCAGCCGCTTCGAGGCGGCCGGGCCGATGACGGTGGGCGTGGTGGCCTGCGGCTATGCCGACGGCTACCCGCGCCACGCGCCGCACGGCACGCCAGTGATCGTCGAAGGCAGGCGGACCACCCTGGTGGGCCGTGTGTCGATGGACATGATGACCGTGGACCTGACCCCGATCGCCAATGCGCGCGTGGGCAGCAAGGTCACGCTGTGGGGCGACGGCCTGCCGATCGACGAGGTGGCCCAGGCCGCCGGCACCATCGGCTATGAACTGATGTGCGCACTCGCCCCGCGGGTGCGCGTGAACGAAGGAAGAATGGGAAGCGATGGCTAAGTCACGTACCTCTTTTGTGTGCAGCGAGTGCGGCGCGAGCGCCGCCCGCTGGTCCGGCCAGTGCCCGGACTGCAAGGCCTGGAACACGATGGTCGAAACCGTGGCGGACGCCCCCGGCGTCAACCGCATGTCCCAAAGCCAGCACAAGGCGCTGGCGCAGACGGCGCCGGTCTTGTCCCTGAAGGATATCGACGCGCTCGACGTGCCGCGCTTCGGCACCGGCATCGAGGAATTCGACCGCGTGCTGGGCGGCGGCCTGGTGGCCGGCGGCGTGGTGCTGATCGGCGGCGACCCGGGCATCGGCAAGTCGACCCTGCTGCTGCAGGCGCTGGCCAACCTGGCCGCTACCCGCAACACCTTGTATGTCAGCGGCGAGGAGTCGGGCGCCCAGATCGCGCTGCGCGCGCGCCGCCTGTCGGTGGATTCGTCCGAGCTCAACTTCCAAGCCGAGATTCAGCTGGAAAAGATCCTCGGCACCCTGGCGGACCTGAAGCCCGAAGTGGCCGTGATCGATTCGATCCAGACCCTGTACTCGGACGCGCTCACCTCGGCCCCGGGCTCGGTGGCCCAGGTGCGCGAATGCGCGGCCCAGCTCACCCGGGTGGCCAAGCAGACCGGCGTGACCATCATCCTGGTCGGCCACGTGACGAAAGAGGGCGCGCTGGCCGGCCCGCGCGTGCTCGAGCACATCGTCGACACCGTGCTGTACTTCGAGGGCGACACCCAGAGCAGCTTCCGCCTGGTGCGCGCCATCAAGAACCGCTTCGGCGCCGTCAACGAGCTGGGCGTGTTCGCCATGACCGAGAAAGGGCTGAAGGGCGTGTCGAACCCCTCGGCGCTGTTCCTGTCGCAGCACGACAGCCAGGTGCCGGGTTCCTGCGTGATGGTGACCCAGGAGGGCACGCGTCCGCTGCTGGTCGAGATCCAGGCGCTGGTCGACGCCAGCCACCTGCCGAATGCGCGCCGCCTGTCGGTCGGCCTGGAGCAGAACCGGCTGGCCATGCTGCTGGCGGTGCTGCACCGCCACGCCGGCATCGCGGCCTTCGACCAGGACGTGTTCATCAACGCGGTCGGCGGCGTGAAGATCACCGAACCGGCGGCCGACCTGGCCGTGCTGCTGGCGATTAACTCGTCGATGCGCAACAAGCCGCTGCCGCGCGGCCTGGTGGTGTTCGGCGAAGTCGGCCTGGCCGGCGAGATCCGTCCCGCGCCGCGCGGCCAGGAACGCCTGCGGGAGGCGGCCAAGCTGGGATTCTCGATTGCCGTGATCCCGAAAGCCAATGTGCCCAAGCAAAAAATCGAGGGCATGACTATCATCGCCGTCGAGCGGATCGACGAAGCCTTCACCAAGCTGCGCGAATTGGACTGAGCGCTCGCCAGATCCTATAATGCCGTCTGGCTCATCAGTCCACGAAGTGGTGTAACGTGTTTGCAGAACAGAGGAAATCCGAACGCAAGGTGTTGCGCACGCGTGCGCGCGTGCTCATGGAAGGCGCCCCGCCCACCAGCGGGCGTACCAGCGATCTCGGCGCCAACGGGGTCAGCATCAACCTGCCGGACCCGGTGCTCGTCGGGCAGACCGGCCAGCTCAACTTCGACCTGCTGGTCGACGGCAAGATCGTTCCGATCAGCGCCCGCGCCAAGACACTGTATTGCATTTTCAGCAATGGCGAATTCAAGGTCGGCTTCCAGTTCCTGAACCCGGACCTGGCGGTGACGACGACAGTGGCGCGCTTCCTGCGCTAACCGGGCCGTCGACGGCAGAGCGCCGGCGTCACAATACGAAGCGGCGAGCGCCCATCGGGCCTCGCCGCTTGTTCGTTCCATGACATGACCCGGCGATCCGGGTCGGCACTATTCGTGATAGTGATCGTGCAACTTTTCCGAGCTCCCACGGACCTCTTGCCAGATCTCGAAGGCTACCAGCCCGGCCAGGCCGCTGAGTATTCCATATATCATCATACTGAACATACACGCTAACGCCTTTCAGCATCCCCTCCCTATGAAAAACACGCTTTCAGCTTAGCAGAAGCTTCGGTATTTACAAGGGCGGCGGGCCCGCGGCGTGACTATATTTGTATCGTCCGGGTCCGTCTCGCTGCATGGCACGCCCAGGGGCAGGGAGTATGTGACAGGCCGGCGAAAACCGGGCACACTACGCGCGCCCGACGGATTATTACATCTGTCATGAACTTGTCATATTCGGCCAGTAGACTTCGCAGCGTCAATGAACGGGGTCTTCCCCGAGTCTTTCTAAAAGGATCCATCATGCGCATGAAGCACCTGTTTGTCTCCATCGCCCTCGCTGCCTCGACCATCGCTGCCAGCGCCCAGGCCGCCAACATCACCGGCGCCGGCGCCACCTTCCCTTATCCGATCTATGCGAAATGGGCCGAGCTGTACCAGAAGGCATCGGGCAACGGCCTGAACTACCAATCGGTCGGTTCGGGGGCGGGCATCAAGCAGATCAAGGCCAAGACCGTCGACTTCGGCGCGTCGGACATGCCGCTGCCGGCCGCCGAGCTGAACGCATCGGGCCTGTTCCAGTTCCCCGCCATCATGGGCGGCGTGGTGCCGGTCGTGAACCTGCCGGGCGCCGCCCCGGGCCAGTTGAAGCTGACTGGCGCCGTGCTGGCCGACATCTACCTGGGCAAGATCACCAAGTGGAATGCGCCGCAGATCGCCGCCCTGAACCCGGGCGTCAAGCTCCCTGGCGACGACATCACCGTGGTGCGCCGCGCCGACAGCTCGGGCACCTCCTTCCTGTTCACCGACTACCTGGCCCAGACCAGCCCGGAATGGAAAGCGAAGATCGGCTCCGGCACCGCGGTGAAGTGGGCGGTGGGCGTGGGCGGCAAGGGCAACGAAGGCGTGGCCGCCAACGTGCAGCGCATCAAGGGCGCGATCGGCTACGTCGAATGGGCCTACGCCAAGAAGAACCGCATGCAGCACACCCAGCTCCAGAACAAGGACGGCGTATTCCTGCAGCCGGACGATGAAGCCTTCAAGGCGGCCGCAGCCGGCGCCAACTGGACCGGCACCCCGGGCTTCGCCGTCGTGCTGACCAACCAGCCGGGCAAGCAGAGCTGGCCGATCACCGGCGTGTCCTACATCCTGGTGCACAAGAACCAGCCTGACGCCAACCGCGCCAAGGAAGTGCTGAAGTTCTTCGACTGGGCCTACAAGAACGGCGACGCATCTGCGGTCGAGCTGGATTACGTACCAATGCCGGACAGCGTTGCCAAGCTGGTGCGGGATGCCTGGCGCGCCAACCTGAAGGATGCTTCGGGCAAGGCAGTCTGGTAAACACCCCATTCGTGACGTGCCGGGGAAGGGCTGGTCGAACCAGCCCTTCCGCTTGCCAGAAAGATTGACAAAATAGCTATGAGCGTACAACCATCCGTCGCGCTGAAGGACTTGGCTGATCCGGCAGCGGTCGATGCAGCCCACCAATCCACCGCCCTGCGCAAGACCATGCGCAAGCAGCGGATGCAGGACTTCTTCTTCCACAAGATCACGCTGCTGTTCGCCGCGTCGGTCCTGTTGGTGCTGGTCGGCATCATCGTCTCGCTCGCGATCGGCGCGGCGCCGGCCTTCCGCGAATTCGGCCCCGGCTTCATCACGCGCGTCGAATGGGATCCGGTCGGCGACCAGTACGGCGCGCTGATCGCGATCTGGGGCACGCTTGCCACCTCGATCATCGCGCTGGCGGTGGCCTTCCCGATCAGCTTCGGCATCGCGCTCTTCCTCACCGAGATCTGCCCGGTGTGGCTGCGCCGCCCGCTCGGCACCGCGGTCGAACTGCTGGCCGGCGTGCCGTCGATTATCTACGGCATGTGGGGCTTCTTCGTGTTCGCGCCGCTGTTCGCCGACCACGTCCAGCCGCTGCTGAAATCCACCATCGGCCAGCTGCCGGTGATCGGCCTGCTGTTCCAGGGCCCGATCATGGGCATCGGCATCCTGACCGCCGGCCTGATCCTGGCCATCATGATCATTCCCTTCATCGCCTCGGTGATGCGCGACGTGTTCGAGATCGTGCCGACCGTGCTCAAGGAGTCCGCATACGGCCTCGGCTGCACCAAATGGGAAGTCGTGCGCAAGATCGTGCTGCCTTATACCCGCAACGGCGTGGTCGGCGGCGTGATGCTGGGCCTGGGCCGCGCCCTGGGCGAGACCATGGCGGTGACCTTCCTGATCGGTAACGCCCACGACCTGTCCTGGTCGCTGTTCTCGGCGGGCAATTCGATTTCCTCGACCCTGGCCAACGAATTCAACGAAGCCACGACGCCGCTGCACCAGTCCTCGCTGTTCGCGCTGGGCCTGATCCTGTTCGCCATCACCTTCATCGTGCTGTCGGCAGCCAAACTGATGCTGGTCGGGATGTCGCGCAAGGAAGGTACGAAATAATGAACACGACCGCAAAAAACCCCGTCTACCGCAAGCGCCTGCTGGCGCACCGCATCGGCATCATGCTGTCCGTGCTCGCCATGGGCATCGGGCTGGCCTTCCTGGCCTGGATCCTGGCGACGCTCCTGATCAACGGCTTTGGCGGGCTGTCGCTCAGCCTGTTCACGGCCGACACGCCGGCGCCCGGCAGCCCCGGCGGCCTGCGCAATGCCATCGTGGGCAGCCTGATGATGGTCGGCCTGTCTACCCTGGTCAGCACACCGATCGGCATCCTGGCCGGCATCTACCTGGCCGAGTACGGCGAGAACAACCGGTTCGCCCAGGTGACGCGTTTTGTTACCGACATCATGCTGTCGGCGCCGTCGATCGTGATCGGCGTGTTCGTCTACGCCCTGTATGTGGCCAAGGTCGGCAATTTCGCCGGCTATGCAGGCTCCATCGCGCTGTCCCTGATCGCGGTGCCGGTGGTGGTGCGCACCACCGACAATATGCTGCGCCTGGTGCCGACCAGCCTGCTCGAAGCGGCCTACGCCCTGGGCGCGCCGCACTGGAAGGTCGCGATGACGGTGCGCCTGCGCGCGGTCAAGGCCGGCGTGATCACCGGCGTGCTGCTGGCGGTGGCGCGCGTCGCCGGCGAAACCGCGCCGCTGCTGTTCACCGCCCTGAACAACCAGTTCTTCAGCACCGACATGAGCCAGCCGATGGCCAACCTGCCTGTGGTGATCTACACCTATGCGATGAGCCCCTATGACGACTGGCGCTCGCTGGCCTGGGGTGGGGCGCTGCTGGTGACCTTTACCGTGTTGATGCTGAACATCCTGTCGCGGACCATGTTCAGCCAAAAAACTCCGCGTTAATCTACCTACTGACCCGTGATGAACCAAGCTATGCAAAACCAGGCGCCGGCCGCTGCCAGAGCCAAGACGATCGAAATCCAGGGCCTGAACTTCTTCTACGGTAAAACGCAGAGCCTGAAGAACGTTTCGCTCGACATCCACGACAGGCAGGTAACAGCCTTCATCGGCCCGTCGGGCTGCGGCAAGTCGACCTTGCTGCGCACCCTGAACCGCATGTACGACCTGTATCCGGGGCAGCGCGCCGAGGGCTCGATCATGTACCGCGGCCGCAACATCCTGGAACCGGGCGTCGACGTCAACATGCTGCGCGCGAAAGTGGGCATGGTGTTCCAGAAGCCGACGCCGTTCCCGATGTCGATCTACGACAACATCGCCTTCGGCGTGCGCCTGTACGAGAACCTGTCGAAAGGCGAGATGGACGAGCGGGTCGAATGGGCGCTCAAGAAGGCCGCCCTGTGGGAAGAGGCGAAGGACAAGCTGAACAAGAGCGGCCTGTCCCTGTCCGGCGGCCAGCAGCAGCGCCTGTGCATCGCGCGCGGCGTGGCGGTCAAGCCCGACGTCCTGCTGCTGGACGAACCGACCTCGGCGCTGGACCCGATCTCGACCGCCAAGATCGAGGAACTGATCAGCGAGCTGAAGCAGGATTACACGATCACCATCGTGACCCACAACATGCAGCAGGCGGCGCGCTGTTCCGATTACACCGCCTACATGTATCTTGGCGAGCTGGTCGAATTCGGTGAAACCGACCAGATCTTCATGAACCCGGCGCGTAAAGAAACCCAGGATTACATCACGGGTCGTTTCGGCTGATGGGCCAGAGCCCTGTGACGATAACAATATAATCGTATTAGGAGATTTACATGACGGGCGAGCATTCATCCAAACAGTACGATCAGGAACTGGAAGCGATTCGTTCCAAGGTCCTGCTGATGGGCGGCATGGTGGAAACCGCGTTCGACGAAGCGCTGGAGTGCTTCCGCGTGGGCGATGCGGCCCGCGCCGAGCGCGTGATTGCCGAGGACCAGGCCGTCAACCAGCTCGAAGTGCAGCTGGACGACGCCTGCAGCCACCTGATCGTACGCCGCCAGCCGACCGCGAACGACCTGCGCACCGTGATGGCGACCATCAAGGTCATCACCGATCTCGAACGCATCGGCGACGAAGCCTCGAAGATCGCGCGCACGGCCAGGAGCCTGCACGAGCGCGGCGGCACCCCGTTCGCCCATTACGACATGGTGCGCACCATCGCCAAGGCCACTTCGAGCCTGCTGCACGACTCGCTGGACGCCTTTGCCCGCCTGGACGGCAGGCAGGCGCTGGAGCTGATCGCGGCCGATGAAGTGGTCGACCACGAGTTCCGCACCATCCTGCGCAACCTGATCACCTTCATGATGGAAGACCCGCGCACGATCTCGTCGGCGCTGGATACCCTGTGGGTGGCCAAGGCCATCGAGCGCATCGGCGATCATGCCAAGAACATCGCCGAATACGTGATCTACGTGGTCGAGGGCCGCGACATCCGCCACAGCAAGCCGGTGGTGATCGAACAACCTGCAGGCTGACGGCATGGCGGACAACACGCGCGTGCTGGTGGTCGAAGACGAACCCGCGATCGTCGAACTGGTGAAGTATTCGCTGCGCGAGGCAGGCTGGGACATCGGCACTGCCGACACCGTCGGCAGTGCATGGGACAGCATCAAGGGGCGCAGGCCGGACCTGGTGCTGCTCGACTGGATGCTGCCCGACCAGAGCGGCCTGCGCCTGCTGTCGCGCCTGCGTGGCGACCGTGACTTCCAGGACATCCCGGTCATCATGCTGACCGCGAAAAGCATGGAAGAAGACAAGATCGCCGGCCTCAACACGGGCGCGGACGACTATGTCACCAAGCCGTTCTCGCCGCGCGAGCTGCTGGCGCGCTCGCGCGCCCTGTTGCGGCGCAAGAGCCCGCACCTGGCCGAGGCGCCGCTGCGCGCAGGCAGCGTGGTGCTCGACCCGAACAGCTGCACCGTGACGGTCGAGAACGGGCAGATCGAGATCGGCAATGCCGAGTACAAGCTGCTCAAGTTCCTGATGGCGCACCGCGAGCGCGTTTTCTCGCGCGCCCAGCTGCTCGACAAGGTGTGGGGCGACCACGCCGTGATCGAGGAACGCACCGTCGACGTGCATGTGCTGCGGCTGCGCAAGGCCCTCAAGAGCGCCGACGGCCTGATCCGCACCGTGCGCAGCGTCGGCTACATGTTGTCCGAGAAGTGAGCGACGCATTGGCCAGGGAGCCCGCCGTGCGCTCGATGAATCCCAAGCTGCTGTTCTGGGTGCCGGCCGTCCTGCGCCTGGGCCTGGTGTTCGCCGCCGCCGGCATCGTCTGGTGGATGTCGGGGGTGGTCGAAGCACTGGCCTTTGCATTGACGGCGGTCGTCATCGCCCTGTTCGTCCAGTTGCGCTACCTGCACGAGCTGGGCGAATGGCTGAACAACCCGCACTCGAGCCGCCTGCCGGACGGCTGGGGCGCCTGGACCGACGTGTTCGCGCGCCTGTACCGCCTGCGGCGCGAGGACGAACGCCACCAGGCCGAGATGGCCGAATGGCTGGCGCGCTTCCGCCAGGCGATGCAGCTGCTGCCGGAAGGCGTGGCGATCATGGACGACGTGCTGTTCCTCGAATGGTGCAACGAGGCGGCCGAGCGCCACCTGGGTCTCACCATGGCGCGCGACAAGGGCCTGCGCGTGACCAACCTGGTGCGCCATCCCGAATTCATCGACTACGTGATCCTGGGCCGCTACGAGCAGCCCCTGACACTGTCCTTCCGCGGCCGCAAGCTCGAATGCCGCATCATCCCGTTCGAGAACCGGCGCCAGATCCTGGTGACGCACGACGCCACCGATACCGAGCGGATCGAGGCGATGCGGCGCGACTTCATCGCCAATGCCTCGCATGAACTGCGCACGCCGCTCACCGTGATCGTCGGCTTCCTCGAGATCGCCATGTCCGATCCGGGCCTGGACGTGGCGACCCGCACCGCCCACCTGAACCTGATGACGGAACAGGCCCACCGCATGCAGCGCCTGATCGGCGACATGCTGACCCTGTCGCGCCTGGAATCGGACGAATTCCCGCTCAGGCGCGAACGGGTCGACATGAAGGCCATGGTGGAGTCGGTGGCGCTGGAGGCGCGCGCCCTGTCGGGCGGGCGGCACCAGGTCGCCGTCGACATGGACGGGCCGGACGTGATGGGCAGCCTGGAAGAGCTACGCAGCGCCTTCGCCAACCTGGCCTCGAACGCGGTGCGGTATTCGCCGGACGGCGGCACCATCCGCCTGGCCTGGACGCGCGGCTCCGACGATTTGCGCTTCTCCGTGACGGACTGCGGCATCGGCATCGAGCCGATCCATATTTCCCGGCTCACCGAGCGCTTCTACCGGGTAGACAAGAGCCGCTCGCGCGAGACCCAGGGTACGGGCCTCGGACTGGCGATCGTCAAGCACGTCCTGATCCGCCACGGAGGGCGTCTCCTGATCAGCTCGGTGCCGGGGCAGGGGAGCACGTTTACGGCGGTGCTGCCGAATACCTCGCTGCCGGGCTAGGTGCGGGGCGGGCCGGCCCTCCGGGGTCAGGGCCCTCTGGGGTCAGAGTCAGATAATTCGGAAAGATTGTAAATTTTGCGGGTAATTGGACTCGACCGTCGGACCTGCTTACGTGCTGAAATTGCCCAACAATTAGGGTCAGAGTTGAATTGTTGAGAAACTTTGCAAAGTTGCTCGGTAATTCGACTCTGACCCTAATTGTTTTGTCGCGGTACAATCGTGCCTCGTTCTTTCCGGCACCGCATATGTATCCTCGTCGTCGTTCCTTCATCGCCTGCGCCGCGCTGCTGCTCTCCGCATGCGGCAGCACCCCGACTCAGCCTCCCGCAACGCCCGTCGCCCAGCAGGTCACCCCGCCCGCGCCGCCGCGTAAAGTGAAAATCGGCCTTGCCCTCGGCGGCGGCGCCGCCCGCGGTTTCGCCCACATCGGTGTCATCAAGGCACTGGAAGCCCAGGGCATCGTGCCCGAGATCGTGGTCGGCACCAGCGCCGGCTCGGTGGTCGGCTCGCTGTACGCCTCCGGCATGAACGGTTTCACCTTGCAAAAGACCGCGCTGGCCATGGACGAGGCCACGATTTCGGACTGGGCGCTGCCTTTGTTCGGCAAGTCCACCGGTGTATTGAAAGGCGAAGCACTGCAGAATTACGTAAACAAGGCAATCGGCGGCGTGCCGATGGAACGCCTGAAGATCCGTTTCGGCGCCGTCGCCACCGACCTCAAGACCGGCAAGCCGATCCTGTTCAACAAGGGCAATACCGGCATGGCCGTGCGCGCATCCTCGGCCGTGCCGAGCGTGTTCCAGCCGGTGAAGATCGGCGCCAATACCTATGTCGACGGCGGCCTGGTGGCGCCGGTGCCGGTGAAGTTCGTCAAGGACATGGGCGCCGACTTCATTATCGCGGTGAACATCTCGAGCGCCACGGACGGGGCGGCCACGGCCAGCTCGCTCGACGTCCTGATGCAAACCTTCAGCATCATGGGCCAGCGCCTGAACCACTTCGAGTTGAAGGAGGCCGACATCGTCATCACGCCGAACCTCGGCAACATGGGCAGCGCCGACTTCAGCAACCGCAACCTGGCGATCCTCGCCGGCGAGCAGGCGGCCGCAGCCGTCATGCCCCAGATCAAGGCCAAGCTCAAGGCCAAGCAGCAAGCACAATAAAAGGATCTCATATGAAAACCAAGCCCTATCTCACCCTCGAAGACGTCAAGAAGATCGCTGGAGGAGCCGAAGCCGAGGCGCTGCGCAACAACTGGGCGGTGGCGTTTGCAATCGTCGACGACGGCGGTCACCTGCTGTGGTTCCAGCGTCTCGACGGTGTACCGCCGGTATCCTCGCATCTTGCGCCGGCGAAGGCGCGGACGGCAGCGCTCGGCCGCCGCGAGTCGAGGATCTACGAAGAGATCATCAACAATGGCCGCGTGTCCTTCCTGTCCGCCCCGGAACTCGAAGGCATGCTCGAAGGCGGCGTGCCGGTGGTCGTCGACGGCCATGTGGTTGGCGCAGTCGGGGTGTCGGGCGTGAAGTCGACCGAAGATGCGCAGATCGCCAAGGCCGGCATTGCCGCGCTTACGGGTGAATAAGGGCTGAGCCTGTCTCTGCGAGCTCATGGAGGCACCTGCGGGTGCCTTTTGTTTTATTTCGCAAAAGCAGCAAAATGAGCGTTTGCGCGCCACTTTCGCGCGGGTTTAGGCAAAATCAGCGCCACTTTTGTAGAATTGCTGCATTGCCGAATAGGCCTGTTCCGCGCTATAATTCGGAAGTTTAACCATTCACACCTTTGCCGTAGCGACTACCCACCATCCCTCATTCAACTAGATATCCAGCTACCGGCACAGGCACCTCCGCCCGGGTTTGTTGGATGTCGGTCTGACGTGGCGCAGCTACGGTAACTTTATTGGGAGTTACCCTTGCCGCCATTTTTTTCTGGCCCAGCCGTCCCGGCCATCCTGGCCCTCGCAGACGGAACGATCTTCAAAGGCTATTCCATTGGTGCCGCCGGCCACACGACCGGTGAAGTGGTGTTCAACACCGCAATGACCGGCTACCAGGAAATCCTCACCGACCCCAGCTATTCGCGTCAGATCGTCACCCTGACCTACCCGCACATCGGCAACTACGGCGTCAACGCGGCCGACGTCGAGGCTTCCCGCGTCCACGCCGCCGGCCTGATCATCCGCGACCTGCCGCTGCTGGCATCGAATTTCCGTTCCACCCAGTCGTTGTCCGACTACCTGAAGCAGGAAAACGTGGTCGCCATTGCCGGCATCGACACCCGCAAGCTGACCCGTATCCTGCGCGAGAAGGGCGCGCAGGCCGGCGGCATTCTCACTGGAATCCAGGGCAAGGAGCCGCTGGAAGCGCAAGCGCTGGAACTGGCGCGTTCCTTCCCGGGCCTGGCGGGCATGGACCTGGCCAAGGTCGTCTCCAGCAAGGAGCCCTACGTCTTTACCGAAACCGAGTGGAAGCTCGGCGAAGGCTTCGGCAAGCAGGACAACCCGCAGTACCATGTGGTCGCTTTTGACTACGGCGTCAAGCGCAACATCCTGCGCATGCTGGCCGAGCGCGGCTGCAAGGTAACCGTGCTGCCGGCACAGGCGACCGCCGCCGACGCGCTGGCCCTGAACCCGGACGGCATCTTCCTGGCCAACGGCCCGGGCGACCCGGAACCCTGCGACTACGCCATCAAGGCAAGCGCTGAGTTGATCGAGAAGGGCATCCCGACCTTTGGCATCTGCCTCGGTCACCAGATCATGGCGCTGGCCTCCGGCGCCAAGACCATGAAGATGAAGTTCGGCCACCACGGCGCGAATCACCCGGTGCAGGACCTCGATTCGAAGAAGGTCCTGATCACCTCGCAGAACCACGGTTTCGCCGTCGACCCGGAGACCCTCCCGGCCAACTGCCGCGTTACCCACGTGTCGCTGTTCGACGGCTCCCTGCAGGGCTTCGAGCGTCTGGATAAGCCAGCCTTCTGCTTCCAGGGCCACCCGGAAGCCTCGCCCGGTCCGACCGACGTCGCCTACCTGTTCGACCGCTTCATCGGCCTGATGCAAAAGAGCGGAGAAAAAATACATGCAGAAGGAAAAGTAAATGCCTAAGCGTAGTGATATCAAAAGCATCCTGATCATCGGCGCGGGCCCGATCGTCATCGGCCAGGCGGTCGAGTTCGACTATTCGGGCGCCCAGGCCTGCAAGGCCCTGCGCGAAGAAGGCTACAAGGTCATCCTGGTCAATTCGAACCCGGCGACCATCATGACCGACCCGGAAACGGCGGACGTCACCTACATCGAGCCGATCACCTGGAAGGTCGTCGAGACCATCATCGCCAAGGAGCGCCCGGACGCGATCCTGCCGACCATGGGCGGCCAGACCGCGTTGAACTGCGCGCTCGACCTGCACCACAACGGTGTACTGGAAAAGTACAAGGTCGAGCTGATCGGCGCGACCCCGGAAGCCATCGACAAGGCCGAGGACCGTTCCAAGTTCAAGGATGCGATGACCAAGATCGGCCTCGGTTCGGCGCGCTCGGGCGTGGCGCACTCGATGGACGAAGCGCGCGAGGTGCAGCGCGAACTCGGCTTCCCGACCATCATCCGTCCGTCGTTCACGATGGGCGGCAGCGGCGGCGGCATTGCCTACAACGAGGAAGAGTTCGAGCAGATCTGCAAGCGCGGCCTCGAGGCTTCGCCGACCAACGAACTATTGATTGAAGAGTCCCTCCTCGGCTGGAAAGAGTACGAGATGGAAGTCGTCCGCGACAAGAAGGACAACTGCATCATCATCTGCTCGATCGAAAACCTGGATCCGATGGGCGTGCACACCGGCGACTCGATCACCGTCGCACCGGCGCAGACGCTGACCGACAAGGAATACCAGATCATGCGCAACGCGTCGATCAACGTGCTGCGCGAGATCGGCGTCGACACCGGCGGCTCGAACGTGCAGTTCGCGATCAACCCGAAGGACGGCCGCATGATCGTCATCGAGATGAATCCGCGCGTGTCGCGTTCGTCGGCGCTGGCATCGAAAGCCACCGGCTTCCCGATCGCCAAGGTCGCTGCCAAGCTGGCGGTTGGTTTTACCCTTGATGAGCTGCGTAACGAGATCACCGGCGGCGCCACCCCGGCATCCTTCGAGCCGTCGATCGACTACGTCGTCACCAAGATCCCGCGCTTCACGTTTGAAAAATTCCCGACCGCGGACAAGCACCTGACCACCCAGATGAAATCGGTGGGCGAGGTGATGGCCATGGGCCGCACCTTCCAGGAGTCCTTCCAGAAGGCCCTGCGCGGCCTGGAAGTGGGCGTGGACGGCCTGAACGAGAAGACCCGCGACCGCGAGAAGATCGAAGAGGAACTCGGCGAGCCGGGCCCGGAGCGCATCTGGTACGTGGGCGACGCCTTTGCCCAGGGCTTCACCCTGGACGAAGTGCACAACCTGACCAAGATCGATCCGTGGTTCCTGGTGCAGATCAAGGAGATCGTCGACATCGAACTGTGGCTGGATCACCAGAAGCTCGAGAACCTCGACAAGCCGCTTCTCTACAAGCTCAAGCAGAAGGGCTTCTCTGACCGCCGCCTGGCCTTCCTGATGCAGACCACGCCGCAGGCCGTGCGCGAGCGCCGCCACGCGCTGGGCATCCGCCCGGTGTACAAGCGCGTCGACACCTGCGCCGCCGAGTTCGCGACGAATACCGCCTACATGTACTCGACCTACGACGAGGAGTGCGAGTCCAACCCGACCGACAGGAAGAAGATCATGGTGCTGGGCGGTGGCCCGAACCGCATCGGCCAGGGCATCGAGTTCGACTACTGCTGCGTGCACGCGGCCCTCGCGATGCGCGAGGACGGCTACGAGACCATCATGGTCAACTGCAACCCCGAGACCGTGTCGACCGACTACGATACCTCGGACCGCCTGTACTTCGAGTCGCTGACCCTGGAAGACGTGCTGGAAATCGTCGACCTGGAGAAGCCGGAAGGCGTGATCGTGCAGTACGGCGGCCAAACTCCACTAAAACTCGCGCTCGATTTGGAAGCCAACGGCGTGCCGATCATCGGCACCTCGCCCGACATGATCGACGCGGCCGAAGACCGCGAGCGCTTCCAGCAGCTGCTGCAAAAGCTCGGCCTGCGCCAGCCGCCGAACCGCACCGCGCGCACCGAAGCGGACGCACTCGAACTGGCCCAGGAGATCGGCTACCCGCTGGTGGTGCGCCCGTCCTACGTGCTCGGTGGCCGCGCGATGGAGATCGTCCACGAGCAGCGCGACCTGGAGCGCTACATGCGCGAAGCGGTCAAGGTCTCGCACGATTCCCCGGTGCTGCTGGACCGCTTCCTGAACGACGCCATCGAAGTCGACGTCGACTGCATCTCGGACGGCGAAGCCACCTTCATCGGCGGCGTGATGGAACACATCGAACAGGCCGGCGTGCACTCGGGCGACTCGGCCTGCTCGCTGCCGCCGTACTCGCTGTCCCAAGAGACCATCGCTGAGCTGAAGCACCAGACCTCGCTGATGGCCAAGGCCCTGAACGTGGTCGGCCTGATGAACGTGCAGTTCGCCATCCAGCAGTCGGAAGTCGACGGCAAGACGGTCGATACCGTGTTCGTGCTGGAAGTGAATCCGCGTGCCTCGCGCACCGTGCCCTTCGTCTCGAAAGCGACCGGGCTGCAGCTGGCCAAGATCGCCGCGCGCTGCATGGTGGGCCAGAGCCTGGCCCGGCAGGGCATCACGCACGAGGTGACGCCGCCGTTCTACAGCGTCAAGGAAGTCGTGTTCCCGTTCGTGAAGTTCCCGGGCGTCGACACCATTCTCGGACCGGAGATGAAGTCGACCGGCGAGGTGATGGGCGTGGGCATGACCTTCGGCGAAGCCTTCGTGAAGTCGCAGCTGGCGGCCGGCATCATCCTGCCGACCAAGGGCACGGTGTTCCTGTCGGTGAAGGGCACGGACAAGCCGCGCACCGTCGCCGTGGCGCGCGAACTGGTGGCGCTGGGCTTCTCGCTGGTGGCCACCAAGGGCACCGCCGCCGTCATCGAAGCGGCCGGCATCCCGGTGCGCCAGGTGAACAAGGTGCTGGAAGGCCGTCCGCACGTGGTCGACATGATCAAGAACCGCGAGATCGTCATGGTGGTCAACACCGTCGAGGAAAAGCGTTCGGCGATCAACGACTCGCGTACGATCCGCACCTCGGCCCTGCAGTCGCGCGTGGTCACCTACACGACCATTGCCGGCGCGGAAGCCGCGATCGAGGGTATGCGCCACCTGGACGACCTGCGTGTCTACGATTTACAAGGTCTGCATAAAACCTTAAACTAAGCGTCAGTGTAAGAACTGAGTAGTACCTCTGAACCACAGAGCTCGCGTGGCCTGCGCCGCGCGCCTCTGTGGTTTTCACTTGGTGCGTCTAATCACGAACAGATCAAAAGCGACATGAACACTACCGTACCACTGACCAAATACGGCGCCGAACTCCTGAAGGAAGAGCTGCACCAGCTCAAGACCAAGGAGCGCCGTATCGTGATCGACGCGATCGCCGAAGCGCGCTCGCACGGCGACCTGTCCGAAAATGCCGAATACGATGCCGCGAAAGAGCGCCAGGCCTTCGTCGAAGGCCGCATCGCTGAGCTGGAAAGCAAGCTGAGCGCCGCGCAGATCATCGATCCTGCCACGCTGGATGCGGAGGGCCGCGTCGTGTTCGCCTCGACCGTCGACCTGGAAGACCTGGAAAGCGGCCAGAAGGTCAGCTACCAGATCGTCGGCATCGACGAAGCCGACATCAAATTGAACAAGGTATCGGTGACCTCGCCGATCGCCCGCGCCCTGATCGGCAAGTATGCCGGCGACGTGGTGGAAGTGCAGGCCCCGTCCGGTCCGCGCGAATACGAAATCCTCGAAGTCCGCTACGTCTGATGCCGGACACCCGGGCCGCCGGCCTTCCGCCTTCCGCGCCCCCAGCCGGGAAGCGCTTGGCAGCCGCCCGGCTGCTGGTGGCGGTGCTGTGGGCGGGCGCGCTGTGGGCGCTCGGCTATATTGCGGCGCCGGCCGTGTTTGCGGCGGTGCCGAGCACGGTGGCGGGCGATGTCGTGGCCGTGCTCCTGCACCGCCTGGGCTGGGTCTCGATTGGGTGCGCGGCGCTGGTGCTGGTGCTGGTGCGGCTGTCAGTCGATCTCGATGCGCGGCGCCGGCGCTCCCTGAACCTGCTGGTGCTGGCGATGCTGGCCTGTGCGCTGGTGATGTGGGCCGGGCTGCAGCCGGCCATGGCGCAGATGCGCGAGCTGGCCGGGCCAGGCGGGGTGAGGGCGTCGCCGTACTGGACGCAGTTCGCCGTGATGCACGGGGTGTCGCAGCTGTTCCACGTGATCGAGAGCGTGCTGGCGGCGCTGCTGGTCCTCAAGAGCCGCTGATCGTTTGTCGTAGGGTGGTCGGCCATGCCGACCGCGCGTCCAGGCGGTCTATGCGTATCCGGATCCGTTTTCCTCGATGCACATCAGAGTCGAACGCGCGGTCGGGGACCCGACCACCCTACGTAAACGCGGAACCCCGGCGCAGGCGAAAAAAAACCGGGTCACCCCGGTTTCGTCTTGCGCGGCCCGGATCACTTGTTCAGTGCATGCTTCTTGGTACTGGCCTGGCGCGGCTTGGCCCGCTTGATGTTGCCGCCCGCGGTGACACGTTCGTTCCCCTTCAGCATGACCTTGGTGACGCTCGGCTTCTTGGTGCCGCTGGCGCTGGCCTTGACGATGGTAACTTCGCGCATGCCCTTGCCGGTCTTGCTGCTGCGTTCCTTGACGGCTTCCTTCTTCGGGCGGTAGAGCACCAGCAGCTTGCCGATGTGCTGGACCGGCGCCGCGTCGAGCTCCTGGCAGATCTGCTCGTACATGGCGATGCGGGCTTCACGGTCGTCGCCGAACACGCGCACCTTGATCAGGCCGTGCGCATCGAGGCTGGCTGCGACTTCCTTCATGACCGATTCGGTCAGGCCGGATTCGCCGATCATGACGACAGGGTTGAGTCCGTGGGCTTCGGCGCGCAGTGCGCTGCGCTCGGCCGGAGTGAGTTTAAGCATAATAATTTTTTGAGATACCTTTAAAAGCAGTATTCTACGCGAATGGCCAAGAACAAATTAAACAAAAACTGGTTGCACGACCATATTAACGACCCCTACGTCAAACTGGCCCAGAAAGAGGGCTATCGCGCCCGCGCAGCCTACAAGCTCAAGGAAATCGACGAAAGCGAGAAGTTGATCAAGCCGGGCCAGGTCATCGTCGACCTCGGCTGCACCCCCGGCAGCTGGGCACAATATACCCGGCGCAAGCTGGCCGGCGTGGATGGCGGCGGCATCCACGGCACCATTATCGGGCTCGACATGCTGCCGATGGAGCCGATCGCTGATGTTCAGTATATCCAGGGCGACTTCCGTGAAGAGGAAGTGCTGGGCCAGCTCAACGGATTGCTGCAGGGCCGCAAGGCCGACCTGGTGCTGTCGGACATGGCGCCCAATTTATCGGGCATTCCCACCGCCGATGCGGCGCGAATGGAACACCTGATAGACCTGGCAATTGAGTTTTCGCAAATTCATATGAAACCGGGTGGCGCCTTGCTAGTAAAGTGCTTTAAAGATATGGGATTTACCCAGATACTGGAAAAGTTTCGTACCGAATTCAAGACGGTCAAGCAGGTCAAACCCAAGGCCAGCCGGGACAAGTCGTCCGAAATCTTCCTGCTCGGCCGCGGTCTGAAGAATCCGACGGCTTGAAACCGCGATCAAATCCGGCGTTGGCGGCAATTTGCCCTTGATATTCGGCGAGGCAGCCGCACATCAGCCGCGTGAGACAGGTTGCGCACACGCTGTTGTAGCCAGTTTGGCATGAAAAAATGGCATTTAAGCACTATTGGCTTAGCTTGCGTGGCAGCGTCGGCTTATTGCGGTTAAAATCGACATACTGAAATCGGTAGAGATGCAATCCGCATCGGAGGAGTTTTCGTGAATAATATGTTTTCCAAATCCGCCATCTGGGTGGTCGTTGCGCTGCTGTTGTTCATGCTGTTCAAGCAGTTCGACAACCACAGCGTCGCCGGCGGCAGCAAGACCATCGCTTATTCCGTGCTTCTCGATGAGGTAAAGGCGCGTCAGATCAAGGACGTCGTGATCGAGGGTTCCAATATCACCGCGACCCGCCAGGACGACACCAAGGTGCGCGCCACCGCCACCATCCTCGACCGCGGCCTGATCGGCGACCTGCGCGAAAACGGCGTGCGCTTCGACGTGAAGCCGCCGGAGGAGCCGTCGTTCCTGCAACAGGTGTTCATCTCGTGGTTCCCGATGCTCTTGCTGATCGGCGTGTGGGTATTCTTCATGCGCCAGATGCAGGGCGGCGGCAAGGGCGGTGCGTTCTCCTTCGGCAAGTCGAAGGCGCGCATGCTCGATGAAACCAACAATACCGTCACCTTCGCCGACGTCGCCGGTTGCGACGAAGCGAAGGAAGAAGTCTCGGAAATCGTCGACTTCCTGAAAGACCCGACCAAGTTCCAGAAGCTGGGCGGCCGCATCCCGCGCGGCGTGCTGATGGTGGGTCCTCCGGGTACGGGTAAAACCCTGCTGGCGCGCGCCATCGCCGGCGAAGCCAAGGTCCCGTTCTTCTCGATCTCCGGTTCGGACTTCGTCGAGATGTTCGTCGGTGTCGGCGCATCGCGCGTCCGCGACATGTTCGAGAACGCCAAGAAGCATTCGCCTTGCATCATCTTCATCGACGAGATCGACGCGGTCGGCCGTCACCGCGGCGCCGGCATGGGCGGCGGTAACGACGAGCGCGAACAGACCCTGAACCAGCTGCTGGTCGAGATGGACGGCTTCGAAGCCTCGTCGGGCGTGATCGTCATCGCCGCGACCAACCGCGCCGACGTGCTCGACAAGGCGCTGCTGCGTCCGGGCCGTTTCGACCGCCAGGTGATGGTGGGCCTGCCGGACATCCGCGGCCGCGAACAGATCCTGAACGTCCACATGCGCAAGGTGCCGATCGGTACCGACGTCAAGGCCGACATCCTGGCACGCGGCACCCCGGGCTTTTCGGGCGCCGACCTGGCCAACCTGGTCAACGAGGCGGCGCTGTTCGCGGCGCGCCGCAGCAAGCGCCTGGTCGAGATGATCGACTTCGAAGACGCCAAGGACAAGATCTACATGGGCCCGGAGCGCAAGTCGATGGTCATGCGCGAGGAAGAGCGCCGCAACACGGCTTACCACGAGTCGGGCCATGCGGTCATCGCCAAGCTGCTGCCGAAGGCGGACCCCGTGCACAAGGTCACGATCATGCCGCGCGGCTATGCGCTCGGCCTGACCTGGCAGTTGCCGGAGCATGATGCGCTGTCCGGCTACAAGGACAAGATGCTCGAAGAAATCTCGATCCTGTTCGGCGGCCGTATCGCCGAAGAGATCTTCGTAGGCCAGATGTCCACCGGCGCCTCGAACGACTTCGCCCGCGCAACCAAGCTGGCGCGTTCGATGGTGACCCGCTTCGGCATGTCCGAGAGCATGGGCGTGATGGTCTACGAAGACAGCGAAAACGAAGGCTTCTTCGGCGGCGCCACCAAGACCATTTCGGAGGCGACGCAGCAAAAGGTCGACGCCGAGATCCGTAACATTCTCGACACGCAGTACGCCCTGGCGCGCCGCCTGCTGGAGGAAAACCGCGAAAAGGTCGAGATGATGACGAAGGCGCTGCTCGAATGGGAAACCATCGACGCCGACCAGATCAACGACATCATGGCCGGCCGTGAGCCGCGCCAGTCGAAGACCAGCATCCTGACCAAGCGTAATCCGCCGGGCGACAGCGGCGGCGTGGCGCCGAACGCCACCGCACCGGCGTAAGTCGCGACTTGAATCGCGCCTCACTTCGCTGCTTGATCGCCTGTCACAGCTAGGCAAAAGGCATCCATCCGGATGCCTTTTGCGCGTTAACACCTCCCCATAGCCATGCCCAAGAATTTGCAATGCGGCCAGTACAGCTTCGCGCTGGAAGGCCCGGCCTCCAGCATTCCCGTCGTGATGGGCATCCTGAACGTCACCCCCGATTCCTTCTCGGACGGGGGGCGCTACCAGGGCCTCGAATTCGCGATGTCGCACGCGGAAGAAATGATCCGTGACGGCGCCACCATGATCGACATCGGCGGCGAGTCGACCCGCCCGGGTTCGCCGGGCGTCCCGCTGGCCGAAGAACTGGCGCGCGTGATGCCTGCCCTGTATGCGCTGCGTACCCTCGATTGCGCACTGTCGGTCGACACCTGCAAGCCGGAAGTCATGCGCGAGGCCATCATCGCCGGCGCCGACATGATCAACGACATCCAGGGCTTCCGTGCGCCCGGCGCCATCGAGGCCGTCCGCGACAGCGACTGCGGGCTGTGCGTGATGCACATGCAGGCCACGCCGCAGACCATGCAGCAGGCGCCCGCCTACGTCGACGTGGTGCAGGAGGTGATCGGCTTCCTCACGGCACGGGTCGAGGACATGGTGCGCGCCGGGATCGCGCGCGAGCGTATCTGCATCGACCCGGGCTTTGGCTTCGGAAAGACGGTCGAGCATAATTACGCGCTATTGCGCGCGCTGGGCCGGATCGGGAGGGAAACCGGCCTGCCGGTGCTGGCCGGGTTGTCGCGCAAGTCAATGGTCGGCGCCGTCACCGGCAAGCCGGTCGAGGGCCGTGTGGCCGGCAGTATCGGCGGGGCATTGGCTGCGGTAGCGCATGGCGCTAGAATCCTGCGTGTGCATGATGTAGCAGAAACGGTCGATGCGCTAAAGGTATGGCGCGCAGGCACTCAAGATGACAGTCACGATTAATTCGGGAAAGAGAACAAGAATGGCACGGAAATATTTCGGTACGGATGGTATTCGCGGCCTGGTAGGCGAAGCGCCGATTACCCCGGACTTCGTCATGCGCCTCGGCTATGCGGCCGGCAGGGTATTGGCCAAGGGCGGCAAGTCGAGCAGCGGCCGTCCGGTCGTCCTGATCGGCAAGGACACCCGCATTTCGGGTTACATGCTGGAAGCCGCGCTGGAAGCGGGCTTTTCGGCCGCCGGCGTCGACGTGATGCTGGCCGGCCCGATGCCGACCCCGGCCATCGCCTACCTGACCCGCGCCCTGCGCCTGCAGGCCGGCGTCGTGATCTCGGCCTCGCACAATCCTTTCCAGGACAACGGCATCAAGTTCTTCTCGGAGCACGGCACCAAGCTGCCGGATGCCGTGGAGAAGGAAATCGAAGACGCGATCGACCAGCCGATGGGCTGCGTGCCTTCGGACAAGCTGGGCCGCGCGAGCCGCCTGCGCGACGCCCAGGGCCGCTATATCGAATTCTGCAAGAGCACCTTCCCGAACGAACTCGACCTGCGCGGCCTGAAGATTGTCGTCGACAGCGCCAACGGCGCGGCCTACAACATCGCGCCGCACGTGTTCCATGAACTCGGCGCCGAGGTCGTCTCGATCGGCGCCCACCCTGACGGTTTCAACATCAACGCCGGCGTGGGTGCGACCGCGCCAAAGGCCCTGTCGGAAGCCGTGGTGGCCAACAAGGCCGACCTCGGTATCGCACTGGATGGCGACGCCGACCGCCTGATCATGGTCGACGCCAGCGGTCGCGTCTACAACGGCGACGAACTGCTGTACCTGATGGTGCGCGACCGCATGTCGACCGGCCCGGTGGCCGGCGCCGTCGGCACCCTGATGACCAATATGGCGCTGGAAGTGGCATTCAAGCAAATGGGCGTCGGTTTTGCACGCGCCAAGGTCGGTGACCGCTACGTGCTGGAAGTGATGCAGGAACGCGGCTGGCTGTTCGGCGGCGAGAGCTCGGGCCACCTGCTGGCCCTGGACAAGCACAGCACCGGCGACGGCATCGTATCGGCACTGCAGGTGCTGTCGGCGCTCAAGCGCAGCGGCAAGTCGCTTGCCGAGTGCTGCAGCGAACTCAAGCTGTATCCGCAGACCCTGATCAACAAGCGTGTGGCCCCGGGCTTCGATTGGACCACAGACCAGGCCCTGGTGGCCGAGAAGGAAGCGGTCGAGCGCGAACTGGGCGATGCGGGCCGCGTCTTGATCCGCGCCTCGGGCACCGAACCCTTGATCCGCGTCATGGTCGAGGCGAAGGAAGCCGCCTTGGCCGAAAGCATGGCACGCCGTATCGCGGACAAGCTGGCTGCCTGACAGGGCGCGCCACGGGGGCGCGATTTGACGCGCCTTCGCTGCGGGAGTATCATCGGCCCCACATCGGAGTGTAGCGCAGCCCGGTAGCGCACCTGGTTTGGGACCAGGGGGTCCAAGGTTCGAATCCTTGTACTCCGACCAAAGCTTCCTCCGCGGGCTGTCGTTCGACAGCCCGTTTCATTTCCGGCGCGCCGATTGGCGCGCTGTCCGATCTGCCCATAGCTCAGTTGGATAGAGCATCAGCCTTCTAAGCTGAGGGTCGCTGGTTCGAACCCAGCTGGGCAGGCCAAATTCTTCAGAATGGCGTTGTAGTTCGCGGTTGCTTCTTGTCTCTAGATACGCAAGCAAACGATAGACAGCACGACTGCGTTATGCAGCACCTTGCAGGTGATTGAGACCTCAGATCACACTGGTACTTACGTATTGCTTAGCCTGATAAGTGCGTTCCGGCCAGCTTCGGTAACCCACATTAGTACTCTGTTATTGCTGCAGAACACGTATTCATGCTTTTCAGCCTGATCGAGAGCGAAATCGAAGAACAATTTCGACTTTTGCATTTCCTCTCGTACCCATGCGACCCGAAGCCCACCGGTCTCGTCTGACCGATCGTAGATTTTAGCTAGAGCTTCCATGAACTGTGTTACAGGGGTCGGTGTGGACGGCTGAGCAGTTCCTGTTACCACTTTAAATGGATCTGTTCCCAGCGGCGGTTTGATGAAAAGTGGAGCACTGAGGAGTTCTCTCAGCAGTTGATCAATGCCCGACTCGAACAACTCTTTGGTTGAGAGATCAATATACATTTTCGTGCCAAGAAATGTTGGCAGCCGGACTGACCCTGTCTGACGAACGATAGGGATGATACGGTTAGAACCAATCCTGCCGAGCAGATCGGCAGTGACAATCATCTTCTCATACCCAACCCCACCAACCCCTCCATTCGCTTTTTCTACATACCGTTCAGTACAGATCATCAGAACGCGGCCAGCGCGAGCAAGGTTCTGCTCCATAAACTGAGGTAGATCGCTTCCTGGCCCTAGTTCCCATTGGTCGAGTATTGCATCGATACCGCTCGACCGCAGGCGGGTTGCAAGGTCGAGAACCCATTGCTTATGTTCTTGCGAGTCGTGTGAATAAGAAATAAATACAACGGGTGGGGTCACGTTTCCTCCGAGGGCTGGCGATCCTATATGATAATGGATCTCATGCTTAAGGCAGCAGACAGTCTCGGCAGTCTCCGCATTTCGCGATTTTGGTCTGGTGCAGTAAGATCACGGTCCCAGATTGGCGCTGCTCGCCATCCCTTCCCAATAGACGTCGATCCCATGCTTTTGCTGAATGTTCCCTATGCCGAGAAGGACGAAGCCAAGGCGCTCGGCGCCCGCTGGAACCCCACCAAGCGCCGCTGGTACGTTCCCGACGGGGTCGCCACCGAGGCCTTTGCCAAATGGGCCGGGCAGGGCGGTGACGCCGCCGCCCCCGTGTCAGGCGGACGCGTCGACAGCTACCAGGGCAAGACCGTGGTCGGAACAAATTACGTCGCGCTGGAACACGACTGCAATCCCTTCGAAGCCTGCACCCAATGTACGGACCAGCTCGCCGGTAGCGCATGGCAGAAGGCGCGCCAGCACCTGGCCGGTCTCGTTTACGGACGCTAGTTCCCTGCGCGCCTGACGTACCCCGTCCGGGCAAGCGAACGGCGCCCCCGGCGCGGCCGTGTTAGCGTTTCGGCATCGCGCACCGCTCCGGGTGCGCGCACTGCCGGAGACCGCCCATGTCCGTCGCACGCCTGTTCCAGACCTGTATCCAGCTCTCCGTCCTGCTCGCCGCATTGTGCGGCACGGCCGGCAGCGCCCGGTCAGCAGATGCACCCGCCTCGCCGGCCCGGGGCGAGACCTTCACGCTGCAGCTGGCGGCGGACGGCGCCCCGGCCCAGGATGCGAACACGGGCACGGTACAGTTCATCGGCACGGCCACGGTGATCATCCGCTTCCAGGGTTTCACCATCCTTACCGACCCCAACTTCCTGCACAAGGGCGAGCACGTGCACCTGGGCTATGGCCTGACGTCCGAGCGCATGACCAACCCGGCCATCAGGTTCGAAGAGCTGCCGCCGATCGACCTGGTCGTGCTGTCGCACTACCATGGCGACCACTTCGACCAGAAGGTGCAGGAGCGGCTCAACCGCGCCACGCCGATCGTCACCACCAAGGAGGGCAGCGAGCGGCTCAAGCGCCTCGGATTCACCCGTACCATCGGCCTGAGCACCTGGGACCGGCTCGACGTGAGCAAGGGCGGGGCGCGCCTGGGCATCACCGCGGCGCCGGGCCGCCATGGTCCGGCGGGCGTGGCCGTGCTGCTGCCCAAGGTGATGGGCACGGTGCTCGACTTCGGCGCCAATGCCGCCGCACCCGACTACCGCATGTACATCAGCGGCGATACCCTGGTGGTCGACGACATCCGCGCCATTCCGCAGCGCTTTCCGAATATCGACCTGGCCCTGCTGCACCTGGGCGGCACGCGTATCCTCGGCGTGGTGAAGGTCACCATGGACGGCAAGGATGGCGTGCGCATGATGCAGGTAGTGCGTCCGAAGAAAACCGTGCCCATCCACTACAACGACTACGACGTGTTCAAGTCGCCGCTGGAGGACTTCGCGCGCGAGGTCAAGGCGGCCGGCCTGGATAAGGACGTTGTCTACCTCGCACACGGCGAAACCTATACTTTCACCCGAACGCAGCGCTAGCAGGGAGGAATAACCGGCCGCAAGGGCGGTCAATCGTGTGCGCCTCGCCATATTGCAGAGTAAACGCTAAGATGCCAGCTTGACAATAATAGTTTCCAGCCGAAGGCATGCCGCGAGCGTACGAAACCAGCCCGAACGATTCCCTGGCCCGGCGCGACCGACGGCTCATCGCCGGCGTGGCAGTGTCGGCCCTGCTGCACGGCCTGTTGCTGTCGCTGCAGTTCGGCGTGCCCGGATTCGATGCCGGCCCGGGCGGGCCGATCCAGGTCACGCTGGCGCCGACACCGACACCGACACCGACGCCGACGCCGACACCGACGCTGCCGGCGCCCATGGCTTTGCCGGCGCCTGTCATCACTCCACCGCTCCAGCCTCCGGCAACGCCCCCGGCGCTCCCTGCGCCGCCATCGCCGATTCCGCCCACGCCACCCCTGGCTGCCGCCAGCCCCACCGAAGGACTACGCCTGGTCGATCCGCGCCCACTGGCGCAGCCGGTGCTGCTTGCACTAGCGACAGCGCCGAAGCCTGCGCTCAAGCGGGCCGGCAAGCCTGCCCGGCGCAAGCTGCCGCGGCTGCGTGCGCGGCAGGCGCCGCTGATCGCCTCTACCCGGGAAGACGCCGCCTTCGCGCTTGCGTCACCGCTGGCCGAGATCGAACCGGACGTATTGCCGGGCGCGGAGAGCGGCGAACCCGACGCGAAACCCCAGCCCGACGACATGGCGATCGCAGCGCGCGCGGACGAGGAGGCAGCGGAACAAGCCGGGCGCGAGGCCGAGGCGGAGGCTGCCCGTCTTGCGGCCGCCGACGAGCGGCAGCGCCTGGAGGCGGAGGCCGAACGCCTGCTGCGGGAAGAGCAGGAGCGGCTCGCGGCCCAGCGCGAAGCCATGCAGGCGGAGGAAGAGCGGCAAGCGGAACACCGGCTGGCGGAACAGCAGCTGGCCGACCGCAGGCTGGTGGACCAGCTGGCGGCCCGGCAACGCGAGGCGGAACAGCTGGCCGCTGAACAGCGCCAGGCGGAACAACTGGCGGCCGAACAAGTGCATACTGCCCAGCAACAGCAGGAAGAACGCCGGCGTGCGGAGGCCGAACAGCAGCGCCTGGCGGACCAGCAGCGAGCGGCCGAACAGCAGCGGATTGCAGAACAGCAGCGGATGGCCGAGCGCCTGGCCGCCGAGCGCCTGGCGGCCGAGCGCCGCGCCGCCGAGGAGCTTGAACGCCTGCAGGTCCAGGCGCGCGAGCGCCAGCGTGCCGAAGAAATCGCGCAGCGCCAGGCAGCCGAAGACGAGGCGCGCCGCCTCGCGGAAGGGTTGGCCCGCGAACGGGCGGAAGAGGCCGGAGGCCGCGTCGCCGCGGAGCCGCTGCCGGCCGGAACGCTGCCCGGCAGCGGCAGCCCCGGGCCCGGCGGGCCGGGGCGCGGCAGCGCCGGTGGCGAGGGAGCCCGCGCCGGCGGCGGCGTCCCGGCCGGCGCCATGGCAAGCCGGGCGCGCGAGCTGCTGCGCGGCCTGACGATTCCGAACGTGGCGCCTCCGCCCGCCCGGCCGCCAGGCGACGCCGCCGGATCGCGCCGCGCGCTGGCGGACGGCGCCGAACGCGACGTGCCGCTGCGCCTGTATGTCGACAGCGTGCGCCAGAAACTGGAACGCACCGCCGTCCTCGGCGGCTCGCGCTTCGCGCTGCGCGACGTGCGGATCGATCCGCTTGTCAGCCTGTCGCTGCGCAGCGACGGCAGCGTCGACGACGTGACCATCGTGCGCTCGAGCGGCCGCGCCGACATGGACGACGCGGTGCGGCGCTTCGTCCAGCTCAACGCCCGCTATGCGGCATTCCCTCCGAACGTGGCCGCACGCTTCGATGTCATCGAGATCCGCCGCATCTGGCGCGTTGCCGACGGACTCAAATTGCTGGAGGAAATGCGCTGAGCAGTTCCATGGCAGCTGTTTGATCGGCTGCAAAGCCAAGCCTGATGGACGCCGTACGCTGGACTGAACCGTTCCAATAACACGTCTATTTTTGATAGGCAACAATCATGGCTTGGATTTGTTCAGTCGCAATACCGGGTGGCCGGCTGCTCCTGCTGGCCGTGGCCCTCTCCACCGTGCTCGGGGGCTGCTCGACCGGCATGCAATTCGCCGGCAGCGGCAAGGAGGGCGGCGATGCGCCACCCACCGAGATCATCACCGAGCAGCTGATCGAAAGCGAGCGGCGGGCGCTGGCCGAGCAGTCCCGGCAAGACCTGTCGCCGCTCATCGTACCCAACCCCGCCCCGTACACGATCGGCCAGGGCGACGTCCTGTCGATCGTGGTGTGGGACCACCCCGAGCTGGCCGGCGGCGGCATGACCGCCGCCACCGCCGCCGCCGACAGCGGCACGGCGCCGCCGAACGCGCTGCCGCCGGGCTTCGCGGTCGACCACCAGGGGCGCATCCAGTTTCCGCTCATCGGCCTGCTGCACGTCGAGGGCCAGACCGAGGAACAGGCCAGGAGCCTGCTGACCAGGAAGCTGGCGCGCTACATCGCCCAGCCGAGCGTCACGCTGCGCGTGCAGTCCTATCGCAGCAAGCGGGTCTACATCGACGGCGAGGTCAAGGCGCCCGGCCTGCAGGCGATCAACGACATTCCCATGACCCTGGTCGAGGCGCTCAACCGCGCAGGCGGCATGCTGCCCAGCGCCGACCAGAGCCGCATCGTGGTCGAACGTGGGCCGGGCCGCTACATGATCAACCTGCGCGACCTGGTGCAGAAGGGCGTGAACCCGGGCACCGTGCTGCTCAGGCATGGCGACGTGGTGCGCGTACACTCGCGCGACGAAAGCAAGGTGTTCGTGTCCGGCGAAGTGGTCACGCCGAAGGCCCTCACCATGCACAACGGCCGCCTGACGCTGAACGAGGCCCTGGGCGAGAGCGGCGGCGTCAGTCCCCTGAGCGGCGACGCGCGCCAGATCTACGTGGTGCGCAAGACACCCGAGCGCACGCGCGTGTTCCAGCTCGACGCGCGCGTGAGCGGCGCGCTGGCGATGGCCGAATCCTTCGAGCTGCGCCCGAAGGACGTGGTGTACGTCGCCGCATCGCCGCTGGCCAACTGGAACCGCCACTTGAGCTTGCTGTTCCCTGGCGCGTTGACCTCCGCGGTCGGCGTGACCACCCGTCCTTGAGCACCGTCCTGAGCGCCGTCCCGAGCGAGGTCCGCCACCATGAGCAATCCTGCCGACGCCCACCCGCTGACCCACATCTCGCACAGCCCGCCCGTGCTGTCGGTGCCCTTCGACCCACTTCCTCCGGAGCCGCTGCCCGAAGAGCCGACGGTCGACCTGAAAGGCTATTTCAACACCCTTTAGCCGAGGCCGACAATGCCGATGACGGCGGTGCGGTCCTGCAGCCTTGCCAGCAGCTGCTCCAGGTGAGGGGAGGTATTCTCGTCGCGCATGTGTTTCCTCGTCGGTGGGTGACAGTGGGGTAAAGGTTCAGATCCGGAACGGCACGAATTTCTTGATCAGGCTCGCGCCCTGGGTGTCGGCGACCAGCGGCGGCGGCGCCACCGGCGTGGTCGGCACGTACTCGGCGACGATGGCCTTGACCATCGATTCGATCGTGCCGCGCTCATGGGTCTCGCAGGCCATCATCAGGCAGGTGATGCAGGTTTCCAGCACGCTGGGGCGCAGCGCGCTTTCTTTCATCCGCATGATGCGCGGGTGCTCGCTGGGAAAGACGGTGCCGTCGGTCAGCAATTCCTCGTGCAGCTTTTCGCCGGGGAACAGGCCGACGAACTGGATCTCGATGTCGCCGCGTGGGTTCTGCGGCGTGCGCTCGGTGAGCCCGGACATGGCGATCATGGTGCGGGCCAGGTCGACGATCTTGACCGGCTCGCCCATGTCGAGCACGAACACGTCGCCGCCCTTGGCCATGGCGCCGGCCTGGATGACGAGCTGGGCCGCCTCGGCGATCAGCATGAAGTAGCGCGACACCTCCGGATGGGTAATGGTGAGGGGGCCGCCGCGGGCGATCTGGCGCTGGAACAGCGGGATCACCGAGCCGGACGAGCCCAGCACGTTGCCGAAGCGGACCATGCAGAAGGTGGTATGGGCGCCGTGGCGCACCGCGGCGGCCTGGAAGATCAGCTCGGCGATGCGCTTGCTGGCGCCCATGATGTTGGTCGGCCGCACCGCCTTGTCGCTCGAGATCAGCACGCAGGTCTCGACCTGGTGCCGGGCGGCGGCGCTGGCGACGACCTGGGCGCCGAGGACGTTGTTGCGCAGCCCCTCGACGATGTTGGCCTCGACCAGCGGCACGTGCTTGTAGGCGGCGGCGTGGTAGATCGTGTGGACCTTGCCGTCGCCCAGGATGCGTTCGACCAGGTCGTGGTTGCAGACCGAACCCAGGTGGGCATGGATGCTCAGGCGGGGGAAGCGTGCGGTCAGCTCCTGGCGCACGGTGTAGAGCGCGTATTCGGAGTGGTCGAGCAGGTGCAGCTCGTGCGGCGTGAGGGTCACGATCTGGCGACACAGTTCGCTGCCGATCGACCCGCCGGCGCCCGTGACTAGCACGCTCTTGCCGCGCACGCAGCGGGCGAACAGGTCGAGCCGTGGCGGCACCGGCGGGCGGCCCAACAGGTCTTCGAACTTGAGTTCGCGGATCGAATCGCGTGCCGGCGGGCGGTCGTCGGCCAGGTCGACCAGGCGGCTCAGGATCTTGACGGGCAGCCCGGCCTGGCCCAGCCGCTGCATGATGTCGCGCAGGCGCTCCGGCGACACCGAGGGCAGGGCGATGACGATGGTGCGGATGCCCTGGGCCGCCGCCAGTTCGACCAGCCGCGTGGTATTGAACACCCGTAGGCCGGCGATGGTGCGCTCGTTCAGGGCGCGTTTGTCATCGAAGAAGCACACCGGACGGTATTCGTCGCTGTGCCGCATCGCCTGCACCAGGCGCGCACCTGCCTCGCCGGCGCCGTAGACGGCGACCGCATCCGAACTGGGCGCGCGCCGTCCGTAATGGGCGCGCAACAGGTTGCGCAGGCCGATCCGGGAAGTGACGACATAGGAGAAAACGACGAACCAGTAAATGGCCAGCGCACTGCGCGGAAAGCGCGGTTCATTCATGATGATTAATACGACATATACGCACAATATGGCGAATGCGAGGGCCGCTCCGGTAAAACTCAATAAGCGCTGGTCGATAAAGCGGATGACCGCCCGGTATAAATCGGAAACGGAAAAAGCGGCAATGGTGACTACCGCAACCAATGCATAGGAAGCGGGGCCGAAATTCTTCGCGAGCTGTAAATCGCCGCCACGCAAAATCATCGCGATCAGGAAACAGGCCGGCAATGCCAGCAGATCGGCCCCCACCATCAGGGCGATCTTGCTGGTGCGGCTCATCGACACCATTCGTGCGCAAAGCTGGCTGAAACGATCGGGGCTGAAATTGGGCATGGCAATCCGCTGCTGGTTAGGAATGAATGAGAAAGCCTTAATGGCAGATTCGAGCGCGGTAATGCATAAGAAGAGAAGCTGGCGGTTATATGGAAATGGCGGAAGAAGTTTTGTAAATTTATTATCTGGCGACCACTGCTAATGGTGTTTGACTTGACTCAACGGCGGCCAGTGAATTAATTGGAAAATGCCGAAAAATGAGATTGGGAAATGGTATTAGGAAATAAATCGCATATTTATTTCCATAGATTATTGTGTGATGAGCGAGGCCGGCCTGCCGCGCCAGTACCGAAGCGCCATGCCGGAAAAGAAAACGCGCCGTCGAAGCGGCGCGTTGCGGTAGGGTGACAGCCGCCGGCGACCCGGCAGCTGGAGAGGGGATACGGCGCGGGTCAGGCGTTCGGACGGCCCGGGCGTGGCTGCGGCGCCATCGGCGGCACCGCGATCGTCTCGTTCAGGCGCAGGAACTTGAAGCCGGCCAGCACCTGGCCCGGTTTCCCGGACGCGGCGTTGCCCGCTTCGCGCTCGGCGGCGCGAGCGATGAAGGAGTCGAAGCTCTCTTCGCGCACCTGGGGCGCCTGAGAATGCAGGAAGCGCCGCTCTCCGTTCGGGCCCAGCACCACCAGGCCGACGTGCGAGGCCCAGTATTCGCCGTTGCGGGTCGAGATCACGTTCACGAAGTCGCCTTCCTGCAGCTGGCCGGCCACGGCCGCGACCTGCTCCTTGGGCACATAGGCCTGGCGGCTGCTTTCGACCGGGATGTCGCGGACGGTCTGGTGGCGGGTGCGCAGGAAGCGCGCGCGGTCCACCGTCATCGCATAGGAGGGACCGCCAGGTCCGGCCAGATCGGCGCTGACGTCGGTGACGAGCCAGCGGTTGGCCACGTTCCAGTCCATCTCCGTGTAATGGTTGCGGGTGGCGACGCCGATCACGCCGTCGCGGTAGCGGATCCGCTGCAGCATCCAGAAGAACTCTTCCCATGACTGCGACAGCGCCATCGCATAGGTGTGCTCCGCGAACACGACGCAGTCGCTTTCCTTCAGGCTGAACAGTGGCAGCTCATCGTGTATTTCGTACGGAAACTCGCCGAGCAGGTGCAAGGAATACGGCTGGCCCAGGTTCTTGCGTCCGATCGCGGCGATGCGCTTGCGCAGGTCGGGTTCGGCCGTGTGGACGTGCGCGATGTAGCGGCCCGCTTCCTGCGGCGTCATCTGGTAGATCTGCTTCTGCAGCACGGTGGCGAGCGGCGCGTCGGCCGCGGGCAGGGCGGACGTGCCGCGTGGCGCGCCGGCGCAGCCGGCGAGGGTCGCGCTGGCGAGCAGCAGGCAGCAGAGGCGAGTGACGGTGGTCATGATCGAAACGGGCAGTGATGGTAGCTGCACGCTACTCCCGCGCGGGCAGTTCTGGTAATGAAATTTTGTTCGCTGCGTATAACTTTTGCAATGCCAGTATATGCACATTCCAGGAAGTTATATAGACGCGAAAACAAGTGATTTTCAATCAGAGTTCAATTCGTCAATACTTCGAAAATGGCAAGGATGCGCCAGCCATTGCCGACTCAAGCAGCTCATTCAAGCAGCTCACTAAAGCTACAACACCAGGAGAGACACCATGTTCAAACAGAAGCCGCTCGCAGCGGCCGTATCGATGGCCGTATGGAGCCTGGCCGCCCTGCCGGCCATGGCGCAGGATGCGCCTGCGGGCCAGATCCAGACCGTCGAAGTCACCGGTATCCGCGCCTCGATGGCCAAGTCGCTGGCGGTCAAGCGCGATGCGGGCGCCAACGTGGAAGTAATTACCGCCGAAGACGTCGGCAAGATGCCTGACAAGAACCTGGCCGATTCGCTGCAGCGCCTGTCCGGCGTGGCCGTCCGCACCGACTACGACGAAGCCGAGAAGGTCGCGATGCGCGGCTCCAACCCGGATCACACCCTGGTCCTGTTCAATGGCCACACCGTCTCCGGCGGCGACTGGTATGTCGCGGACCAGCTTTCCAGCAGTCGCTCGACCAGTCTGAACCTGCTGCCGTCCTCGGTGCTGAACCAGGCCATCGTTTACAAGACCTCGCAAGCCAACATCGTCGATGGCGGCATGGCCGGCACCATCAACGTCAGCACCCGCAAGCCCCTGGCCCAGAAGGAGCGCCTGACGGGCGTCGTCAACCTCGGCGCCGTGTATTCGGAACTTCCGGGCAAGGCCGCGCACGACACCAACGCCTCGATAAACTGGAAGAACGAGTCGAATACCTTCGGCTTCATCCTGCAAGGCTTCGCCGAGAAGCGCCATGTGCGCCGCGATTCGGCCTCGCGTTTCGCGTATTCGGGCGGTAGCGGCTGGGACGTGATCAATACCACCACCATGCAGGGCATTACCGACGCTTCGCTGGCCGGTACCGGCTACAAGGCGTCCGACCTGAACGGCGTGCGCATCCCGGGTTCGATGAGTACGGAATTCGTCGAGAGCGTGCGCGACCGCAAAGGCGGCATGTTCTCGGCCCAGTTCAAGCCGAACGCCGACCTGGACATGACCATGACAGGCTTCCATTCGGAGATGAAGGCCAACAATTTCGGCCGCCTCAATGCCGGCGCCATGTTCAGCATGCTGCGCGGCCTCGGCGGCGTGCAAGGCGGCGCCGCGCCGACCAATTCGAACGGCCAGCGTGTCTACGCGCAGATCAAGAACCCGGTCATCGTTACCGAGCGCACCATCTACGGCCACGAGCTGAAGGTACTGAAATCGGCCGACATCGTCTACCCGACCGGTACCACCCCGCAGTACATCGGCGAAACCGAGGGCGCCTACCGTGACGGCGCCAAGGCGACCAGCGCCTTCCTCGACCTCGACGCCAAGTACCGCGTCAGCCCGGACCTGATCGTCAAGGGTCTGTTTTCCACCACCAGGGGCCTCGGCCAGACCGGCCTCGACCAGGGCCTGACCTACACCCGTTACGGCACCGGCGTGCGCTATGCGCTGGGCGACCTGCATGACGCGCCGTTCGTCCAGTACATTGGCACCGGCCCGAATGTCCCTGGCCGCAATGCCGACGGCAGCGGTTACGTCCTGAGCGGCCGCGCCGCTTCGGGCGTGAAGACCACCGACAAGGAAACCAGCCTCAACCTCGACGCCGAGTACCTGCTCGACCATTCGCTGGTGAAGCAGCTCAGCTTCGGCGCGCGCCATGCCGACCACCGCCGCAAGAGCGCACGCCGCTTCCCCCAGTTGCGCACCGGCGCCCTGTCGGCGAACGAGCCGGTCGCGGGATCGAACTTCATTCCGTATCCGAAGGATTTCGGCGCCGACCTGGACGGACCGGCGGGCTGGGATAACACTAGCTGGACCCTGACTCCGGAAGCGTTGAAGGCCTATTTCGCCGCCAATTACAAGCCGACCAACGCCGAGTGGGAACGCCGCGTCTCGAGCGAACTGGACATGCGTGAGCGCCAAAGCGCAGCCTATGTCATGGCGAACCTGGAAGGCGAGCGCTGGTCCGGCGACGTTGGCCTGCGCTATGTCCGCACCAAGATCAATGCCCAGGTGCCGTCGCCGATTCCGGCGGGCCTGTGCCCACGCACGGAACCAGGCAAGCCGGTGACGACCTGCGCCGCCGTACCGGGCGCGATCACTACCGCCAGCGATGGCGTGCAGTACTACGATGGCGTGCCTTTCGTGATCAATTCGGGCGTGATGTACTTCAAGGAGGCGAAGGAAAGTACCTTCAACAACCTGCTGCCCAGCATGAATGTACGTTACGAGCTGACCAAGGACCAGATCCTGCGCTTCGGCGCCAGCAAGACGATCGCGCGCCAGAACTACAACCTGCTCGGCGCCGGCTACGGCACGCCCGCCTGTACCGACGGTATCTGCCAGGTTACCGGGCCAAACCCGAACCTGGAGCCGCTGTTCTCGAAGAACATCGACCTGTCCTATTCGTGGTACTTCGCGCCGCGCTCGATGTTCGGCTTCAACCTGTTCGCATCGAACATCACCGGGTATCCGAAGACCGGCATCGCCGGCCAGGACACGGTGCAGCTGCTCGATCCGCGTGATTCGCAGATCAAGAACTTCGCGGTCAATTCGGCATCGCAGCAGGGCGCCCGCATTCGCGGCATCGAAGTCATGTACGAGCAGCCGTTCGGCAGTACCGGCTTCGGCTTCACCTCGAACGCCAGCAAGTCGCGCACCCGCGTCGACGACGGTCGTCCGATGGTGGGCGCGTCGGAATACACGGCCAACCTCGGTGTGTATTTCGAGAACGACAAGCTGTCGGCCCGCCTGGTCGCCAACTACCGCAGCGAGTACATCAACACCTCGACCGCGCCGGCGCCGAACGCCAACAGCCAGGGCCTCTCGACCATCAACGGCATCCTGATGCCGGTGGCGCCGACCATGGCCGCGCCGGTGACCACGCTGGCCTTCAACGCCAGCTACAACCTGACGTCGAACCTGCAGCTGTTGTTCCAGGCGACCAACCTGACCAACGTGAAGCGCGCCTATTATCGCTACAGCGAGGAAGAGCAGCAGAAACTGGATGTCACCGGCCGCATCTACTATGCGTACCTGAAGTACCGCTTCTGATTCGGGGCGTGTTCGATCGTAAGGGGAGCTCCGGCTCCCCTTTTTTCTTCCGGCGCCCTGCGCTTCCCTGCGCGCCCGCGGCTCTGTAGGAGACCGCCTATCGAGCAATGTGCGGCACCTAACGGTGGCCTGCAGAGCCGATTGTTAAGATGGATACGTCTGAGTGAGGAAGCTGTGCGACAAACGCGCGGCGCCGACAGCTCAACAGGTTAGCCGGTCGCCTCGAGGACCGGCACCAATTCGGGCCGGCGCGGCATGCGGCGGCCCCCAACGGAAGCGGAGGTCGCCATGTCCGAGATCAAGCATCCACCCAAGCACCTGGTACGCGAATACCTCGAGCGCCGCGCGCGCGACACCGCACCGCCGCCGACGCCAGAGGAGATCCGCCGCCAGCTCGGCTGGGGCATGCTGATGCCGTCCGATCTCAAGATGGGCACCAACCGCTCCTAAGCACCCGCGCCAGGACGGCGCGGCCTCACCGCGAGAGCGGTGCCAACCAGGAGACGTTCATGACCAAGAGTATCGGCAACAAACACGAGGCACAACACCGCGGCAAGAAGGAGCGCCTCGAGATCCGCCGCACCAACATCGCGCGCGAAGCCGTCAAGATGGCCGAGGCCCGCGCCAAGTACCGCAACCAGCCCAAAGGCCGTCCGCAGATGGACCTGTCCGAATCGGCCTGAGTACCGCTTGCCGGTAACGCTGCCCACTGGCCCGCCTCCATGGCGGGTTTTTTTCGTCCATCCTTCGCCGGCTCGGCGCCGTCCGCCGAATTCTTCTCCATTCACCGCTCCCGCGCGGCCATTCGCCGATCGGCGCTTTCCCCCAGCCTTGCCGTTCCGGTATCGTGTGTCCATACATTCACACACGAGAGGCAGGCACCATGCATACCGAAGAAGCGTACCACTGGCGCAAGCAGGCAGTCTGGGGACTGCTCATGATCCTGGTCGGCAGTGTCATCCTGCTCGACCGCCTTGGCCACGTCGACGCGGGCGACTACTGGCGTTATGCACCGCTGCTGCTGGTGGTGGTTGGCATCAACCAGGCCATCGGCTATCCGAGCCCGCGCGAATTCGGCAACGGCTTGTGGACGGCCTTTATCGGCCTGTGGCTGTTCGCCTGCTTCGAACACCTGTTCGGCCTGAGCTTCCGCAACAGCTGGCCGCTGTTCATCCTGGCCTGGGGCGTCAAGCTCGTGTTCCAGCCGCTGTTCAACCGCCGCTTCGCCCAGCAGACTGCCAACAAGCAAATGGAGAACAAATATGAAGGATAATTTCCAGTCAAAGGGCGTGACCAGCCAGATCGTGCTCGGCCTGCTCGTGATCTTCATGGGCCTGATGTTCCTGCTCGATAACCTGGACATCGTCGACTTCCACCGCGCCATCTCGTTCTGGCCAATGGTGTTCATCATCGCCGGCACCGTCAAGCTGCGCGACACCCAGACCCGTGGCGGCCAGTTGATGGGCGCCGGCCTGGCTGGCCTGGGCGTCCTGATGATCCTGGACCGCATGGACATCATCGATTTCAACGTCCGCACCCTGTGGCCGCTGTTCCTGATCGGCGCCGGCGGCTTCCTGCTGTACAGGGCGCTGACCGGGCGGCGCATGATGCAGGCAGATTCGCTCAAGGACGACCTCGGCTCGGGCAGCGACGTGGTGGACATCGCCGCCATCCTGGGCGGTTTCGAACGACGCGTGGGCACCCAGGACTTCCGCGGCGGCGAGGTCACGGCCGTGATGGGCGGCTGCTCGCTCGACATGCGCACGGCTTCGATCCAGGGCGAAGCGGTGCTCAACGTGTTCGCGTTCTGGGGCGGCGTGACGATCAAGTGCCCGCCCGACTGGACCGTCGTCCTGCAGGGTACGCCGATCATGGGCGGCTTCGAGGAAAAGACCGCGACGCCCCCGGACAACAGCAAGCGCCTGGTCATCCGCGGCTATGCGATCATGGGCGGCGTCGAGGTGAGGAACTGATGCCTCGTCACGCGCAGCAGCCGGCGGTGCGCGCTTGAGCGGCGGTTTCTCGACGCGCCGCGGCGTCGCTCTCTACCTGCTGGCCTGGCTGATGCTGGGCGTGCTGCTGGCCGGGCTGATCGCGGCGACCCTTGGTGCCGGCCCGGCCGCCAGCCTGCTGTTCGCGCTGCCGCTGACGCTGTGCTATGCCTGCGCATGCGGCTTTTCCGCCTATTACCTGTGCCGCGCGTATCCGCTGGCGCAGCGCAGTCTCGCTGCGGTGCTATCGGTGTTCCTGTTCAGCGGCCTGAGCGCGGCCGTGCTGTGGTGCGCCGCCGGCAGCGCCTGGGCCGCCTTGTGCGGCCTGGTCCTTGGCGAGGGCGACACGGTGGCCGTGACCCGCCCCTTCGTCGCGGTGATGCTGGGGATCGGGGTGCTGCTGTACTGGATGACGGCGGTGGCGCACTACCTGGCCCTGGAGTTCGGCCGGGCGCGCCGCGCCGAGACGCGCGAGCTGGAGTCGCGCCTGCTGGCGCAGGACGCGGAGCTGCGCATGCTGCGCACACAGATCGACCCGCACTTCCTGTTCAACAGCCTGAATTCGATCAGCGCCCTGACCGCGATCGACGGGACGCGCGCACGCGAGATGACCTTGCTGCTGGCCGGGTTCTTTCGCCAGACGCTGGGAATGGAAGCGCACCGCAAAGTGGCATTGCGCGAAGAGATCAGCCTGGTCGAGCGCTTCCTGGCGATCGAGGAGGTGCGCTTCGGTCCTCGCCTGGCCTTCGAGCAGCGGGTCGGTGAGGACGCGAGCGGCTGCTTGTTGCCGCCGATGATCCTCCAGCCGCTGGTGGAGAATGCGGTCAAGCACGGCATCGGCGGTTTGCTGGAGGGCGGTAGCATACGGCTGGCCGCGCAGCGGTGCGGTTCGCTGCTGCGTATCTCTGTGGAGAACGACGCCGATCCGGACGAGGCGGGCACGCCGAAGGCCGGCAACGGAATTGGCCTGGTGAACGTACGCCAGCGCCTGGCAGCAGCCTATGGCAGGGAAGGCAGCGTGCACTGGACACGCGACAAAGAGACATTCCGTGTGGAGCTGCTGCTGCCCGCGGAGACAAAGGAGAAATAGGCGATGCGAGTACTGGTCGTGGACGACGAACACCTGGCGCGCGCGCTGCTGCGCGAGCTCCTGGCGCAGCACCCCGACATGGAGATCGTGGGCGAGTGCGCGAACGGCTTCGAGGCCGTGAAGGCGATCGGCGAGCTGGATCCGGAGCTGGTCTTCCTCGACATCCAGATGCCCAAGCTGGACGGTTTCGAAGTGGTGGAACTGGCCGGCAGCAAGCCCCACTACATTTTCGCCACCGCCTACGACCAGTACGCACTGAAGGCCTTCGAGGTGCATGCGATCGACTACCTGCTCAAGCCTTTCGGGCGCGAGCGGCTGGCGCAGGCGCTGGACCATGCGCGCAGCCGCCGGCCGCAGCCTGACGGGGCGGCGCAGCTGGACGCCGTGGTGCGCGATGCCGCCCAGCGGCGCGGCTACCTCGAACGCGTCCTGATCAAGGACGGCGCGCGGGTGCATGTGGTCCCAAGCGGCAGTATCGACTACATCGAGGCGCAGGACGACTACGTGCAGGTGACGGCGGCCGGCAAGGCCTGGCTGAAGAACCAGCGCATGTCCGAGCTCGAAGCCCAGCTCGACCCGCAGGTGTTCATCCGCATCCACCGTTCCTACATCGCCAACGTGGGGTCGATCGCGCGCATCGAGCCGGCCAGCAAGGACAATTACTGTGCGGTGCTGAAGGACGGGACCAGGCTGCCGATCAGCCGCAGCGGCTACCAGAAGGTGCGCGAGCTGATGCGCTAGGAGCGGCTGTCCACGTCCCACCAGCGGGGCAGCAGGGCGCGCACCTCGGAGCGTGCGAAGCGATCGTCGATCAGCCATACCACGCCCCGGTCCTGCTCGGTGCGGATCACCCGCCCGGCTGCCTGCACCACCTTCTGCATGCCGGGATACAGGTAGGTGTAGTCATAGCCGGCGCCGAACATGGCCCCCATCCGCTCGCGCAGCTGTTCGTTCACCGGATTCACCTGCGGCAGGCCGAGCGTCGCAACGAACGCGCCGATCAGGCGCTCGCCCGGCAGGTCGATGCCTTCCCCGAACGAGCCGCCCAGCACCGCGAAGCCGATGCCGCGCCCGCCCGGTGCGAAGCGCGCCAGGAAAGCCGCCCGTTCCGGCTCGCTCATGCGCCGCTCCTGGCGCCAGGCGGGCACTTCCGGATGATGCTGTTCCAGCCGCGCCAGCACCTGTTCCAGGTAGTCGAAGCTGCTGAAGAAGGCCAGGTAGTTGCCGGGGCGCGCCGCGTACTGGCGTGCGATCAGGTCGGCGATCGGCCCCAGCGACGCGGCGCGCTGCTGGTAGCGTGTCGAGATGCCGTGGGCGACGTGGACCTCGAGCTGGCTGGCGCTGAAGGGTGAGGCGACGTCGGCCCAGGCGGTGCCGGGGGGCATGCCGAGCAGATCGCAGAAATAATGCCAGGGACTCAGAGTAGCCGAGAACAGCGTCACCGAACGGGCCAGCGCGAAGCGTGGGGCAAGGAAGGGCGCCGGCACCACATTGCGGATGCTGATGGTCGAGTCCTTGACGCCTGCGCGGGTCAGGTCGCACAGCGAATGCTCGCCGAAGGTGTCGGCCAGGCGCAGGAAACCCAGGGCGTCGAAATGGAAGCGCTGCAGCTCCGGGTCGAGCGGGCCGGGGAATTCCACCAGGAAGTCGTTGACGGTACTGGTGGCGTGCTGCAGCGCGTCCAGCAGCTTGCCCGGCAGCTCCGGCAAGACCTGGTAGGGAGCAGCCGGCAGCGGCGCCTCCCTGTCGGCGCCGCTCCAGGCGCGTCCGACCCGCTCCAGGGCTTTCTTGACGGGCGCAGGCGCATTGGCGCGGGCGGCGCGCAGCTGGCCGCGTTCCAGCTCCGCGCTGTACATCGAACGCGCGCGCGAGACCATGTTGTGGGCCTCGTCGACCAGCACGCTGGTCTTCCAGCCCCGTTCCAGCGCCAGCGCATACAGCATGGCGCTGCCGTCGAAATAGTAGTTGTAGTCGCCGACCACCATGTCGGCCCAGCGCGCCATTTCGCTGCCGAGGTAGTAGGGGCAGACATCGTGGGCGAGTCCGACGTCGCGCAGGGCGTCGCGATCCAGCAGGGCCACCTGGCTGGCTGCGGCGCGGGCGGCCGGCAGGCGGTCATAGAAGCCCTTTGCAAGCGGGCAGGCGTCGCCCTGGCAGGCCTTGTCAGGATGTTCGCAGACCTTGTCGCGCGCGGTCAGCTCGAGCACGCGCAGCGGGACCGTGCGGCCGGCGCCGAGGCTGGCGGCGGCATCCAGCGCGAGCCGGCGGCCCGGCGTCTTGGCGGCCAGGAAGAAGACCTTGTCGAGGCCTTCGCCCGGCATCGCCCTCAGGACGGGGAACAGGCTGCCGACGGACTTGCCGATGCCGGTCGGCGCCTGCGCCAGCAGGCAGCGTCCGCTGCTATTGGCGCGATAGATGTTTTCCGCGAGTTCGCGCTGGCCCGGACGGAAATGCGCGTGCGGAAAGCGCAGTGTGCCCAGGGCGAGGTCGCGCGCGGCGCGGTGCGCTGCTTCCTGCGCCGCCCAGCTGGAAAAGCGCTCGCACAATTCGGCGAACAGGGCCGCAAGCGCCGCGGCATCCCGGGTTTCGCGCAGCACGGTTTCCTCGCCGCTGCCGATGTTGTAATAGACCAGGGCCAGGTTCACCTGCTCCAGTCCGAGCTGGCTGCACAGCAGGTGGCCATAGACCCGCACCTGGGCCCAGTGCAGGTGCCGGTGGTTGTCGGGGATCGATGAAAACATGCCGCGGTGGGTCTTGATCTCTTCGATCAGGTTCTGGTCCGGGTCGTAGCCGTCGGCGCGCCCGCGCACCTGCAGCTCGCCCCAGCTGCCGTCCAGCGACACCTCGGTGCGGTAATTGGGACCGCGCCGGCCGGTCACCACCGCGTGACCGGCAATGCCTTCCTGGGCGGTGGGCGAGGGCGTGAATCGCATGTCGAGGTCGCCCTCTTTGGCGGTGAACTCGCACAGTGCGCGCACCGCGACCGTGTAGGCCGGAGCCACGGTCAAGCAGCCTGCTCCCACTGCAGGTAGCACACCGACACCGGCATCCCATGCGCCGCGCAGTACTCGATCCAGCGCAGCTGGTTGTCTTGCAGGCGGTCGCCCGGTCCCTTCACCTCGATCATGGTATAGCGCCCCTCGGCCGGCCAGAACTGGATCAGGTCGGGAAAGCCCGTGTGGTTGGCCTGCACGTCCGCCATGATCCGTTCGCACCACTTGCGCAGGTGTTGCGGCGGGATGCAGGCCAGCGCCAGCTCCAGCAGCTCCTCGCTCAGGGCGCCCCAGTAGACGAAGGGAGAGGAGATGCCCGCTTTCTCGCGGTAGTGGGTACGGATGGTGTCGCGGTAGCTGCCGTCGTCGAGCTGCGCCAGGCAGGCATCGAACTCGGCCTTGCGGCGCAGGTGGAAGTCCGGGCTGTGCAGGTCGGCCGGGCCGCGGTGGAAGGGGTGGAAGAAGGCGCCGGGAATCGCCGCGAAGACGGCGCGCCAGCACAGCAGGCCGAACAGGGAATTCGCCAGCGCGTTCTCGACGTAGAACACGGGCGCGTCTTCGCTGGCCAGGTGGTCGCGCACCACGCCCTCGACCCAGCGGTCCGTGCCCGACATCGGCATCGGGAGCGCCAGGTCGAGGCGCGCCACCTGCGGCTTGCGGGCCGCCAGCCTGGCGTGGCCGAGACGGCGCGCCAGGCGCGGCCCGATGCGCGTCAAATGCTGGCGCTCGGCCTCGCTCTCGGGCGCGGCCTGGGCTTCCAGAAACAGGGCGTACGCTTGATCGAAGCGTTCATGCTTCTCCATCACCCTGATGGCGCGCCCGCGCGCGCCGGGATAGCGGCAGCGCGCATAGACGGCATGGGCATTGTCCCAGTCCTTCAGCTTCTCGAAGCCCTGGCCGATCCGGAACAGCAGCTTCTCGCGCCGGCCGGCCAGCCAGTCGTTGTCGAAGACGTGGGCGGGCAGGTCGCGCAGCACTTCGTCGAGCGGCTCGCCGGCGTAGAAGCGTTCCTTGCAGCCGTGCAGGAGGATGTAGTGCTCGACATCGGCGCGCGAACGAAAACCGCGCGAGGCCTGCGAGATCTCGACCTGCTCGAAGCGGAACATGCCGAGGTCGGACAGCACGAATTCGGTCCAGTCCTGGGCCAGGTTGCCGAAGAAGATCAGGCGCAGGCGGTCGCACAGCGGCTTGACGCCGATGCGCAGGGCCAGGTCGCCGCAATCGCGGTACCAGTGTGAGAAGGGGCGGCTGTCGGCGAACCCTGCGCGCAGCGCTTCCAGCTGCTCGGCCTTGCGCGCGTTCTTTTGCTGTAGCAGGTGCGGGCCGAAGGCCGCGGCGATCTCGGGCTTGGACAGCAGGTCGAACAGCTCGTCGAGGCAGATCACCGGGTCGGTTTCGATCCAGCCGGTAGCGAGCAGGTGGCGCGAGGCCTCGCGCGGACAGCCGATTTCCCCGTACACCAGCTTGCTGGCGCGGAACAGCTTCCCCTTGCGCATGACCATGCGGACGAACAGCGCGCGTGCATTCTGCGGCAGCGTGGGGAAGGTGGCCAGGAAAGCCAGCTCCTCATCGACGAGCAGGTCGCGATAGCGTTCGCCGATCCAATCGAGGACACGCTGAAAGTTGTCCAGATAATAAAACTCGTTTTCCAGAACCCTGATCATGTGCTGAGGCCTTACTGTGCTTATGTACAGTATAGCCGCACGACCGATCAATGGCCCAGCAGTATCCCGAATTTTCGCGGGCCTGCGGACTTTTCGCCACGCTACTTGCGGTCCGGACGCGCCCGGCACGAATCGTTCGGACACAGCAGCTCGGTCATCTGCGAGCCTTCCGGCGCGTGGCCGTTGGCATGCACGATGACGGCAGAGATGAGGGCCACGTCGGCGTCGACCGGCGCTTCGGCGCCCCTGGCCGGGGTGACCCCGCGCTGGGCCTTCGGCTGGAGCGGCCGGACGGCGCTCTTCGCGGCCAGCGCCGGCTTCGGCCGGGCCGGCGTGATGGCCTGGCGGGGGGCGGGCTTCACCGGAACGGCCGCCGCCCGCGTTGGCGGCTCGGCCCTGGCCGGCGACCGCGCCGGGGCCTGGGCCGCAGGCACGGGGACCCGCACCGGGGGCAGCGGCTTCGCCGCGGCCTGGGCCGGCTTGCGCGCCGGCTCCAGCATGCGCAGCGGCGGCACGCCCTCGCTTGCGGACGGCTGGTCGACGATGACGGCGGCGCTGGCGTGCCCGGGCTCCAGCGTTTCGGGCGAGGCGGCCAGCGCGACCTGCCACAGCGGGGCTTGCGCGCCGGATGCGGCCAGCGCGGGCTGGGCGGAGGCCTGCTGCTGCGCCGGCTTGCCGGCCTGCGCCAGCACCATGTCCTGCCCGTCGGTGCGCCGGCCGTCGTTGTTGGCCGCCAGCCAGGCCAGCGCGCCGGTGAGCGCCAGTGCGACCACGCCGCCCGCGCCGTACCAGGCCCGCCTGGCGCTTGATGCGCCGCCCTTGCGCTTGCGGGTGGGCTCGCGCTCGAGCATCGCCAGGATGCTGTCCTCGCCGCTGGTCGTGGGCCGGCGCGGCGACATCAGGTTCGGACGCATGGACGTGGATTGATTTTCATCTGTAGGCCGCACGGCATACCTCCTAAGATTGGTTCTCCTGCTTCTGATTAGAAACAATCTTGGAGGAAGCGATGCTGATTTTCCAGGTGTTCGACAAGGGCGTGCTGGACGACGCGGAAGGGCGCCAGATCGACTTCCGCAACACGATCATCATCCTGACCTCGAACGTCGGCTCGAGCCAGATGATGGGCGCCTGCCTGAACAAGCCGCTGGGCGAGGTGCCGACGCCGGACCAGCTGGCCGAGCTGATCCGCCCGCAGCTCATGAAGCACTTCAAGCCGGCCTTCCTCGGGCGCCTGGCGGTGGTGCCGTTCTACCCGATCCGCGACGAGGTGCTCGTCAATATCATCCGGCTCAAGCTGGATCGCATCAAGGCGCGCGTGATGGACAACCACCGCGCCCGCTTCGAGTACGACGACGCGCTGGTGTCGGCGGTGCTGAGCCGCTGCACCGAAGTCGATTCCGGTGCGCGCAACGTCGACAACATCCTGAACGGCACGCTGCTGCCCGAGATCGCCGACAGCATACTGGCGCGGATGGCCGAGGGCGGGGCGATTCAACGGGTGAAGGTCGGCGCCACCAAGGCCGGCAAGTTCAAGTATGCGATCGAGTAAGGAGGCTTCGATGCTGGATCTCGATAAACTGCTCGCGCCGGTGAATAGCGCGCAGCCCTGCGGCGAGGATCTCGCGTTCTCGCCAGACGTCGACGCCATCAACCGCGCGCGCCAGGCCGACGACCCGTCGATCGAGCAGGGCGCCTGGGTGACGACGCTGAAGGAAGCGGACTGGAAGTTCGTCACCAGGCGCTGCGCCGAGCTGATGGAAACGCGCAGCAAGGACCTGCAGCTGGCCGTCTGGCTGGTCGAAAGCGCGACCAGGACCGGCGGCCTGGCCGGGCTGGCCGACAGCCTGCGCCTGCTGGCCGGGCTGTGCGAGCGCTATTGGATCGAGGTGCATCCGCTGCCGGACGAGGATGGCCACGACCGCCGCATCGGCAACCTCGCCTGGATCGCCGCGCGCATCGCGCCGCTGGTCAAGGACGTGCCGATCGCCGAAGGCGTGAGCTTGATGGCGTGGGAAGCGGCGCGCATGCGCGGCCCCGAGGCGATGGCCGAACTGGAAGCGGCGCGCGCCAGATCGACGCCGGCGGCGCGCGAGGCATTGGCGACGGGCGCCGAAGACTGCCTGGCCGCGCTGGCGGAGCTGGAGTGCGTCGTGGACGAGCGGCTCGGCGCCGACGGGCCCAGCTTCGGCGCCGCACGCGCGGCGTTGCGCGACCTTGCCGACATGGTCGCGCCGCCGGGGTCGACGTCGATGACTGCCACCGCGGCGGGTGCAGGGATGGCGGTCGCGCCGGCATCCGGCCAGGTGAGCACGGTGGCGATGGCGTTCGGGGGCCCGCTGCACAGCCGCGAGCAGGCCCTGGCCCAGCTGCGCAGCGTGGCCGAGTTCTTCCGGCGTACCGAGCCGCACAGCCCGGTCGCCTACCTGGCCGAGAAGGCGGCGCGCTGGGGCGAGCAGCCGCTGCACGCTTGGCTGCGCTCGGTGATCAAGGACGACGTCTCGCTGGCGCGGCTGGAAGATCTGCTGGGAATCGAAGCGGGAGGAGGATAGAGGGAAGGGTGAAAGAAAATTTCATGTGCAGCCTGCAATGAAATTTTCTTTCGTGGACCGGCTGGCTGACCCAGCCGGTCGAACCGGTCCAGCCTTTATTCGGCCGGCTTCTGCATGCCCGGCTGTACCATCGAGCTGGCTTTCGCGATCTGCGCTTCCACCGTCTGCACGGCCTGGCGGGTGGCCTGGGTCACCTGCTCATAGCCCTTGAAGGCATTGTCGATCGCGGTCTTGATGATCTCGACGGCGTTCTCGGAACCCGGCTTGACGTTCTGCGTCACGTCGTAGATCAGGGCCGACAGCGTGCTCTTGGCTTCGGCCACGTGGGTGTCGGCGGCCTGGCGGAACTCCTGGTGCATCTCGTCGATGATCGACTTGAGCTGCTCGCGGTATTCCGCGGCGCCAGCGGCGCCGGGCTGCATGCGTGCATGCAGGGCGGCGATGGCTGCCTTGGGGTCGCCTCCACCGCCCATGCCCCTGGCCATTTCCTGGCCGGCGGCGATCGTGCCCTCCATCGAGCTCTTCGCTGCGCTCATGTTCAGCGCCATCACCTGTTCCACGCCTTTCACGGTTTTGTCCGCAAGCGTGTTGAAGGTCTGCATCTGCAGGTCGAACAGGGTCTTGGTGGCGTTGGCAAACTGCTCCGGACTCGTAAACATCGGTGTCTCCTCAGTATTGGAATAGATCGGATGGGCTGCGCCTACCACCCCATTATTTAGCAACAATGAGTTTTTCGCAACGCGCGTCCCGGTAGGGGCCGGCGAATTGTTCCCAGCCCGGTCCGAGCGGGGTCTGCGAACAGGCGAGGGCGCCGTTGAGTTTGCTGCGCCATTGGTACCAGGGCGCCGGCCCGCCGAGGGCCGCCTGCGCGGTCAGGACGAGCGTGAAGAGGAGAAGGATCGGTTTCATGGCCAGCCGAGCTTAGCGCGATGCGCCGCGAAGTCAAGCGCCGCCTTGAGTTGGCCTCAGTGGGAAGGTGTATGCTGCACCGGGAAACAACAGGAGACCGCACTGGAGACCAAGATGCAGCTCAACATCGGCGACGCCGCCAGGGCGTCTGGCGTTTCGGCCAAGATGATCCGCCATTACGAATCGATCGGCCTGCTCAGGCAAGCGCAGCGCAGCGAAGCAGGCTACCGTGTGTACGGCGAAGACGACGTGCGCGTGCTGCAGTTCGTGCACCGGGGACGGGCCCTCGGGTTTTCGCTCGAGCAGATCGGCCAGCTCCTGAACCTGTGGCAGGACCAGGGCCGCGCCAGCGCCGACGTACGCGCGCTGGCGCGCGCCCATATCGAGGAACTCGACCGCAAGATCGCCGGGATGGAAGCGATGCGCCGCACCCTGCAGTCGCTGGCCGCGTCCTGCCATGGAGACGCCCGTTCGGATTGCCCGATCCTCGACGACCTGGCCGCGCACTAGGGAGGCTGAAACGCAAAACGCCGTAAGCCTTTTTCAAAGCTTACGGCGTTTTGCGGGACAGGGATCATGAAACTGTCCTGGTAGAGTTTGGTGCCCACGGAGGGACTCGAACCCCCACACCTCGCGGCACATGGACCTGAACCATGCGCGTCTACCAATTCCGCCACGTGGGCACTGATACTGCTACAACATCAAAACATGTACGACAATCTGCGGATTCACATCCGGTAGATGGTGCCCACGGAGGGACTCGAACCCCCACACCTCGCGGCACATGGACCTGAACCATGCGCGTCTACCAATTCCGCCACGTGGGCATTAAAACTGCTATTGCTATGCTGCCTTCCGCACCGGCGGCAAAGCCACCGGGCCTACGATACTGCATCCTGCTGCGGAGTACTACCAGTAGAGTGGTGCCCACGGAGGGACTCGAACCCCCACACCTCGCGGCACATGGACCTGAACCATGCGCGTCTACCAATTCCGCCACGTGGGCACTGAACTGCTAACTCTGCTACAATAGCAGGCTTTGTCATTTTTCGCTAGATCAACTTTCGTTCGATCGCTGCGCCAAAGGCTCTTCCCGCTACTGCTTTCTCTCCTGCTGCAACGTGCTGCCTTGCTGAAGAGACCGAGATTATAGCGGAAGGATCTCAAAAGTCAAAGACCTCGCGCGGCGCTTCCCCTGGGAAGCGCGCGGAGCACGCTTCAGCGCGCACGTTAGGCGAATCGCTCGCCTCTCCGTTACACTACGCCTGTCAAGGTGTCAATAAATCCCGGCTGCGTTGGCAGCTTCCAACCATCAAGAGAAACAAGAACGCGATTTGAAGCAACCTACTCATACCATTCCAAGCCGCGAGGAAATCCTCGCCATGTTCCGTAATGCCAAGGGTCCGCTCGATGCGGCCGAACTGGCGCGCGCGCTGAAGGTGAAGCCCGCCGCGCAGGAAGTGCTCGGACGCCGATTGAACGCGATGGAGCGCGACGGCCAGATCCGCGCCGATGTCGCCGGCGCCTATATGCTGGCCGACCAGTCCGGGTTCGTCACCGGCCGCGTCAGCGCACACCGCGACGGTTACGGCTTCGTCGTTTCGGACGAGGGCCTCGGCGACCTGTTCCTGAACGACAAGGAAATGAACAAGGTGCTGCACGGCGACCGCGTGCGTGCACGCGTCACCGGCACCGACCGCCGCGGCCGCCAGGAAGGCACGATCGTCGAAGTGGTCGAACGCGCCAACACCCACGTCATCGGCCGCCTGATGAACGAGGGCGGCGTCTGGATCGTCGCGCCGGAAGACAACCGCATGAGCCAGGACATCCTGGTGGCGGGCGGACCGGGCAAGGCCAAGGCCGGTCAGGTGGTCAGCGTCGAACTGATCGAGCAGCCCTCGCGCTTCCAGCAGCCCACCGGCCGGGTGGCCGAGGTGCTGGGCGAGCTGGACGACCCCGGCATGGAAATCGAAATCGCCGTGCGCAAGTTCGGCGTGCCGCACGTGTTCTCCGCCGCCGCGCTCAAGCAGGCCAACCGCCTGCCGAACGAAGTGGTCGATGCCGACCTGCGCGACCGTGTCGACCTGCGCGACGTGCCGCTGGTGACCATCGACGGCGCCGACGCGCGCGACTTCGACGACGCGGTCTACTGCGAACCGGTCAAGATCGGCCGTACCAGGGGCTACCGCCTGCTGGTGGCGATCGCCGACGTCAGCCACTATGTGAAACCGAACGACGCACTCGATGCGGACGCCATCGAGCGCAGCACCTCGGTGTACTTCCCGCGCCGCGTGATCCCGATGCTGCCCGAGAAGCTGTCCAACGGCCTGTGTTCGCTGAACCCGGCGGTGGACCGCTGCACCCTGGTGTGCGACATGGTCGTCACCGAAGACGGCGAAGTCACGGCCTACCAGTTCTACCCGGCCGTGATGCACTCGGCCGCGCGCCTGACCTACGACGAGGTGGCCACCATTCTCGGCAACACGGGCGGCCCGGAAGCCCAGCGCCGTCCCGGCATCGTGCCGCACCTGCTGCACCTGAATGAGGTGTTCCGCGCGCTGCTCAAGGCGCGCCAGGAACGGGGCGCGATCGACTTCGAGACCACCGAGACCTACATCGTCTGCAACGCCGTCGGCAAGATCGAGAAGATCATCCCGCGCACCCGCAACGATGCGCACCGCCTCATCGAAGAGTGCATGCTGGCCGCGAACGTGTGCGCGGCCGACCTCCTGATCCGCCACAAGCACCCGGGCACCTTCCGCATCCACGGTACCCCGACCGAGGAAAAGCTGCTGCAGCTGCGCACCTTCCTGAAGCTGGTCGGCCTGAACCTGGGCGGCGGCGCCAAGCCGACCGCACGCGACTACGCCGAGGTAATGCAGAAGATCAAGGAGCGTCCGGATGCCGCGCTGCTGCAGACCATGCTGCTGCGCTCGATGCAGCAAGCCGTCTACAGCCCCGACAACGTCGGCCACTTCGGCCTGGCCTACGAGGCCTACGCCCACTTCACCAGCCCGATCCGCCGCTATCCGGACCTGCTGACCCACCGCGCGATCAAGGCCATCCTGCAAGGGAAGAAGTACGAGCCGAAGGACATCGAGTTGGGCAAGCTGAACACGACCATCTCCAATTCGGCGCGCAAGCAGGCCGCCAAGGACAAGGCCGCAGGCACCCAGAAGAAAGAGCAGGACCTGACCGTCTGGGACGCGCTGGGCGTGCACTGCTCGGCCAACGAACGCCGCGCCGACGAAGCCTCGCGCGACGTCGAGAACTGGCTCAAGTGCTACTTCATGCAGGACAAGCTGGGCGAGGACTTCACCGGCACCGTGTCCGGCGTCACGCCGTTCGGCATCTTCGTCACGCTCGACCAGCTCTACGTCGAGGGCCTGGTGCACATCAGCGGCCTCGGCACCGACTACTTCCAGTACGATGAAGCGCGCCACGAACTGCGCGGCGAACGCGGCGGCCAGACCTTCAAGCTGACCGACAAGGTCAACGTCAAGGTGGCGCGCGTCGACCTGGAGTCGCGCAAGATCGACCTGGTGCTGGCTGAAAGCCAGGAAAGCATCCCGGCGCCGCTCGAACGTGCGCGCCAGGCGGCCGTCGAGGCGCTCGAACCCAAGCCGCCGCGCGAGCGCAAGGGCAAGGCCGCGCCGGCCGCTGCGGAGCCCGCGCGCTTCGCCGGCGCCGACGCCGATGAGGAAGAAGACGACGAAGACGTGGTCTTCGTCCCGCCGCCTGCTCCACGTGCTCCGCGCAAGCCGTCCGGGAAGACGGCGGCCAGCAAGACCGCGTCCAAGACGCCCACGAAGCGCACCGCAACGTCCGGTGCGCCAAAAACCAATGCGGTGGCCAAGACCTCCGCTGCCAAAACTAGCAGGAAGAAAAAGTAATACATGAAAAACAAAATGCTTTTCGGTTTCCACGCGGTGACCTCGCGGCTGCGCCACGAGGCCCAATCGGTGGAAGAGATCTTCGTCGACGCGTCGCGCCAGGACCGCCGCATGCAGGACCTGATCGCCAATGCCAAGGCGGCCGGCGTGCGCGTGATGCCGGTCGACGCTGCCCGTCTCGACAAGATCACCGGCACCCGCCGCCACCAGGGCGTGATCGCCTTCGCCAGTCAGCTGGCGCTGGCGCGCAACCTCGATGAGCTGCTCGACGCGGTCGAGGGCCCGCCGCTGCTGCTCATCCTCGACGGCATCACCGACCCGCACAACCTGGGCGCCTGCCTGCGCGTGGCCGACGGCGCCGGCGCGCACGCCGTCATCGTGCCGAAGGACCGTGCAGTGGGCCTGAACGCGACCGCCGCCAAGGTGGCCAGCGGCGCGGCCGAAAGCGTCCCCTACATCACGGTGACGAACCTGGCGCGCACCATGCGCGACCTGAAAGACCGCGGCATCTGGCTGATCGGCACCTCCGACGACGCCGGCAAGGGCCTGTACGAAGCCGACTTCAGCGGCCCGGCCGCGCTGGTGATGGGCTCGGAAGGCGAGGGCATGCGCCGCCTGACGCGCGAGACCTGCGACCTGCTGGTCAGCATTCCGATGTTCGGCTCGGTCGAGAGCCTGAACGTGTCGGTGGCCTCGGGCGTGTGCCTGTATGAGGCGCGCCGGCAGCGGGTCGTGCGCGAAGGCTAGACAGCTTCCTGCGAGATTGGGCGGGACAGTGCCGGCGGCATTGTCCCGCCCATTTTTATTGGGCGGCGAACGGCGCAGGCATTCCCGCACCACCCAAGCAAACCTGATGAACATACGCTACCATCATCCCTGGTTTGCAATCATCCTTATTATGCTTTCCCACTTACGCGACGATATCCGGAACATCATCCAGCGCGACCCCGCCGCCCGCAACGGCTGGGAAGTCCTGACCTGCTATCCCGGCCTGCACGCCGTGATCATGCACCGTTGGGCGCACGCCTGCTGGAAGCTGAACCTCAAGTGGATCGGCCGCTTCATCTCCTACCTCGCCCGCATCATCACCGGCATCGAGATCCACCCGGGCGCGACCATCGGCCGCCGGGTCTTCATCGACCACGGCTTCGGCGTGGTCATCGGTGAAACCGCCGTGGTCGGCGACGACTGCACCATCTACCAGGGCGTGACGCTGGGTGGCACGACGCTGGTGGCCGGCACCAAGCGCCACCCGACCCTCGAGCGCGGCGTCATCGTCGGCGCCGGCGCCCAGGTGCTGGGCGCCTTTACGGTCGGCGAGTACGCCAAGGTCGGCTCCAACGCCGTGGTCATCAAGCCGGTCCCGAGCGGCGCCACCGCGGTCGGCAACCCTGCCCATATCATCCGCAAGGAAGACCAATCGCGCAGCGCCCACCTGTTCGCGGCCTATGGCGTCACGGCCAGCGGCGACGATCCGCTCTCGAAGGCCCTGCGCGCCCTGGTCGACCACGTGGCGCGCCAGGACGAGCAGATCGAACGCCTCACCAATACCATGCGCGAGGCGGGGCTATGCTGTCCGAAGGTGCCCGAGGGTGATAAACTCGACCAGGAACAACTGAACCGACTGGTCGACTGAGGATCCGCATGACGAACGAAGTGACGGGCGCGCCCGACGCATCTGCAAGCCCGGCTGCCAACGCAGCAGTACTAGACCCCATGGAAATCCGCGTGCTCGCGGTACTGGCCGAAAAAGAGGCGCTCACGCCCGACAACTACCCGATGTCGGTGAACGCGATCGTCAACGGCTGCAACCAGCTGTCGAGCCGCGACCCGATCATGCAGCTGACCGACGAAACGGTGCAGGACATCCTGCAGCGCCTGATCGACAAAAAGCTCGTCAGCGCCATCTCGCAGGCCGGGGCCCGGGTGGTGAAGTACGAGCACCGCATGCGCATCAAGTGGACGCTGGAGCAGGACAAGGTGGCCGTGCTCAGCATCCTGATGCTGCGCGGCCTGCAGACCGCCGGCGAGATCCGCACCCGTACCGGCCGCCTGTTCGAGTTCAAGAGCGTGCCGGACGTCGAAGCCGTGCTGCAGTTCCTGATCGATAAATATCCGCCGCTGGTGGCCAAGCTGGACCGCGCGCCGGGCACCAAGGAGGCGCGCTACGGCCACCTGCTGGGCGGCGAGCTGGCGGCATATGAGCCGCCCGCTGCCGGCGCCGGCCTCGGTGGAGGCGCAGGTGGAGCCAACTCAAGCCGCGTCGGCCAGCTGGAACAGGAAGTCGCCGCACTGCGCGGCGAACTCGAGGAACTCAAGGCGCAGTTCGAGGCGTTCCGCCAGCAGTTCCAGTAAGCTTGGCCGCCGGCCCCGCCGGGTTGGCATAGCTCAGCTCGACCACGGCATCGTCGCTCCAGCTGGCGTCCCCGATCGGCACGTTAAAACTCGCGCCCTTGACCTCCAGTTTCGCCGACCGGCTCCCCTCGACCAACACTGCCCCCGCAAGTGGCTGCTCGCTCCGGTAGGGGAAATGCGCTTCCTTGCTCACGCCTTCCCACCGGAAGTCCTCGCGGTCGCCGAAGAAGCCGCACCAGTCGGTCCGCAACATGATCGTATTAATGGTCATGACCCAGAAGGCCGGAATCTCTTCCTTGGCCATTGCCACCGTCACCTTGCATTCGAGCCGCAGGTCACCCAGGCGTCGCTGGCTGGCGCTCAAGCCCGGCGTGCGGACATCGGGGGCGATGCGGTAGGCGTTCTTCCTGCGGTTCAGTTCCAGCTCGCTCTGCGCGTCCGCCGCCGCCTCGCTGCGCGGCACCACGATGCGGCCGCCGGCATCGACCGCGAGCGGCAGCTTGAAGCCGCTATCGCCGGCCAGGCGCACGGCCAGCGGCTGCGTGTGCTCGTCCTTCGTGCGCGCCGTCAGCAGGAAGTGCAGCCGCTCGGCCGCCGGAGCCAGTTGCCGGTGCCGGTCGAAGGCGTCCAGACCCGCCAGGATGACCTTGTACTTGCGGACTTCCGGATTGCGCATGGCGTTCACATGCACGGGATCCAGTTCGCGGACCGGCTTGTCCTCTGCGGCGGCAGCGCCGCCGCAGAGGAGCAGGGTCCCGAGCGCGATTGCGGTCAGGGCGCGCATCGGGGCATCAACCTTCATCGCGCCAGCGGCGCAGGCGCATCGCGGCGTAGATCATCGCGGCGCCGATGGCGGCGGCGATCCAGGTGCTCGGGTGAGCCAGGGTCGAGTACGACAGGCTGAGCAGGGTGGCCGGGTTCAGGCCGTACTGCTGGTTGATGATCTCGATGTGCCCCTGCGACAGCCACATGCCAGGTACCAGGCCGGTGAGGGCGCGCGCCACGACTTCACCCAGGAACCAGTCGACGTCGAACACATTGTTCGATACTTGGCCGACAATGAAATTGAACCACTTCATGACCAGGGCCACGACCAGCGGGATGCCGACCGCCCACAGGAAGACCTTTGAACGCGCCCAGCTCGACACCATCAGCAGCCAGCCGACAGTCGGCAGCGCCCAGATCGCGTACAGCGGCAGGAACGCCAGCAGGTACAGCGGGCCCAGATACAGGTTCGGCTCCGTCAGCACCGGGGCGAACAGGTTCACGCCCTTGCCGGCGGCGCTGATCAGGCCCAGCGCCAGCAGCGCAAGACCGGTCAGCACGCCGATTGCGATCGTGATGAGGGGCAGCACGAACAGTGCGGTAAGGACCTTCGACAGCACGGTGTCGCGGTCCGACAGGGGCAGCGACTTCCAGAACAGGATGCTGCGGTCGCGGCGGTCGTCGTGGAGCGCGGACAGGCAGTAGAAGAAGGCCACCACGGCCAGCACGATGAACAGCGGCGCCGCCAGGCCCAGGTAGCCGGAAGCGGCCGCATACGCCAGCTTGGAGCGCAGCGCCGGCGGTATGCCCTGGATCTGGATCACGCTGTGGCCGTTGAAACTGATGGTGTCGTGGCTGCCGGAAGCCATGGCGTACATGAAGCCGCCGCCCATCAACAGGACCATGGCGGCGGCGACCGCCACCGGCGTCCAGAAAAATGCTCCCTTGTGCTCCCAGAATTCGCGTCGGAGCAACCATTTCATCGTCTTCATGCGTAGGTTCCTTTCATGGTTGCCACGAACAGGTCGGCAACGCTGGGATTGCGGGTCTCGCCGAGCTGGGCGAGCTGGGCGCGCGATGCGCCGCCCGGTGCGCTTGAGTCGAACAGCATCACCGACTTGCCGAACACGGTGCGCTTGTCGATCGGCGCCAGGGCGCTGGCAGCGCTGAGCTTGTCGGCCGGGACCATCACCTCGGTATAGCGTTCGCCGATCTCTTCCATCGACGCGGCCAGCACGATCTTGCCTTCGCGGATGAACATCAGGTCGGTCAGGATGTGCTCGACCTCTTCCACCTGGTGGGTGGTGATGACGATGGTCTTCTGCTCGTCAAAATAGTCTTCCAGCAGGTTCTGGTAGAACTGCTTGCGGTACATGATGTCGAGGCCCAAGGTCGGCTCGTCGAGCACCAGTAGCTTGGCGTCGATGGCCATCACCAGCGCCAGGTGCAGCTGGACGATCATGCCCTTCGACATTTCCTTGACCTTCATGGCCGGCTTCAGCTTGGTGTTGGCGATATAGCGCTCGGCCTTCTCGCGGTTGAAGCGCGGGTGCACGCCGGCCACGAAATCGATCGCATCCTGGACGCGCAGCCAGCGCGGCAGGATCGCCACGTCGGCGATGAAGCACACTTCCTTCATCAGGTCGTCGCGCTGGGTGCGCGGGTCGTAGCCCAGCACGCTCAGCTGGCCCTCGAAGGGAATCAGGCCGAGGGCGGCCTTGAGCGTGGTGGTCTTGCCCGAGCCGTTGGGGCCGATCAGGCCGACGATGCGGCCGGCGGAGATGTCGAAATCGATGCCGTCGACGGCGGTACGCTTGCCGTAACGCTTGGTCAGGCCGCGCGCTTCGATGACGGCACTCATGCTGAACCTCCCGGAGCGAGGTTGGGGCCCTGAGCAGCGGCAGCCTGCAGCAGCTGCTCGACGTTCAGGCCGAGACGGCGGATGCGCTCGACCATGGCAGGCCATTCCTCGCGAATGAAACGCTCGCGCTCGGTGGCCAGGAGTTTTTCGCTTGCGCCTTCGGTTACGTACATGCCAATTCCCCTTCGTTTTTCCACGAGGTTCTCGTCGACCAGTTCCTGGTAGGCTTTCGAGACCGTAATCGGATTCAGTTGATACTCGGCCGCGATCTGGCGAACCGAGGGCAGGGCGTCGCCGGCTTTCAATACGCCGTCGAGCATCATGCCGACCACCCGCTCCTTGAGCTGGCGGTAAATGGGTGTGTTGTCATTCCAGCCGACTGTCATGTCCCGTTCTCCTGTGTGGTGCTGCGTTGTTCATCGTGGTCTCCCTGTTTGCTGTCTTGGTGATGCGTTGAGGTGGTGTTGTAGTGAAGTACAACAGCGGATTACCGAATGTAAACAACTTTGTCGAACAAATCGTCCGGGCGCGCCCCTGGATCGCGCTTTGGTAGGATGGGGGACGGTCATCGAAGGAGGATGCAATGCTGAAGTGCCCGAACTGTGGCGTCTCGCCACTCGCGCATGCGATCAGGGAAATGCATGTCACCTACAAGGGGCAAAGCACGACGATTCCCGACGTCGTCGTCGAGCACTGTGCGGGGTGCAAGGAAGTGCTGTTCGCGCAGGGCGAGCACGACCATTATGGGGAGTTGGTCACGGCCTTCCGCCGGCAGGTGGATATGGATGAACGCAAGACGATCGGCGCCATGCGCAAGGCATTGGGATTAACCCGGCACAGGGCGGATGAGTTGTTCGGAGACGGGGCAGGGGACTTCGCGCGCTACGAGTCGGGCGAAGCGCACGCGCCGGTAGCGCTGCTCAAGCTGTTGCGCTTGCTGGGCAAGCACCCTGAGCTGCTGGAAACGGTGCGGTAGGGGGCGGTCGGCTCTGCCGACCGCGCGTCCGACCAGCCTATGAACATGCACTACGTCTGCGCATCCTGTGTTTGAACGCGCGGTCGGCGTAGCCGACCACCCTACAATACATCGTGGCGCGTCAGCGTCCCGTCCTGGGCCAGCTCGATCCAGCCGCCGCGCCGCGGCTCGGCATCGAGTTCCCAGTCCGGCAGCACATAGCGCAGCCTGCCGTTGGTCTCATGCAGCGCCGGCCGGTGCGTATGCCCGTGGATGATCACCGTGGCATCCGCCGCGTCGAACAGCGCTTCCACGCTGGAGGGCGCCACATCCATGATCTCGTAGGACTTGCCCGCCTGGGCCTCGCGGCTGCCTTCGCGCAGGCCGGCGATGATCGCCTTGCGCTGCGCCAGCGGCATGCCGAGGAATTGCTGCTGCCAGGCGCGATCGCGCACCTGGGCGCGGAATGCCATGTACTTGAGGTCGGCCGTGCATTGGGCGTCGCCATGGACCAGCGCGATACGCTTGCCGCCCATGTCGATCACATGGGGCTCTTCCAGCAGGCTCAGGCCCGCCGCTTCGGCAAAGCCCGGTCCGACGAGGAAGTCGCGGTTGCCGGCAAGCCAATACACGGCCGTGCCGGCATCGCTGACGGCGCGGATGGCGGCAATCACTTGCTGGTGGAAAGGCTCGGCAAGGTCGTCGTCGCCGGCCCAGTATTCGAAGATGTCGCCGAGCAGGTAAAGCCGCTCGGCATGAACCGCGCGCTCGGCCAGGAAGCGGAAGAAGGCTTCGGCCGTGCGCGGATGCGCGGCCTGCAGGTGCAGGTCCGAAATGAACAGGGCGTGCGTGCGCCCGGGCGTGGTCATTGCATTGACGGGTAGTGCATGCCCCGGCGCACGTGCTTCATCAGATGACTTCGACCTTCTCGATGATGACCGGGTCGACCGGCACGTCCGAGTGCATGCCGCTGCGGCTGGTCTGCACGCCGTTGATCCCGTCGACCACGTCCTGGCCTTCGGTGACCTTGCCGAACACGGCATAGCCCCAGCCGTCCTGGCCTGGATAGTTCAGGAAGGCGTTGTCCTTGGTATTGATGAAGAACTGGGCCGAGGCCGAGTGCGGCGCCGAGGTGCGGGCCATGGCGATGGTGTACTTGTCGTTCTTCAGGCCGTTCTTGCCTTCGTTCTCGACGGTCGCGTCGGTCGCCTTTTGCTTCATGCCCGGTTCGAAGCCGCCACCCTGGATCATGAAGTCCTTGATCACGCGGTGGAAGATGGTGTTGGTGAAATGACCCTTGTTAACGTAGTCAATGAAGTTGGCAACGGTCTTCGGCGCCTTCTCGGCGTCCAGTTCGACGGTGATGTTGCCCTTGTTGGTGGTCATGCGAACGCTGGTCATCTGATGTCCTCTTCGTTGGTATTGTTGGAAATGCGTTTGAACAATTCGAGATTGCACATCCGCTATTTTACAAGCTTGTCGCCCTTGAGGACGGTCACGGACCGAATGAAGATCGGCGTCACCGGCACATTCTGCATGCCGCGCACGTCGTCCACCAACACGCCCTTGATCTTGTCGACCACTTCCTGGCCCTTCACCACATGGCCGAATACGGTATAGCCCGAGCCCTTGTAGAACGGGTAGTCGATGCCCGAATTGTCGGCGACGTTGATGAAGAACTGGGAGGTGGCCGAGTCCGGGTGGTCTTCGCGCGCCATGGCAATGGTGTACGGCTTGTTCGACAGGCCGTTGTTCGATTCGTTCTTGACCGGCTTGTTGGTCTTGCGGCCCTCGAACTTCTCGTTCATGCCGCCGGCCTGGATCATGAAGCCGTCGATCACGCGGTGGAAAATCGTACCCTTGTAGAAGCCCTGTTTCACGTACTGCATGAAGTTGGCGACCGTCTTCGGCGCCCGTTCCTCGTCGAGCTGGACGACGATCTCGCCCTGGGTGGTCTTGATCGACACCTGCGGGCCCTTCGTGAGCGGCGCGGCCGGGGCGGCATCGGCGGGCGTGGCGGCGGCGGTTTCTTGCGGCGCGCCCAGTGCGGCGCCGGACAGGAGCAGGGCGCCGGCGCCCAGGGCGAGGCCCTTGAGCAGGGTGCGGCGGAAGGCGGTGGTCATTGTCGTGGCTCTCCTCTGGTGGACCTCGCGCAAAGTGCTGTCAAGTCTTTTCCCGAAAAATAAAGCTGAACCATATGCGGCCAGACGGGATTTTAACAATGCTATACTTTGCGCAGAACGTCCCATTCTATCAAAGAAGAATAACACCCGAGGGTACAGACGATCTCGACGCATTCCCGCCGTGCCTGCAGTGCCAGCGCCGCCGTTTCCGTCCCGATCCTCCCCTCACCAGACCACACCCATGAGCCAACTGAAGATTTACAACACGCTCGCGCGTGACAAGCAGGTATTTGTCCCGATGGAAGCCGGCAAGGTCGGCATGTACGTGTGCGGCATGACCGTCTACGACTTCTGCCACATCGGGCACGCGCGGATGATGATGGCCTTCGACCTCATCTACCGTTGGCTCATGGCCTCGGGCTACGAAGTCAAGTACGTCCGCAACATCACCGACATCGACGACAAGATCATCCGGCGTGCGGTCGAGAACGGCGAGACGATTGGCCAGCTGGTGGAGCGCAACCTGCGCTACCAGATCGAAGACATCTCCGCACTCAACATCCTGCCGCCGACCGACGAGCCGCGCGCCACCGGCTACGTGCCGCAGATGCTGTCGATCATCGAGCAGCTCGAATCGAAAGGCCTGGCATACCGGAGCGAGGATGGGGACGTGAACTACGCCGTGCGCGGCTTCGACGGCTACGGCAAGCTGTCCGGCAAGTCGCTCGACGACCTGCGCGCCGGCGAGCGCGTCGACGTCAACAGCGGCAAGCGCGATCCGCTCGATTTCGTGCTGTGGAAGGCCGCCAAGGAATCCGAGCCGCTCGAGGCCAAGTGGGACTCGAAATGGGGCAAGGGCCGTCCCGGCTGGCACATCGAGTGTTCGGCCATGTCCTGCGCCACCCTGGGCCAGCATTTCGACATCCACGGCGGCGGCATGGACCTGCAGTTCCCGCACCACGAGAACGAGATCGCGCAATCGGAAGGCGCGTTCGGCGGCAAGATGGTCAACTACTGGATCCATAACGGCTTCGTGCGCGTGGACAACGAGAAGATGTCCAAGTCGCTGGGTAATTTCTTCACCATTCGCGACGTGCTCAAGAAGTACGATGCCGAAGTCATCCGCTTCTTCATCCTGCGCGCCCATTACCGCAGCCCGCTGAACTATTCGGACGCCCACATCGACGACGCCAAGGGCGCCCTGAGCCGCCTGTACACCGCGCTGTCGACCGTCGACATCGATAATGAAACCCCTGCGGTGGACTGGGAAGAAGCCCACGCCCTGCGCTTCCGCGAAGCGATGGACGACGATTTCAATACGCCGCTCGCCGTGGCCGAGCTGTTCGACCTGGCCAGTGAAGTGAACCGCAGCAAGTCGGTCGCTGCTGCGCGCCAGCTGAAAGCCCTGGCCGGCCTGCTGGGCCTGCTGGAGCGTGCCCCGCAGGCTTACCTGCAAGGTGGCGATGCCGGTGGCGACGCCGGCATCGAGGACGCGATCGCCCGCCGCGCGGCCGCCAAGAAGGCCCGCAATTTTGCCGAAGCGGATGCCATCCGCGCCGAACTGACTGCCGCCGGGATCATCCTGGAAGACAAGCCGGACGGAACGACGACCTGGCGCCGCGCATAATGGCCGCCGACAAGGACAAGTCCGTGGCGGCGCCGGAGCCGCAGGGTGAGCTGTCTGTGCCCGCCTACTGGGCCGAAGCCAAGGCCGCGCTGATGGGGCGCGACCGCATCATGGCCAAGCTGATCCCGCAATTCGGCGACCTGCACCTGCGCGGCCACCCCGACCCGTTTACGACGCTGGCGCGCTCGATCGTGGGCCAGCAGGTGACCCCAAAAGCCGCCGATGCGGCCTGGGCGAAGCTGTTGGCGATCTGCCCGAAGCTGGCGCCCAGCCAGGTGATCAAGGCCGGCGCCCTCGAGCTGGCCGGCTGCGGACTGTCCAAGCGCAAGACCGAATACATCCTCGACCTGGCCGACCATTTCAAGGCCAAGCGGGTGCATGCCGACCTGTGGTCGGAAATGGATGACGAAGCCGTGATCGCGGAGCTGGTCCAGATCCGCGGCATCAGCCGCTGGACAGCTGAGATGTTTTTGATATTTAATCTGCTCCGGCCGAACGTGCTGCCGCTCGACGATCCCGGCCTGATCCAGGGAATCAGCCAGAATTACTTTTCCGGCGAACCTGTGTCGCGCAGCGATGCGCGCGAGGTGGCCGCCAACTGGGAGCCATGGCGGACGGTGGCGACCTGGTACGTATGGCGCAGCCTCGATCCACAAAACTGAGCACGCAATGGCGCTATCCCGGGCGGCGGTTTTGAGCCGATACCCGCTCCGGGTACGTTAGAATAGCGGCCAACAGGCCAGAGCGGTCGCGCATTGGTATATAAAGTTAAACAGAATCAGCGCTGCGGCCACGAAATAATCCGGAGGTAAAATGACTAAAACAACTTTCCTCAATTTTGAGCAGCCGGTCGCCGAGCTGGAGTCCAAGATTGAAGAGCTGCGCTTCGTGCAGGACGACTCGGCCGTGGACATCTCCGAGGAGATCGACCGCCTTGCCAAGAAGAGCCAGCAGCTCACCAAGGACATCTATGCCAAGCTGACCCCGTGGCAGGTCTCGCAGATCGCGCGCCATCCGCAGCGTCCGTACACGATGGACTACGTGAACGCGATCTTCACCGACTTCCACGAACTGCACGGCGATCGTACATTTGCCGACGACCAGTCGATCATGGGCGGGCTGGCCCGCTTCAACGGCCAGGCCTGCATGGTCATCGGCCACCAGAAGGGCCGCGACACGAAGGAACGCGCCATGCGCAACTTCGGCATGCCGCGTCCGGAAGGCTACCGCAAGGCCATGCGCCTGATGAAGCTGGCGGAAAAATTCGGTCTGCCGATCTTCACCTTCGTGGACACCCCGGGCGCCTTCCCGGGCATCGACGCCGAAGAGCGCGGCCAGTCGGAAGCGATCGGCCACAACCTGTACGTCATGGCCGAACTGAAAGTGCCCCTGATCGCCACCATCATCGGCGAAGGCGGCTCGGGCGGCGCGCTGGCGATCGCCGTGGGCGACGCGGTGCTGATGCTGCAGTACTCGACCTATTCGGTGATCTCGCCCGAAGGCTGCGCCTCGATCCTGTGGAAGACCTCGGAGCGTGCCAGCGACGCCGCCGATGCACTCGGCCTGACCGCGCACCGCCTGAAGGCAATGGGCCTGATCGACAAGATCGTCAACGAGCCGCTGGGCGGCGCCCATCGCGATCCGAAGCAGATGGCGCAACTGCTCAAGCGCGCGCTGGCCGACACCCTGCGCCAGTTCCAGGGCATGAAGACCAAGGACCTGCTCGAAGCCCGTCACGCGAAACTGATGAGCTACGGCAAGTTCAAGGAAACGCTGCCGTCCGACGAGTGAGTGCTTCCCGTGCCGGAGCGGCCGCCAGGCCGGACCCTTCGGCAATCTTCGAGCAGGCCATGCGCGGCCTGCTCGAAGCGTATTCCCCGGCCTCGATCGCCCTTGCCTGCAGCGGCGGCCTCGACTCCATGGCGCTGCTGCGCCTCGCCCACCGCTGGGCGCAGGAGCAGGGCCTGGCCCTGCATGCCTTCCACGTCCACCACGGCCTGAGCCCGAACGCCGACGCCTGGCTGGCGCATTGCGAACAGGCCTGCGCGGCGCTCGGCATCCCGTTCGACCACCGCCGCGTGGACGTGGTGAAGGGCAAGGACGGCATCGAATCCGCCGCGCGCAAGCTGCGCTACCGCGCGCTGGGCGAACTGTGCGTGCAGCATGGCGTGCCCTTGCTGCTCACCGCCCACCACCTCGACGACCAGGCCGAAACCGTGCTGTTGCAGCTGCTGCGCGGCGCCGGCCCGGCCGGCCTGTCCGGCATGGACGCCGCCAACCGCGCGCCCGGCCTGCTGGGCGACGAGCATCTGGTCATGGCGCGTCCGCTGTTGGCGCTGTCGCGCGCGCAGCTCGAGGCCTTTGCGCTCGAACAAGGCCTGGCCTGGGTCGAGGACGAATCCAACAGCGACCCACGCCATGCGCGCAATGCGCTGCGGCACGGCGTGATGCCGGCGCTGGCGGACAGCTTCCCCGGTTACCAGCAGCGCCTGGCGCGCGGCGCCGCCCACGTGCAGGCGGCCCAGCGCATCCTCGACGAAGTGGCGGGGCAGGACCTGGCCGCCTGCCTGGACGGCGAGGCGGTCGACCTGGCGCGCATGCAGACGCTCAGCCGCGACCGGATCGACAACATGCTGCGCCACCTGTTTTCCGTGCGCGGCCTGGCGATGCCGAGCACCGCCTGGCTGGGCGAGATGGTGGCGCAGCTGTTCTCGGCGCGCGAAGACGCCCAGCTCAAGGTCACGCACCCGGCCTGCCATATCCGGCGCCACCGGGGCAAGCTGCACATCACCGCGAAACTGCCGGATTTGGCCGGCATGCGCGATCCCGACGACGACGGCGTGCTGGTCAAGGAGGGCCAGGCCTTCCGCTGGAACGGAGAAGCCGCGCTGGCTTTCCCGGCCTATGGCGGGGTGCTCCATTTCGAGCGCGCCGAGCGCGGTTTCCCTGCCGCCTGGCTGCGCGCCGAGCCGCTCACGATCGACTTCCGCAAGGGCGGCGAGCGCCTCAAGCCAGCCGCCAACCGCCCGACCCGTGGCCTGAAGGCGCATTACCAGGCACTCGGCGTGCCCGCCTGGGAACGCGAACGGGCGCCGCTGGTGTGGGCCGGGCGCGCGCTGCTGTTCGCCGCCGGCATCGGCATGGATTGCCATCACCTGGGAGAAGGGCAGGGCGAGCACATTGCGCTGCGCTGGGAGTCGACGGCAGGCTGATCCCGGATGGAGTTTCTATACGAAAAAGGTATTACTTTATTTTCTTTTCGTATAGCTTTTTCCTTTGGCTAGCTTGTGATAGTGCGCTGCAGCATGCTAGAGTAAAGGTCCCCTTTTGATCTTTCAACAAGCTGGAACCCTCCTGATATGGCTTTAATTGTCCACAAATATGGCGGGACGTCGATGGGCTCGACGGACCGTATCAAGAATGTCGCGGCCCGTGTGGCGAAGTGGCATGATGCCGGCCACCAGATCGTGGTGGTGCCGTCGGCGATGTCCGGCGAAACCAACCGCCTGATCGGCCTGGCCAAGGAAATCATGCAGCAGCCGGACCCGCGCGAACTGGACATGATCGCCTCGACCGGCGAGCAGGTATCGGTGGGCCTGCTGGCGATGGCGCTGCTGGCGACTGGCAAGGACGCGGTCTCATACACTGGCTGGCAGGCGGGCATCCGCACCGACTCCTCGTTCACCAAGGCGCGCATCCAGTCGATCGACGACACCCGCGTGCGCGGCGACCTGGAAGCGGGCAAGATCGTGATCATCACAGGGTTCCAGGGCATGGACGAAGATGGCAACATCTCGACCTTGGGCCGCGGCGGTTCCGACACCTCGGCGGTGGCGATCGCGGCCGCGCTGAAAGCCGACGAATGCCTGATCTATACCGATGTGGACGGCGTCTACACGACCGACCCGCGCGTGGTGCACGAAGCGCGCCGCCTGAGCAAGATCACCTTCGAGGAAATGCTCGAACTCGCCTCTTTGGGCTCGAAGGTGCTGCAGACCCGTTCGGTCGAGTTTGCAGGCAACTACCAGGTCCCGACGCGCGTGTTGTCGTCGCTGACCGATCCCCTGATGCCGCTGGACGAAGAAGCGAAGTCCGGCACCCTGATTTCGTTTGAGGAAGAAAGCAACATGGAACAAGCCGTCATCTCCGGTATCGCCTTTCATCGCGATGAAGCCAAGATCACCGTACTGGGCGTGCCGGACAAGCCGGGCGTCGCCTACCACATCCTGGGCCCGGTGGCCGACGCCAACATCGAAGTGGACATGATCATACAGAACCAGTCGGTGGAAGGTAAAACCGACTTCACCTTCACCGTGTCGCGCAACGACTACGTGAAAGCGATGGCCGTGCTGGAATCGCAGCGCGAGGCGCTGGGCGCGGCCAGGGTGCTGGGTGACGCCAAGGTGTCGAAGGTGTCGGCGGTGGGCGTGGGCATGCGCAGCCACGTCGGCGTGGCCTCGCAGATGTTCCGCACCCTGTCGGAAGAGGGCATCAACATCATGATGATCTCGACCTCGGAGATCAAGATTTCCGTGCTGATCGACGAGAAATACATGGAGCTGGCAGTGCGCGCGCTGCACAAGGCTTTTAACCTGGAACAAGGTTAATAAATTTCAAAATTTTTGGGCGTGCGTCCTTGACGCAACAAGCACCAGCCCTTAAGATGCCTGCACTCAGCGCTGACTGACAAGTCGGTCCTGATGGGAGACGTGGCCGAGTGGCCGAAGGCACTTCCCTGCTAAGGAAGCATACGGCTTATACCCGTATCGTGGGTTCGAATCCCACCGTCTCCGCCAAGTTTCAAAGAAGAAGCCACCGCAAGGTGGCTTTTTTCTTTTCGTTCCTCTGTAAGCTCGCTTGATCATTGTTCAGTTAAGTCCGCTAACTTCTACTACCTTCCAAGATCTGAAGGTTAATAGGATTCACTGCTGGAAACCGCATTGCCCAGGCTTGTCAAGATCCTTTCTGCACTCAAGGTCGTCAATGCCAAGCCCGGCTGGCATTGCGACGGCGACGGGTTTTGGCAAGCGGTTGGTCCGAGGCAGGCTCTGGATAAACTTGGGAATGTCGGCCGCCTCGAACGCAGGTCGATCAGTCTGCAAAGCGCGGATCTTCCAGAATGGCTTCAAGACGGTCCGGTGCGCCCAGCACCATCCGGTCAGCTACGAGGCAGTCGGCGGGCGCTCGCTCGAGCCGTAGTCAAAGAGCGGCCCAGAATAGACACTGGTCACCGAGTTCCTGATGAGCCGTCCGTAGCCGTGGCAGCTTCCCGCGACAGGGCGGCCGTCACACCGCTCGACGGGACGGCGTCCCTGCATTGCCTTTTTTGTATTAGCACATGGACTTTTGCCTGGTGCTAGCAAGGACATGCTGGCGGAAGCATGCCCGGTTTATACCCAAAAGACTCGACTGGCACAATGGTTGTCGCTCGATGAAGCGGAACACGCAGGTCGATAAGCGGCAGCAACATTTGCGCCGTCACCGCATTGCATGTCGACGTGTCCGCAGTGTCGCAGACCTGTACCTGGACGAAGCGGATGCAATTTGCAGCACGGGAATTCATCATGCAGACCCGCCTGTTTTCGCTGGCGTCGGCTGGCCAGGAAGCTTGCGGGACAACGGACAGGTCAAACGTAAGATAGCTGAGGCGGATATGTTGGTCGGTAATCGGCGGGGCAAGCATGAGTTCGCCCGGAGAGTTCCTGAATATTGCATGCTGCCTCACCGCAGCAGTCGCAGTGTCGGTCGGATAGACTTTGACCGCGGCCGCAGCGCCACGCCGGGTTACCTCCTGCAGAGTGTTATAGACAAATAGCAGGCGTGCCGTTTCGATGATGCCGAACACGAAGCTAAAAAAAATCACGGCCAGCACGGCAAACTCTACCGCAGTAGTGCCGGCCTGTTTGATCGGGGGGCGCGGGAGCCTGCGCGTGGATAGCTTAGTTGCCGGCATAGGGCATCGTATGGTTAGCAGTGATCTGAAGACCGTACCACCCGAAGTCGATCAGGCCGAGTGGATCGGACATCGAAAACAGTATCTTGACGCGGACAGTCCTGGGCAATACGCCTTGGGCTAAGTCGCCGCAAACGTCGGTGTCGCAGTAGGCTCTAGGCCCAGTGATTTCCGAGGTCGGTGCAAGTTCGGCGATCTCCCTTCGTGCAATCTCCATCGCCAAGTCCCCTGCCTCTTGGGCAAGCTGTGGCGACATCATTTCCGCCCGCGGCACGGTTGAAAGGTAGCGGGCAGCATCCTGGGCGGCTTTTTGCGCAACCGTGTAATGCCAGAGGCACTTCGAGAGGAAGATCGGGAAAAGGAGGAACACGACCAGGATCGGTAGCAGCAATGCCAGCTCGATTGCAGCAGCTCCGGTTTCACGCCTTCTCGTCAACTTGGCAAGAGTCAAAGTACACGTATTCATGGGAAAAGCTCCACTTGACCTGAAAGAGATTGTTCGGAGGCTAGTCCGGCGAATTCAGCGATGAGCTTTTCGTCCGTGGCCTGGACGGTCATGAAAAACTTTCCAATGCCGACGACCGCTGCCTGTGTGTTAGTGCCTGACGGCGCGGTCGGCAAGCATTCGAGGAGAGGGATGTTGAGGACGCGGCGGCGCGGCACTGCGAGAGACCTATTGGTGGCACTTGGCGCCAGGTAGTTGCCGGTCGAAACAGCGCTGGATTGATACGGGGTTGGCGGATTGGTGGGATAGCTCGGTGCGGTTGGCCCCAATTTGTACAGATCCAGCCAGTTGCCCGTCCCGAACGGTGCGTAGCCGTTGGCTGGCTCGGGAGCGGTCAGCGGCGAGGGCGCCTGGACTGCTTTTGCGAATGCCCAGAGCGGACCGTAATGGCCCGGAGATCCAGGCGGATTCGTTACGTCGGCGACAGTCTCGATCTTGCTGCGGCTATCCGTCCGTTCCGCAGACCGGCTCCCGGTCAACGGGCTCATCCATCTGACTGCGCCAGGGACGTCATAGCCATAGGACTTGATGTTAATGTCCGGGGGAGCGCCTCTCGCCGTGCATGTAGTGCCGCTATATTGGTCGAAACGTGTGTTAAGTGCAGCGCGCAATGATGCGAGCGGCGCTGAAGCCGCCAATTCCGAGACACGAATTTTCCTCCCTATGACCCGCGGCACCCACATCGAACCGTGGCAGACGAAAGGCTCCAGTTCTGAGACACTCAATGAACCGCCGGCTGCTCCCGACGCAGCATCCGGCTTGACTGCGAACCTGAGCGGCGCAGTGCTGCCAGGGACAGGGTTGAGATTCATGAGGTCATAGCTTACCCCTCGGCGAAAACCATGCTGCACCAGTTCTGATAGCGTGGTACCTGTCCCGGTGGTAACAGTGCGCGCCGCGGCGGCGTCGGAGGACATCGCGCAAATTCCGATCGGGGTGACGTCCACGGACGTGCGCCCCGCAACCGCGCTGTCGCTGACTTGAATTGACGAAAACTGGCCGGCCAAGACTCTCATGAAGAATGTCTTCACTTCGCCGATTTCCGGGTCGAGGCGGGTTGTATCAACCCGTGCGAAGTAGAGCCCGCTGAGTGTCGCACGTGGCGACCCTCCTGCGGATGTCGCCGGGGTCCATGTCCCATCACGGTCGGCAGAATCGCTGAAACTCAGCGCATCGTCGCTCCAGGAAACGGGGGTGCCGGTACTATAGTGCTGGTACCGAAGGGCTTCGACCGTCTCCCTTGCTGCCGTTCTAGCTGCTGCGATACCTGCCGGCGTGCCGTTGAGCTCACGGGCAGCTGCGAGTGCAGCCGCTTTCGCGATACCGTAGACGTCGACTTTGCGGTTATAGATGAGCCCAGCATCAATCGCAAGGCCACAAAAGCCAACGATCACGATCAGCAATGGGACAAACATGACCGCAAAGGCGCCGTCCTGGCGGCTGGGTCTCGCAATACGCGGCCTTCGCGTCGCCTGGGTTGTACAGGCGCCTGAAACCTCGCGCGCTGCGTATCGCCATCGTTCCATATGTTGCCTCGCTATTTCTTCGGTTGCATTCACTGCATTGTCAAAGTGACTTGGAGCGGGAGCCTTCGCGAGGCTTGCATGAATTAACGGGCTAGGTTCCCGGTGACCGAAAGTGGAGTCGACCTAGCTTTCTAACGCGGCTGGACGGCCATCAGTGTCAATACGCTTGAGCTTGGCCGCTGCCTCGCGATTGGCACGGCGTGAGTTTTCGGCCCGGAGGATCAGTCCAAGACAAGCGCATACCCAGAGTACCCAGGCAGCGAGCGGAAGAAACATCATGTCGATCGACTGGTATGCCGCGAGGATCGCACCGGCAAATCCGCAGCAGGTGGCAACGCATGGCACGGCAGGAAGGCTCTGGCTGAGTGGCAGCTTCGCCCAGGGTAAAAAGTTGAGGGCCATGCCTACTACCCCTAGCAGGAAGAAACTCCCTTTAGCGCTCAAGCTCCCAAGCGCTGCACCCATGCACAGCAAGAGCAGGGCGCCCGGTATCGCGGCCAAGCGGGATTCGCTACAGTGACTCTCTTTTCTCTCGGCGGTAATTTGCCGGCCACCTGAAAATGGAAAAGCTGACCAGAGCGTAAGGATGAGGCCTAGTATCGCAATAAAAATGCGTGCTCGAAAATTTGCGCCAATTTGTTGAATCCATAAATGGAGTAATGCCCATCCAGCAAGCGAGAAGAACAGTGGCAAGAACGGCCGGTATGGACGAGGCTTTAGTGGCTGCAAAGTGTCCGAGTCCATGAATTCGCCCTTTCGTTACATAAGCGTGCAGCTCGACGGGCCGCACAGCCGTGACTGATTGCTTAACAAGTTTGGGCTTCAGAACACCTTGCTGCAAGTAAAGTGCTTGCGAACATTGACGGGCGTCAGCGAAACAAGTCGTTGTCTGTTGTGCGAAAAATCAAAAGGCTTGAGCGTACTTCGTATAGCTAGACCGGCAAATTACTGCGATTGGCCAGCTGGAACGAGCGGCAGCAAGCTCTGATTTCCATAGCCGGACATTGCGGCCACCTTCGCCACACCGGGTCTGTCTCTATTCGAGCGCGACGGGTGGACGCGAACACGTCGGCGCGTAAATCATCCCTGGTCCGGTAGCTTTGCTCAGGCGCTCAGTCTTGAGCGTCGCGAAGAAACGCTCCATTGCAGCGTTGTCCCAGCAGTTGCCACGGCGGCTCATGCTGCAAACAGTGCCGCGGGATTCGAGCAGGCGCTGGATGTCTTCGCTCGTGCTTCGTGAGCCTTGGTCGGAATGATCCAACACAGCGCGAGGTCGGCCACGGCGGAAGCTGGCCACCAGCAAGCGTCCATGACTAGCCGTGCTGTCATTGTCGGCTGCATTGACCAGTCCATCGCGGCGGGAGTGGAGGTCCAGGACAACAGCGATAAACAGCCAGCCTTCGCCGGTCCACACGTACGTGAAGTCGGCCGCCGATTTCTGGTTCGGACCTGTCGTTATGAACTGCCTGTCCAACGGGTTGCGTTATGAATAGGTAAATTCCTTCTGGAAAATAATAGACACGGGGAGCGCTTGGCTAAGGACCTCGTTCAAGCGCTGACCGAAGCGGCCAAAATGAAGAGCGGCGCTTGCGCGCGCTCCGCGTGTCGCCAAGGAAGTAGATCCGAAGCCTTCCGCGTACGCCGCGCAAGCGCAGCTCGCGTTCGTTTCCCACTTCAGAATGCCTCCCTCGGCGGCTTGAACCAGGCGACACCGGCACCGCCAGGCATCCCCAGCGCAGCAAATTTGCGGGCCTAAGCGCACCAGGACGAGCGCAGCACATCTCACCGATCGCACCTACCGCGCAGTCAAGCCAAATTGCTTAGGACTCCTTGACATAATCGCGCACTGTGTTATCCTGCCGTTCATGGACATCCAACCCGAAACCCCGTGGGACAGCACGCCGGACATCTCGGCGCGCATCGTGACCGCCATCGGCCGCATCGCCACCGTGCTGCGCTCGGGGATGTGGGAGGTGTCGACCGCGGAAGGGCTGAACCCCGCGCAGGCAGAGATCCTGCAGCTGCTGGTGCACCGTACCCGCGGCGTGCGCCTGGGCTGGCTGGCCAGGCAGTTGTCGATCTCCGCCGCCAGCGCCAGCGATTCGGTGGCGGCGCTCGTGGCGAAAGGACTGATACGCAAGGCCCGTGCAGAGGATGACGGCCGCGCCACGGCGCTGCACCTGACGCCGCAGGGCGGGCAGGTCGCGCAGCGGCTCGCGCATGCCCTGTCGTTTGCCGATGCAGCCGCTTCCAGGCTGGTGCCGGCGCAACAGCTGCAGATGCTGACGGGTTTGTTCAAGTTGATCGCCGAACTGCAGAAGACCGACCGCTTTCCGGAATTGCGGGCCTGCCTGTCCTGCCGCCACTTCGAGCCGAACAAGTACCCGGCCCAGGAAGTGCCGCATCACTGTGCCTTGGTAAATGCGCCGCTACCGATTTCCTTCCTGCGCATCGATTGCGCCGAGCACGAGCCCACCGATCCCGTCAGCCAGCGCCGCAATTGGGAAGCATTTGCATGAGCATTTTTTTTGGCAGTAATAGTTAGGACTCCTAGTTTATGGGTGAGGCGGCCGCACCTTTTCTCGGCCGCAAACTGAAGGAGAACAGCATGTCCCGTATCGAACTCGTCAACCCGTCCAACACCCAGGGCGAAGCCGGCAAGCTGCTGGAGCAGATCCACGGCGCCTTCGGCGTCGTGCCGAACATGTTCCGCGCCGTCGCCAACTCGCCCGCCGCGCTGCAGAGCATGTGGGGCGCCTTCGGCGCCCTCGGCGGCGGCACGCTCGGTGCGCGCCTGGGCGAACAGATCGCCGTGGCGATCGCCGACCGCAACGATTGCGAGTACTGCCTCGCTGCCCATACGGCGCTGGGCCGCAAGGCCGGGGCCAGCGCGCAGGAAATGGCGGCCGCACAGGCCGGCGAGTCGGACGATCCCAGGACCGCCGCCGCGCTGAAGTTCGCGCTTGCAGTGGTGGAAAAGCGCGCCCACGTGGGCGACGCGGACGTGGCGGCCCTGCGCGCGGCCGGCTTCGCGGACGGCGAGATCGTCGAGATCATGGCGCACGTGGCCCTGAACCTGTTCACCAACTACGTGAACGTGGCCTTCGCGGTGCCGCTCGATTTCCCGGGCGTGAAGCTGCGCGCGAAATGAACGCTCCAGCCTCTCGTTCCGCTCCGGAATTCGAGGTCTCGGGATGGCTGAACGCAGCCGGCCCGGTGACCCTGGCTTCGCTGCGCGGCAGGGTCGTCGCCGTCTACGCTTTCCAGATGCTGTGCCCGGGCTGCGTCGCGCACGCGCTGCCCCAGGCCGGACAGCTGGGCCAGCAGGCCGGGGGCGACGAACTGGCGGTGCTCGGCCTGCATACCGTGTTCGAGCACCACGAGGCCATGAACGAAGGCGCACTGGCGGCTTTCCTGCACGAGTACCGGATCGCGTTCCCGGTCGGGATAGACCGTCCCGGCGAGGACGGTCCGATCCCGCGCACGATGGAGCGCTACCGGATGCGCGGTACGCCCACGCTGCTGCTGTTCGACCGCCAGGGTGTCCTGCGCCATAGCCTGTTTGGACATCTGCCCGACCTGCAGGTGGGCGTCCTGGTCGGCCGTCTGCTGGCCGAAGCGGCGCCGGACGAAGGATGCGACGACGGCGCTTGCCGCCTGCCTGCAAGGTCCTGAAAAACACAGCTCCCGTCGCCTGCGGCGCCGCGCCGGCGGGGGCAATACAGCACCGCTGCTTGATTGAATTGTCACGGTTTCCCCGGAAAACGACACATTGTTGTAAGCAGGATACTAAAATTCTTTATTGGCAATTGGGTATCTGTTACAGTTCTGGCTTGGCGGCGCCGATGCCGTCCTCCCTGACCGTTACGGACCCGTATGCCCGCTGCTCCATTGCCACCAGATGAACTTGACCGGCTGTCGATGCTGGACGCCCTCGACCTGCTCGACACCCCGCCCGAACCCGTCTTCGACCGCGTCACCCGCCTGGCCAGCCGCCTGCTGGACGTGCCGGTGGCACTGTTCTCGCTGGTCGACGCCGACCGCCAGTGGTTCAAGTCGCGCGTCGGTCTCGAGATGAGCGAGACGCCGCGCGAGCACGCCTTCTGCGCCCACGCGATCGGCATGAGCACGCCGCTGGTGATCAACGATGCGCAAGCGGATGCGCGCTTCAACGACAATCCGCTGGTCAACGGCCCTCCCAACATCCGTTTCTACGCCGGCGTGCCGATCCGCACCACGGCCGGGCTGGCGATCGGCACCTTGTGCGCGCTCGACACCCGGCCGCGCACCCTGGGCGAGGAAGAGGCGCAGGTACTGACCGACCTGGCAGCGATCCTGGCCAAGGAAGTGCAGTACCGCGAACGCCTTGCGCTGGCGCGCGACGGGCTCGCGGCATCCAGCCAGGTGCTGGGCGCGAGCGAAGCGCGCTTTCGCAGCATCTTCGAGATCGCCAGTGTCGGCATCGCACTGGTGGCGCCGGACGGCGGCTGGATCAGCGTCAACAAGACCCTGTGCGACATCGTCGGCTATGCCGAGGAAGAGCTGTGGGGCCTGAGTTTCCAGCAGATCACCCACCCGGACGATCTCGCCGCCGACACCGACCTGCTGCGCGCCATGGAGCGCGGCGAGATCGACCAGTTCCAGCTCGAGAAGCGCTACATCCGCAAGGACGGCGCCACGGTCTGGGTCAACCTGGACGTCTCGCCCAAGCGCAATGCCCAGGGTGCGGTCGAGTACTACGTATCGGTGATCAAGGACATCGGGGTGCAGAAGGCGGCGCAGCAGGAGATCGTCGGGCTCAACGTCGACCTCGAGCGCCGGGTGCAGGAACGTACCGCCGAACTGGTGAAGGCCGAAGCCGCGTTGCGCGCGCGCGAAGCGGAACTGAGCAGCGTGATCGAGAACGCCAACGACGCCTACATCGGCCTCGACGAGGAGGGCGTCGTCACTGCCTGGAACCGCCAGGCCGAGGACACTTTCGGCTGGCGCCGCGACGAAGCGCTGGGCTGCAAGCTCGAACAGCTCATCGTTCCGGAAGAACGCCGCAAGGGTAACGCCAGCGCCATGCAGCCCTTCCTGGCGACCTACATCGCGGGCGCCGTGGACCAGCGCCTGGACCTGCAGGCCATGCGGCGCGACGGCAGCAGCCTGACGGTGGAGGTGCGCGTGCGCGCGCTCGAGGTCAACGGCCGCAGCATGTACAGCGCCTTCCTGCATGACATCAGCGCGCGCAAGGCGGAGCAGGCCCAGCGCGAATACGAAAGCCGCCACGACCAGCTCACCGGCCTGTTGAACCGGCGCGCACTGGTCGAGTCGATCCCGATGGCCCAGGCGCGGGCGCGCCGCAACGGCAAGACGGTCGGGATGCTGTTCATTGACCTGGACGGCTTCAAGGCCGTCAACGACTCGCAGGGCCACGAGGCGGGCGACATGCTGCTCGGCGTCATTGCCGAACGCCTGCGCGCCGGCGTGCGCAAGACCGACAGCGTGTACCGCCTGGCGGGCGACGAATTCACCGTGCTGCTCGAAGACATGGCCGACACCTTCGACGACGCCCATACGGTGGCCGAGAAGCTGATCAACAGTATCGCCGAGCCGGTGCTCTTGCCGGGCCGGGCGGTGCGCGTGCGGGCCAGTATCGGCATTGCCCTCGACACCGGCAGCCAGGAGCGTTCGCCCGACGAACTGCTCAAGGAGGCCGACCACTACATGTACCAGGCCAAGAAGGCCGGGCGCGGGCAGGTGTGCTCGGCCCGCCGGCCCTGCTAGCCGTTCTCCCAAGGCGCCGCCCGGAGCGTTCCGGCGCGGCGCATCCCCGCTTCCCCTCAGCCCCGCTCGTTCCGGCATCGCCCAGCCACATCGGCGCACGCGACGCTTGACCTTCCCATCGTGGGAAGAAACATCCTTCGTGTATGCATAAAGGAAGCATCAGGGACACGAGAGACGCGGTGGCGGTCTCGCAGCGCACCGATGCCAGGATACGCCAGAACCTCGGCTGGGCCTTCGTCTACAACGTGGCCGGGACTCCGCTGGCGGCCTTCGGCCTGCTCGATCCCGCGCTGGCCGGCGCCGCGATGGCCTTCGGTTCCGCGTTACCAAGGCGGCGCAGGGCGTCGACGCGGCGGCGAAGCTCAGCGTGGACCTGCCGACCAAGGGGGGAGCATCGACACTAGTGCCGAGCTGGACCGGATTGTCGCGGCGATCGACGCCTCCGGCTATCCGATGAGCGCGCGCGGCTACCCGGCAGCGAAATAAGCTGCTCGACAGTCACCTTTTGAGCTATATTTTTATGTATATTAAGTAAAGGCTGGGCAACGGATAGGGCAGGTTTCTTAGAACAGCATTCCAATGGGATGACCCATGCGCTACGGTGTTTTGGCAGAACCTGCAGACCTCGCGAAACACCCACCTTCTGCTGTGCAGTTGCGCAGCGTCTTCCTTGTCCTGATGGTGCTGGCCGTACTGTTCGCGCTGCTGGCGCCGCTGGCCCGGACCCACCTGCCGGTGGCCCCCGAGTTCGTGCCGATGCACCAGTCGTTGCTGATCGGGAGTAATTTGCTCACCGGCATCCTCCTGCTGGGCCACGTGCATACGAACCGGTCCTGGTCGCTCGGCCTGTTAACAATGGGCTACCTGCTCACGGCGCTGATCGCGCTGGCGCACATGATGACCTTTCCGGGCCTGTTCCTGCCTGACGGCGTGCTGGGCGGGAACGACCAGACCAGTCCCTGGCTCTACATGTTCTGGCATGCGCTGTTCCCGCTGTTCGTGATCGGCTATGCGCGACATTACCGGCGTCCCTTGCCCCCTCACTTCCTGCGCGTGGGCGCGCTGCTGATCGCGCTGTTCGCCACGCTGCTGGTGCTGCTCTGCACGCGCGGCGCTCCCTACCTGCCCGAGCTGATGGACGGCTACCGCTTGCGCCCGGCCTACCGCTGGATGGGCGCCCTGGTGCTGGTCCTGTCGCTGGCCGCGCTGTGGCAGGTCGCGCGCAAGCGTCCGCGCGCCGTGCTCGACGTGTGGCTGACGATCGCGCTGTCGGCCTGGGTGTTCGAGGTGCTGCTGTCCTGCCTGCTCAGTGGCGAACGCTACGACCTCGGCTTCTACGCCGGGCGACTGTACGGCCTGTCCGCCTCGCTGTTCGTGCTCGGCGCGGTCGCCATCGACAACATCGCGCTGCACGGGCGGCTGCGCGACACCTTCGAAGAGATGATCGAGACGCGCGCCCGCGCCCAGTGGCAAAGCCTGCTGGGTTCGGTGCTGCGCCAGCTGCCGGACGGTGTCTTGATCGTCGACCGGGCGGGCCGCTGCGTAATGGCCAACGACCTGGCCGAGCAGATGGCGGCGCGCTTCGAACACGAGGCCGGGGCCGGGCCGGCCGCAGGACAGGGCATGCGCGGCGCGGCGGCAATGCTGGCGCTGATCGGGGACCCGGTGCGGCGGGCGCTTGCCGGCGAATCCTTCCGCGACGCGGTGCTCGAGAACCTGGGCCCGGACGGGCGCCGCGTGTACGCCGTCAGCGGGGCGCCGCTGCGCGACGGCCCGGCCGACCTGGCCGCGGCCGTGATCGTGCTGGACGACATCACGGAACGCACCGAAGCGAGCGCCGCGCTGACGCGCGCGCTGGACCAGACCCGCTACCTGATCGAGAACACCCCGCTGGCCGTGATCGAGCTCGACCGCGACTTCGTGATCCGCCTGTGGAACCTGCGCGCCGAGGAGCTGTTCGGCTGGAGCGCGCAGGAAACCATCGGCCGGCGCATCGACACGCTGCCCCTCATCCACGAAGACGATACCGGCAAGGTGGCGCAAACGATCACGCGCCTGCTCGATTCGGCCACCCGCTATGTCAAGTCGGAAAACCGCAACCGCACGCGCGACGGCCGCACGCTCAACTGCGAGTGGTACAACTCGGTGCTGCACGACGAGGAAGGCCGCATCGACCGGGTGTTCTCGCTGGTGCTCGATGTGAGCGAACGCGAGGCGGCGATGGAGGGCCTGAAAGAGGCCGACCGGCGCAAGGACGTCTACATCGCTACCCTGGCGCACGAGCTGCGCAACCCGCTGGCGCCGATCGCCAACGCCGCCTCGCTCCTGCGCGGCAAGTGCCTGCCCCAGGACCGGATCGAGTGGATCGCAGCCATGGTCGGGCGCCAGACCGCGCAGATGGCGCGCCTGCTGGACGACCTGCTCGACGTCACCCGCATCAGCCGCGGCAAGATCGCACTGCACCGCGCGCCGCTGGAACTTGGGCGCCTGCTGCGCGACACCCTGCAGACCAGCATGCCGCTCATCGAAGCGGGACGGCACGGGGTGGCGCTCGACCTGTGCGACGAGCCGGTCTGGGTCGAGGGCGACGCGCTGCGCCTGACCCAGGTGCTGGCCAACCTGATCAACAACGCCGCCAAGTACACGCCGCCGGGAGGACGGATCGCGATCCGGCTGGCCGAAGCGGACGGCTGGGCGCGGGTGGAGGTGCGCGACAACGGCATCGGCATCGAGCCCGACATGCTGGCGCGCGTGTTCGACCCCTTCGTGCAGGTGTCGAGCGCCAGCCACCTGGCCCAGGGCGGGCTGGGAATCGGCCTGTCGCTGGCCAGGGGCCTGGTGGAGCTGCACGGCGGACGGATCGAGGCCGAAAGCAGGGGTCCCGGCCAGGGTTCGCGCTTCAGCGTGGAGCTGCCCGCCATCGCCGCCGGGCCTACCGGCGAGGCGGCCGCGCAGAAGGCGCGCGCCGGCCCGCAGCTGGGCAAGCACGTGCTGGTGGCCGACGACAACGTCGACGCGGCCGAGTCGCTGGCCTGGCTGCTGCGTTCGGAGGGCGCTACGGTGGAGGTGGCGCACGACGGCGCCGCAGCGCTGCGGCTGTTCGACGCACGGCCTGCCGACGCCGCCATCCTCGACCTTGGTATGCCCGGGATGGACGGACTGGAGGTGGCGGCTGTACTGTCGCGCCGCACGCCGCGGCCCTTCCTCGTCGCGGTGACGGGACGCGGCCGCCAGGAAGACCGCGCGGCCTCGCTGGCGGCCGGCTTCGACGAGCACCTGACCAAGCCGGTGGCGCCGCAGCAGCTGATCGCGTTGCTCCAGAGCCTGTAGGGCGGTCGGCATAGCGTGGTTCAGTCCACCGGAACCCCTATGTCTATGCTTGTGGCCGGCCCGGCTTGCGCGCCTTGAGCACGGACCTCGTTTGCTTGACGCTGGATTGAATACGGGAGGGCCCGCGTGTGTGTGTATGACGGGCCGGACGGATCAGGCGAGGGTCGTACCGGGCCGGCAGCACGAACCGGAGCAGCAGGGTACGGACGAGCGTGTTTACAACGCCACTCCAGTATGGCCGGCGCGGCACGCTTGTTGATATTGCATGTATGAAAGTTGACTGTTAGTATGCATGTCACACAAGGGAGGCGCCATGCACATGCTGTTCCGCCTGTTCGGCCCACGCCGCAGGAAAAACCAGGAAGACATCGCCGGCCGCGCGGCCGAGGTGATCGTCCATGTGTTGTATGACGTCGGCCTTGACCGCTTCCTGGCCGGCACCATGCAGCTCGACGCAGAGTTCCGCCTCCATTTCTACGCGGTGACGCCGGCTTCCCGCAGCATGCTGGCCAGCGTGGCCGTGCACGAGCTGGACGAGGCGCGCGCCTTCACGGCCCATGTGCGCCAGGCCGGGATCGATGGCCCGACGCTGGCGCACCATGCCACCGTCATGGCGGACGGGATCATGCGCGAATTGCGCGCCCGGTCTCCAGACTTGCGCGCCTTGCCCGTCAGGCGCGAGCGCAGGGCCACGCTGCGGCTCGCCTGAACGGTCCGGTGCGCGCTTGCGCCGCCAGCGGCGCTATCCTTTCGCAGGGGCCGGCCACGGCCACCGCCACGAAAGGCTACCTGCATGAGCGTACGCAACCTCGAGCACCTGTTCGCCCCGCGGTCGGTCGCGCTGATCGGCGCCTCCGAACGTCCGGGCAGCCTCGGCGCGACCCTGCTGCGCAACCTGCTGGCCGGCGGCTTCAAGGGCGAAGTCTGGCCGGTCAATCCCAAGTACGCTGAACTGGCCGGACGGCGCTGCTATGCCGGCGTGGCCGAGCTGCCCGAGGCGCCGGCGCTGGCCGTGGTCTGTACCCCGCCGGCCACGGTCCCGGGCATCGTGCGCCAGCTCGGCGAACGGGGCACCCGCGCGGCGCTGATCCTCAGCAGCGCCGCGCCCGACCCGCGCGCAGCACGCGTGCCGGGTGCGCTCGGCGGCGTGGGGCGCAGCCTGCGCCAGGCGATGCTGGACGCCGCCCAGCCCTACCTGCTGCGCCTGCTGGGGCCGAATTCCGCCGGACTGCTCGCGCCCGGCATCGGCCTGAACGCCAGCGTCGCCCCCAGCGGTGCGCTGCCCGGCCGCATCGCCTTCGTGTCCCAGTCGGGCGCCCTGATGGTCGGGGTACTGGACTGGGCGCGCACGCGCGGCATCGGCTTCTCGCACTTCATCGCGCTGGGCGAGGGCGCCGACGTCGACCTGGGAGACGTGCTCGACTACCTGGCCAGCGACGGGTCGACCGGCGCCATCCTGCTCTACCTGCAAGACCTGCGCCATGCACGCAAATTCATGTCGGCGGCCCGAGCGGCGGCGCGCAGCAAGCCGGTACTGGTGCTCAAGGCCGGACGCGAGACGGATGCCGCACCCGCCGCCGCCAGCGAGAGCGGCGCGCTGGCCAGCCAGGACGAGGTGTTCGACGCCGCCATCCGGCGCGCCGGCATGCTGCGCGTGAGCACCACCGACCAGCTGTTCTCGGCCGCCGAAACCCTGGCCTATGCACGCCCGCTGCACGGCGAGCGCCTGGCCATCGTCAGCAACGGCGCCGGTCCGGGCGTGCTGGCGCGCGACGCGCTGGCCGGCGGCGGGCTGGAAGCCGCGTATTCGGAAGCGACCAGCGCGCGCCTCGACGCGCTGCTCGCGCCCGGCTTGCGGCGCGGGAACGTGGTCAACCTGCAGGGCGGGGCGCTGCCCGCGCTGTACCGCGAGACGCTCGACGTGCTGCTGCAGGATCCCGGGGTCGATGCGGTGCTCGTGATCCAGTCGCCCACCGCCACCGTGGACAGCGGCGCCGTGGCCGAGGCGATCGCGCCGCTGGTGCGCAGCGCCTCCAAGACCCTGCTCTCGTGCTGGCTGGGCGGCGCCTCGGTTCTCCATGCGCGCGCCATCGCCTCGAGCGCGCGCCTGCCGGCCTTCCGCACGCCTGAAGACGCGGTTGCCGGCTTCCTGCAGCTGGTGCACTACCGGCGCAACCAGAACCTCCTGATGGAAGTGCCGCCCTCGATGACGGGCACGGTGGCGCCGGACCGCGCTGCGGCGCGCGCGCTGGTGCGCGAAGCGATCGCGAGCGGGCGCTACCTGCTGTCCGATCCCGAGACCAAGGCCATCCTGCGCGCCTACGGCATGGCCGTGGTCGAGACGCGCCAGGCCGCCACCGTGGAGGAAGCGGTGAGCGCCGCCGGGCGCATCGGCTTTCCCGTAGCGCTCAAGATCCTCACTCCCGACGTGATGCACAAGTCGGACTTCGGCGGCGTGACGCTCGACCTCGACAGCGAAGAAGGCGTGCGCGCCGCGGCCGGCCGCATGCGCAGGCGCCTGGGCGAATTGTTCCCGCAGGCGCGCTTCGACGGCTTCTCGGTGCAGGCGATGGTGCGGCGGGCGAATGCGCACGAGCTGATCGCCGGCGCTGCGCTCGATCCCGTGTTCGGCCCGGTGATCGTGTTCGGCCAGGGCGGGGTGACGGTCGAAGTGACCGACGACCATGCGGTGGGCCTGCCGCCCCTGAACCTGGTGCTGGCGCGCGACCTGGTGGACCGGACCCGGGTGGCAAGGCTGCTGGCCGGCTACCGCAAGCGGCCGGCGGTGAACATGGAAGCGGTGCTGGCCTCGCTGGTGCAGGTCTCGCGCATGGTGGCGGACATCCCCGAGATCGTGGAGCTCGACCTGAACCCGCTGCTGGCCGACAGCCGCGGCGCGACCGTGCTCGATGCGCGCATGCGCCTGGCCCTGGCCGACCGCTCGGGCAGCACCCTCGACCGGCTGGCGATCCGGCCCTATCCGCGCGAGCTGGAAGAGACCATCGCCTGGCACGGCGCGCCGCTGCTGCTGCGGCCGATCCGCCCGGAAGACGGGCCGGCCCACCTGGCATTCTTCGATGCGCTCACGCCGGACGACGTGCGCTACCGGATGTTCGTGCGCGTGCGCGAACTGCAGCCCTCGCAGCTGGCGCGCTTCACCCAGATCGACTACGACCGCGAGATGGCCTTCATCGCGACACGGCCGGACGCACAGGGCGTGGCCGAGACGCTGGCCGTGGGCCGCGTCGTGGCCGACCCGGACAACATCAGCGCGGAATTCGCGGTGACGGTGCGCTCCGACCTGAAGGGCATGGGACTGGGGAAGATCATGATGCAGAAGCTGATCGATTATTGCCGTGCGCGCGGGACGCGCGAGATCGTGGGGGAGGCGCTGCCGCAGAATGCCCGCATCACCGGCCTGGCCAAGCGGATGGGATTCACCGTGAAGTCGACCGGCCTGGAAGGCATGCGCGAGATGCGGCTGATATTGTAGGCGTGATGTGGTCCAGTGGACCACATCACGCTTCGCCGACCGCGCGTTCAGCCAGCGATAGAACTGGCGTACCGCTGCAGTACCGTGATTTGAACGCGCGCACGGCAAAGCCGTGCACCCTACGGGAAATATTATTTCAGATGTGCCGGTTGAATGAAATAATATTTCACCTCCTGAAGCGCACATCCTCCTGCACTACCTTCACGTCCCCCTTCGGCTTCTTGGGCTTCTTCGGCTTTTTCACAATCTGCCCGCCCGCCGTGGTCTCGGGAACCCGGTGGTCCGGCTCGAAGCCGCTTTCCTCCACCCGCTCCAGCGTTTGCCGGGTGAGCGCCTCGATCGCGGCCAGGTATTCCACCTCGTCGGCCGCCACCAGCGACACCGCCTCGCCCGACGCCCCCGCGCGTCCGGTGCGGCCGGTGCGGTGCACGTAATCCTCGGCCACGATCGGCAGGTCGACGTTCACCACCACCGGCAGGTCGTCGATGTCGAGGCCGCGCGCCGCCACGTCGGTGGCCACCAGCACCTTGACTTCGCCCGCCTTGAAGCGCTCCAGCGCGCGCAACCTGGCCGGCTGCGGCTTGTCGCCGTGGATCGCGTCGGCCGGGATGCGCTTGGCGTCCAGCAGGCCGACCAGCTCGTCCACGCCCTTGCGGGTCTTGGCAAAGACCAGCACCTGGGTCCAGCCGTGTTTTTTCAGGAGGTGCAGGAACAGCTCCGGCTTGCGCTTCTTGTCGACCGGCACCAGCCACTGCCGGATGGCGGACACGGTGCTGTTGCGCGGCGTCGCCTCGATGCGTACCGGCTCGCGCAGCAGGTGGTTCGCCATGGCGCGGATGGGATCCGAGAAGGTAGCCGAGAACAACAGGGTCTGGCGCTTTTTCGGCAGGGCGGCGAATACCTGGTCGAGCTCCTTCGAGAATCCAAGGTCGAGCATGCGGTCCGCTTCGTCCAGCACCAGGGTGATCACCTCGTTGAACTTCACCGCGTTCTGGCGGTGCAGGTCGAGCAGGCGGCCCGGCGTCGCCACCAGTACGTCCACCCCTTTGCGCAGGTTCATCATCTGCGGGTTGATGCTGACACCGCCGTAGGCCACCATGGTGCGCAGGTTCAGCCCGGCGCCATAAGTGCGGAAGCTCTCGTGCACCTGCTCGGCCAGCTCCCGGGTCGGCACCAGCACCAGGGCGCGCACGGCATTGCTGCTGACCGCCTTGTCGCGCTTGAACAGGCGCTGCAGGATCGGCAGGGCGAAGCCTGCCGTCTTGCCGGTGCCGGTCTGGGCCGCGGCCATGACGTCTTTGCCGGACAGCACGGCGGGAATCGCCTGCTGCTGGACGGTGGTCGGGGTGGCGTAGTCGAGCGAAGCGAGGGTCTGGACGATCGGATCGATCAGTCCAAGGGAAGCGAAGGGCATGGGAACCTACAACTAGTAAATGTACAGGCCGTAGTGTAGCGTGCCGCGCAGCGGCATGCGAAGGGAATGCGTCAGCTCAGGCCGAGGCGGCGACGATGACGGTATCGGACAGGTCGACGATCGGCTTGGCCGGCTCGCGCTGGTCCTTGCAGCCGCCCAGCAACAGGCAGGCGAGGGCAAGCGCGACGGGAACTGCACGAGGTCGAATGAAGCGGCGCGGTGGCATGATGGCTCCTCGGGGTGAGGCTACATGTGAGGCTTCATCATACGCCAGTCCGCGCCGCCTGTGCGGTCGATTGGACGCTGAATCAGAAGCTGTAAGCGATGCCGGCGCGCAGCACCGGGTAGACCTTGAAGTCAGAGACGTCTTCGCCCAGCTTCAGTTCTTCGGCCGCCACGTCGGTGGCCAGCTTGCCGCACACGGCGTTCGAGGTGGTGCAGCCGAGCGGGATCAGGTTGACCCTAGCCTTGCCCTGGAAGATCGCGCCGATGTCGGCGTTGAAGCTCCAGCCCCGGTTCGCGGCGAGCGCGTTGCCCCAGCCGATGCCGAGGTAGGGCGCGGCGCGGCGGAAGGTAATGTCTCCCTTCAGGATGCCGATGTCGCTGGTGGAGTAGGTGTTGCCGTTGAAGGTGAAGCTGCCGCCCGCGCCGGGCACGCCCACCGCCTTGAAGCGGGTGCCGTTGTAGACCAGGCCGCCCGTCAGGCGGAAGCTGCTCTGCGGCACGGCGTACCAGTCGAACAGCACGTCGAAGGTCGCCAGCTTGCCGTCGAGCTTGTAGTCGACCAGGCCCGAGCGCTTCTCGAAGTCGTGCTTGAAGTAGTTGGCGCCGAAGCGGCCGTTCAGATTCGCTTCCATCGGGACCACCAGGTGCAGGCCGAGGCCGGTGGTGCCGGCATCCAGGGTGACGGCCGCGCCGACCTGGGCGTGGCTGGATGCGCTGGCGGCGAGGGCGGCGGCAGCGAAGACGATGTGCTTGAGAGACATGCTGTAAAACCTTTCAGTAACAAAACAGCCGAGCATTGTAACTGCTGTGCCGCCTTGCCATGCGAAAAGCGATGCCGGTGACGGCAACGCGCAACGGTTTTTTTAGGCCCGGCAGCCCCGGTTTCGTCGCCGCTATCCCGGCTCCGTCGCATAATGTCACTTGGCAATGAAGACCGGGATTAATCTGGCGCTGCCCTGACTACTGAAAGAACACCATGATCGCAAGCATTATTCATCTCGGACGGCTGCTGGTTGCCTGGCTCGGCTGCTACCTGTTCATCTGCATCCTCTTGCACGAGACCCTGTTCGACGCGCTGGAAAGCGACCCGGGCGGCTGGTATGCGCTGGGCGCGCTGCTGCTCGGCTCCTGGGTGGCCTCGGGCGTGTTCTCGCACATCCGCAGGGTGCGCCTGGTGGCCGGCAGCGTGAATGCCGGCACGCTGTCGAACCGCCAGCGCCGCCAGATCGAGATTCCCTTCGAGGCCGGCGAAGCCTTCGACCTGATCGATGCCGCGATCCGCGAACTGCCGGGCGCCGACGTGGTCGACTCGGCCCGCGACAGCCTGCAGGTACGCGCCAAGGTCACCCGCATCGATCCCTACGGCGGTCCGCCGCGCGGCCAGGCCGATGGCCAGGTGGCCAGCTGGGCGCTCGACCACTTCGGCGCGCGCCGCAACCAGATCCTGGCCACCGTCACGCCGAACGGCGACGACACCGGCAGCGTCACCCTGATCTGCGAGCCGGAAGGGGCGGCCTGGACCGACCTGTTCCTGGTCGACCACGGGACCAACCTGGAGAATGCCGAAGCGATCGTGCGGGCCATCACGCGCCGGGTGGCGGCGCGCCGCCGCGGCGAACAGGCGATGGTGGCGCAGACCGCCACCGAGAAGGAACTGACGGTGGCCAAGCTGAACCTGCTGCACGCCCAGGTCGAGCCGCACTTCCTGTACAACACCCTGGCCAGCGCCCAGGTGCTCACCCGCACCGACCCGGCGCGCGCCGACGAGATGCTCGGCAACCTGATCCAGTACCTGCGTCATTCACTGCCGCGCACCGAAGACGCGCCCTCGACCATCGGCGAAGAGCTGGAGCGGGCCCGCGCCTACCTCGACATCCTCAAGATCCGCATGGGTCCGCGCCTGCAGCTGCAGGTCGACATTCCCGATGCGCTGCGCGGCGTGCTGTTCCCGACCATGATGCTCCAGACCCTGGTCGAGAACGCGATCAAGCACGGGCTGGAGCCGAAGCCGGGCGGCGGCACCGTGTGGATCCTGGCGCGCCAGGTCGACACATCGGTGGCGGTGACGGTGGCCGACGACGGCCGTGGCTTCACCGCCGAGGGCGGCGGCACCGGGGTCGGCCTGCGCAACGTGCGCGAACGCCTGCGCCTGGCCTACGGCAGCGCCGCGAGCTTCTCGATCGTGGCCAACTTCCCGACCGGCGTGGCGGCCACCATCATGGTGCCGAATGCCGTCAACCAGGCGGCGCAGGCCGCGGGAGTCCATCATGCTTGAACCGACCCTGCACAAACCCGGCGTCAAGTGCGTCGTCGCCGAAGACGAAGCCCTGCTGCGTGAATCGCTGGTGCAGATGCTCGGCCAGGTTTGGCCGGAGCTCGAGATCGTCGCCGCCTGCGAAGATGGCGGCAGCGCGCTGGAAGCGATCGCGCAACACCGGCCCGAGGTGGCCTTCCTCGACATCCGCATGCCTGGCCTGAGCGGGATGGAGGTCGCCTCCAGCCTGCTCGACGCCGGCATCCCGACCGAAGTGGTGTTCGTCACCGCCTACGACCAGTACGCGATCGACGCCTTCGAGCGCGGCGCGGTCGACTACCTGCTCAAGCCGGTGTCGCGCGAGCGCCTGGCCGGCACCGTCGGACGGGTGCAGGGGCGCCTGCAGCGCGGCGGCCAGGACGTACAGGGCCTGCAGGCGCTGCTGCAGCAGCTGGCCGCGGTGGCGCCGCCGCAGCCTAAGGCGCCGCCGCTGGTGTGGCTGACGGCCAGCCGGGGACAGGAGACGCGCCTGATCCTGGTGGACGACGTGGCCTACTTCCAGTCCGACAGCAAGTACACGGTGGTGATGACGGCGGACGGGGAAGCGCTGCTGCGCAAGCCGATCCGCGACCTGCTCGAAGTGCTCGATCCGGGCATGTTCAAGCAGGTGCACCGCTCGACCATCGTCAACCTGCGCGCGGTGGCTGGCGTGACCCGCGACGACAGCGGACGCGGCACCCTGCGCCTGAAGAACCGGCCCGAGACGCTGGCCGTGAGCCAGCCTTTCATGACCCTGTTCCGGAACATGTAGGTGTAAGCAGATGTGAAAGGATGCACAGAGTGTAAGTGTGTGGGGTGGCGCACATCTGTGAGGGGGTTTCCGGTGATAAAGTTCGGCCATCGACGACACGTGAGAAGCCAATGAAAACCCTGATCCTCTGTGCAGCCCTGGCGGCCGCCTCCCTCCCGGCGCTGGCCCAGACCAACGTCAGCATCAGCGTCGGCCAGCCCGGCTTCTACGGGCGCATCGACATCGGCGACGGCTACAACTACGGTCCGCCGCCGGTCTACGTGCGCGAGCCCGTCATCATCGAGCGCTACGAGCGTGTGCGCGCCCAGCCGGTCTACCTGCGCGTGCCGCCGGGCCACCGCAAGAACTGGCGCAAGCACTGCCGCAAGTACGGCGCCTGCGGCCAGCCGGTGCTGTTCGTACAGGACCGCTGGTACTCCGACGTGTATGCGCCGCGCTACCGCGAAGTCCACCAGATCCGCTATGAAGAGCCGCGCCGCGTCCGCTACCAGGAAGCCCGGCCGGTGCGCGAGCGCCATCATGAGCGCCGCGACGACCGCTACGACGACCACCGCGGGCGCGACCGCGATGACGACCGCGGTCATGGCAAAGGTCACGGCAAGGGCCATGGCAATGGCCATGGCAAGGGCCATGGCAATGGCCATGGCAAGGGCCACGGCCGCGGCCACGACTGAGTTGTCTCATTGCGGCAGTGGTGCCCCGTCCGGCAGCAGTCCCTCCGCCACCAGCTCCTGCCAGAACGCCGCCGGAATCGTCACCGCCATCAGTTCCGCGTTGCGGCGCAGGTGGCGCGTGCTGCTGGCGCCGGGAATGGTGGCCACCACCACCGGATGGGCTGCCCCGAACTGCAGGGCGGCCGCGGGCAGCTCGACGCCGTGGCGCGCCGCCACCTGGCGCAGCCGTTCGCGCCGTTCGACCTGTGTCGGCGTGGCCGGCACGTAGTCGTAGTGCTCGCCCCCGGCCAAAAAGCCCGAATTGAAGGGGCCACCCAGCACGATCCCGGCGCCGCGCTCGGCGCATAGCGGGAACAGGGCCTCGAGCGGCGAGGTTTCCATCAGCGTGTAGCGCCCGGCCAGCAGGAAGATGTCGGGGTCGGAATCGCGCAGCGCGCGCATGCAGGGCTCGACCGTGTTCACGCCCAGCCCCCAGGCCTTGACAACGCCTTCCTCGCGCATGCGGACCAGTTCCCCGAAGGCGCCGCCCGGGCCGGCCGCGATGCGGTATTCGTGGTCGAACCGGTCGCCCAGGTGGTCGGGCGAGAGGTCGTGCACGTAGACGATGTCGATGCTGCCGAGCGCCATGCGCTGCAGGCTGTCCTCGACCGAACGGCGCGCGCCGGAGGCGGAGTAGTCGGTGATGCGCCGGAACGGCAGTGAGGAAACGAAGGGCGGGGCGATGTCGCCGGCCGGGTCGGGTACCAGGACGCGCCCCACCTTGGTCGACAGGGTGTAGCCAGCGCGGGGGCGCGTGCGCAGCGCCTGGCCGAAGCGGTGCTCGGACAATCCGGTGCCGTAGTGCGGCGCGGTGTCGAAATAGCGGATCCCGGCTTCCCAGGCCGCGTCGACGGTGCTGCGGGCCGCTTCGTCGCTCGTGGTGTGGTACATGTCGCCCAGCCCGGTGCCGCCGAGGCCCAGGCGCGTGACTGGCCGGTAGCGCTGCTTCATGGGATTCTCCCGTCTGAGGTGGTGGCGCCATGCTACACCGGCATCCGGCGCGCACCGTTGAACGGACCGGCCTGCTGCTTGCGACTACCTGCATGGAATGCCGGTCCCAAGCCGGCCTGGCGCTAACGTAGTAAGATTGCCACAACGCCCATGTGCTGGCATTGCCGGACGGGCGCCATGAGAGGAGCTTACTTTGCGTAGCGAATTCGTGATCGTGGGTGGCGGTGCGGGCGGCCTGGAACTGGCCTGCAAACTGGGCCGCAAGCTGGGCCCGTCGAAGGTGATGCTGGTGGACAGCCGGCTCTACCATATCTGGAAGCCGTCGCTGCACGAAGTGGCGGCCGGCACCCTGGACATCCACCAGGAAGGCCTGTCCTACCAAATGCTGGCGCACGACAACGGCTTCAGCTTTGTGTTCGGGCCGATGACGGCGCTCGACGCGGCCTCGAAAAGCCTTACCGTCGGCGCCGTGCTCTCCGCCACCGACAACGACGAAGTCCTGCCCGAACGCCGCATCCATTTCGGCTCGCTGGTGCTGGCAGTCGGCAGCACCTCCAATTACTTCGGCGTGCCGGGCGCGAAGGAGCACACGATTTCCCTGAATGCCACCGAGGACGCCGAGCGCTTCCGCCTGCGCATGCTGCGCCTGATGCTGGCCGCCGAGCAGGAGCGCGAAGAGGGAGGGGAAGCTGGCCTCGACGTAGTGATCATCGGCGGCGGCGCCACCGGCGTCGAGCTGGCGGCCGAGCTGCGCGAAGCTTCGAGCGCCTACGTCAACTACGGTTTCGACCAGCTCGACGGCAAGCGCGACGTGCGCATCACCATCCTCGAGGGCGCCCCGCGGGTGCTGGCGCCGCTGCCCGAGAAGGTTTCGCTTGCCGCCGCCGAGCTGCTGGGCAAGCGCGGCATCCGCGTGGTCACCGACTGCCGCGTGACGCAGATCGAGGCCGACGGGGTGATCGACAAGAACGGCAATGTCTATCCCGCCAAGCTGTGTGTGTGGGCGGCGGGCATCAAGGCGCCGGACCTGCTGGCCTCGCTGGGCCTGCCGACCGCCAAGGGCGGACAGGTCGAGGTGGACGCGCACCTGCGCGTCAAGGGCGTGGCCGACATCTATGCGCTGGGCGACTGCGCCGCCTGCGTGGACGGCAACGGCAATGCGGTGCCGCCGCGCGCCCAGGCCGCGCACCAGCAGGCCGACTATCTGGTCACCAGTTTCATCCGCAAGGCCAAGGGGCACCCGCCCCAGGAGCGTCCGTATGAATACCGCGACTACGGCTCGCTGGTGTCGGTGGGGCGCGACACCAGCGTGGGCAGTCTGATGGGATCGCTGCGCGGCGCGAGCTGGTTCGTGCAGGGCACGATGGCGCGCCTGATGTACACCAGCCTGCACCTGATGCACCACCGGGCGGTGCTGGGCACCATGCGCACCGGCGTGCTGGCGCTGGCGCGCTTCCTGGTGCGGCGCGCCACGCCGCTGGTGAAGCTGCATTAAGGGTAGGGTGGTCGGCGAAGCCGACCACCCTACACGGCAGGTGGATGCTTCGGCAGGGTCATGCACAGCACGGCCCCCGCCGCATCGCCCGCGCGCAGTTCCAGTGTGCCGCCCAGGAAGCGGGCCCGTTCGCGCAGCAGGCGCAGGCCGTGGCAGCTGGTCGATTCCAGCACATTGGCGTCCGCGGCGAGCCCGACGCCGTTGTCGCGCACCGTCAGCATCACCTGGTCGCCGTCGTCGTCCAGGATCACGTCGACTTCGCTGGCGCGCGCATGCGCGGCCACGTTACGCAGGCCTTCCTCGGCGCAGCGCAGCAGCACCACGCCCTGGGTACGGGTATAGGCGCCGTCGTCGTCAGGCAGGCTGGCGCGCGCCTTGACGCCGTTGGCGGCGCCGAAGGCCGGGACCAGCTCGGCCAGCGCGGCCTTCAGGCCGAGGAACTCGAGCTTGTCGTTCCACAGGTCGAGCTGCATCCTGCGATTGGTCTCGATGATGTTGGCCAGCAGCTGCTTCATCTGTGCGCTGCGGTCGCGCATCGATGCGTTCTCGGCCGGGATGTGCTGGGTGAGGAGGGCCAGGTGCATGGTCAGCGCCGTCATCGACGAGCCCAGGCTGTCGTGCAGCTGGCGCGCCAGCAGGCGGCGTTCCTCGTCCCAGCAGGCGGCGAGATAGCCCAGCATCTCGGTGAGTTCAGCGGTGCGGTCGGCACCCGGTGCGCTGGCTGTGCCAGGCGCCGGAGCAGTCTGCAGATGTGCCGGTTCGGTCATCGTAAGCTCGGTTGAATGTTTCCCAAATCATACAACAGTTGGCGCTCCGGCGGCGCGCAACGGCCGTGCGTAGCACCTGCCGGCAGCGCGGCGCAGCGTGCGCTGCCGAACGGTGGTCCCGACTGTTTCAGGCGAAGCTGGAGTCTGGCGGATGCCACTTTATTAACAACGGGGGACTACCATGACGACCGCAAGCAAACCGCAGGATGCCATCACGCTCCTGACCGCGCAGCACCGCGAAGTGCACGCCATGTTCGAGAAGTTCGAAAACATGACCGACCGCGCCAAGGTCAGCAAGAAGAAGCTGGCCGATGAGATCTGCCAGGCGCTGATCATGCACACCACCATCGAGGAAGAGATCCTGTACCCGGCCGTGCGCGAAGCCACCGAGGAAACCGAGGACATGGTGGACGAGGCCGTCGTCGAGCACGCCTCGGCCAAGGACCTGATCGCCCAGATCCAGGAAATGGACCCGGGCGACGACCTGTACGACGCCAAGGTCAAGGTGCTGGGCGAGATGGTCGACCACCACGTCGAGGAAGAAGAGAAGGAGATGTTCCCGAAAATGAAGGAACTCAAGCTCGACCTCGCGGCGCTGGGGCAGGAAATAGCCGCCCGCGCGGCCGAGCTGCAGTAGGCGACCGAGGCCAGGCGCAGGACAGTGCTTTTTCGTAGGGGTGATCCAGTCCAGTGGACTGGATCACGTTCTGCCGACCGCGCGTTCAGCTCCGGTATGCGACACGACTGCACATGTACCTGTCGGACGCGCGGTCGGCGAAGCCGACCACCCTACGATGAACTGGAGAAGGACCCGGACGTCGCCTAGGCTGCGTCGGCTGCTTGCAGGCTGGCCGGCGCAAGCGCCTCCAGCAATTGCTCGATGCTGACCGGCTTCACCAGGTGCTGGTCGAAGCCGGCTTCCAGCACGCGGCGCTGGTCTTCCGCCAGTCCGTAGCCGGTAAGTGCGATCAGGCGGATCCCGCGGGTGGCCGGGTCGCGCCGCAGGCGGCGCGCGACTTCGTAGCCGTCGATGCCGGGCAGGCCGATGTCCACCAGCGCGGCGGCCGGACGGACGGTCAGCGCGGCCGCCACGCCCTGCAGGCCATCGGCTGCCTGGGAGACCGGGAAGCCATGGGCGGCCAGCATGGTCGCCATCATCTCGCGTCCATCCTCGTTGTCTTCGATCAGCAGCACCGAGGGCTTGCCGGTATTGTCGCCATGGGTCTGCTGCGGCGCCTGGCTCGGCACCACCGGTTCGGTGCGCGGCAGGCGGATCATGAAGGTGCTGCCCTTGCCGCTGCCTTCGCTCTGGGCACTGACGCCGCCGCCGTGCAGCTCCACCAGGCGGCGCACCAGCGACAGGCCGATGCCCAGCCCCCCCTGCGAGCGGTCGATCGAGATCGCGCCCTGTACGAAGACGTCGAATACGTGCGGCAGCAGCTCGGCCGGGATGCCGACGCCGCTGTCGCGCACCGTCAGCACCACGTCGTCTTCCATCTGGGCCAGGCCGATGTCGATGTTGCCGCCGGCGGGTGTGTACTTGAGCGCGTTGTCCAGCAGGTTCGAGGTGATCTGTTCCAGGCGGGTCGGATCGCCGTCCACCCAGCCCGGGGCCAGGTCGACGCTGAAGCGGTAGCCGGCAGTGCGGCCAGTGGCGCGGAAGGTCTCCAGGCAGCCCCCCACCAGGGTGGCGAGGTCGGTGGGTTTTCGCGACAGCAGGATCTTGCCCGACATCGCACGCGACAGGTCGAGCAGGTCGTCGACGATGCGCGACAGGTGCTGGCTCTGGCGCTGGATGATCTGCTTGGCGCGGCCGACGGTCTCGCTGTTGGCGCCCGGCAGGCCGATCAGCGACGATGCGCTGCTGATCGCCGACAGCGGGTTGCGCAGCTCGTGGCCGAGCATGGCGAGGAATTCGTCTTTCGCGTGGCTCTTGCGCTCGGCGTCGCGGCGCTCTTCCATCTCGCGCACCAGGCGGCGGTTGGTCGCGGTCAGCTCGGTGGTGCGCTGCGACAGCTTTTCGGCCTGGCGCTTGAGCTGCTCGTTCTTCATCGCCAGCGCAACGAACACCGAGACCTTGGCGTGCAGGATCTGCGGGATCACGGGTGTGAACAGGAAATCGGCAGCGCCGCGCTGGTAAGCCTTCAGGCGGTCGATCTCGTCGGCCAGGAAGGCGGTGACGAAGATGATCGGGATGTCGGCCGAGCGCGCGCGCTGGTGGATCGCCTCGGCAGTCTCGAAGCCGTCCATGTCGGGCATGTTCACGTCGAGCAGGATCACGGCGAAATCGTGAAGCAGCACCTGGCGCAAGGCTTCCTGGCCCGAACGGGCCGAATGCACGCTGTAATTGCTTTCATCCGCCCACTGGTCGAGCAGGCTCGTCAGCGCTAACAGGCTGGCGGCGTCGTCGTTCACGACCAGGATCTTGGGTTTGTCAGTATGTGCCACGATGGGTTTGTAGTGCTTTCACTATGAGGTCTGCATTCACGAACGCGCAGTCCAGTAAAAAGTATTGCTTCAAAGAAAGTCACCGTAATAACACGGAATGATAGCACGCCCTATTAAATGCAAACAGGCAAAACTCAATTGTGTGCAGGGGGGCGATGTACGCTGCCGCACATACGCGACAACTGCCCTGTGCGATAGTGAAAGCGTCCAGTTCGACCGTACACGGGGAACGGGCTGTTACCATGAAAGGACATACAATGAATATCGACGCGATCATCAACCAGGAATACCACGGCAAGTCGTTCAGCGAGCTGCTCGACGCGCCGCTGTCTGCGCTGTGCGGCATCGACGAACAGCAGGCCGGCGCTTTCGCCGCGGCCGGCATCCGTACCATCGGCGACCTGGCCAACATGCAGGTGGTCGGCCAGGCCATGGCCATCAAGGCCCTGGCCGGCGGCGACAAGGGTTCCGCGAGGAATACGGCTGGGGAAAAACTGCTCGACGACGGCGTCGAGATGACCTTCCCGGCCAGCGATCCGGTCTCGGTGCAGGCCAGCATCACCCGCATCGAAGTGGCTCCGGACATGGTTGACGCCAGCCGCGACCACCAGCATGCGCAGGCGATCGAGGCGCACAGCGAGGAGGCGCTGCGTACGGCCGAAATCAACACCCGCTACCTGCAGAAGGACGAGGGCGGCGGAAACCGCTGAAGCCGCTTCTTGCTCGCATCACGGCAGGCCAGGGGCGGCGCGCGCTGCCCCTGGCCTGTTTGCCGTCCTGACCCGCCGGCGCTTCAGGCCGTGTCTGCTTTAGCCGATCATCGCAAAAAAAGGGGAACATGCCAGCGGCAATATTCCCCGTGTCGTTCGCAAGCTGAAGTCAGCGATGCGGCGTCGCCAGCTCCACCGTCTGTGCCGGCGCCGGCGCCCCCGGCATCTTGGCCGTGGACTGGCGGTTCGCCGCAGGCGAGCAGAAGCGGTTCTTGCCGGCCCGCTTGGCTTCATACAGCGCGTAGTCGGCGATGCTGATCAGGGCGTCCACCGATTCTGCGTCGTCCGGGTAGATGCTGATGCCGATCGAAGTCGACAGGCGCAGCGTCAGGTCGTTGATGAAATACGGTTCCGACAGCGCCTCGACCAGCTTGGCAGCCGGGCCCTGGGCGTCGGCCAGGCAGTGGATGTCGCCCAGCACGACCATGAACTCGTCGCCGCCGAGGCGCGCCACCGTGTCTTCCTTGCGCGAGTTGGCCAGCAGGCGCTGCGACACCATCTTCAGGATGTCGTCGCCATAGGCGTGGCCGTAGGTATCGTTGATCGCCTTGAAGCCGTCCAGGTCCAGGTACATGATCGCGGCCTTGGCATGGCTGCGGTTGGCATGTTGCAGGGCGGTTTCGATGCGGTCTTCGAGCAGGCGGCGGTTGGGCAGGCCGGTGAGGGCGTCGTGCAGGGCCAGCTCCTGCTGGGCGCGGCTGTACTGGGCCAGCTCCTTGTACAGCAGGCGCACTTCGAGCATGTTGTGGATGCGCTTGTGAACCTCAAGCAAGTCGAAGGGCTTGCTGATGAAATCGCGCGCGCCCGCTTCCAGGGCGGCAATCTTGAAGCTGGGCTGGGCGGTGAGCGCCAGCACCGGCAGGTAGCCGCCCTGTTCGATTTCCTTCAGGCCCTTCATGACCTGGAAGCCGTTCAGTCCGGGCATCTGCAGGTCGAGGAGGATCAGGTCGTAGTTGTGCTCGCGGTGCAGCGGGCACACCTGTTCCGGCAGCATCGTCGAACTGACGCAGGTATAGCCTTCCTCGCGCAATATCTCCTCCATGAGTTCGATATTGTCGGGCGAGTCGTCCACCACCAGGATCTTCGCGTTCAAAATGTCTTGTCTGCTCGGCATGCTTATTCTCTTCTATGCTGTCGGGAACATGTTCCATTTCCTTTTGGAATGGGTACATCCCATCTCTTCATAGTCTAACAAAGCTCATAAAATTTCTTGTAGGACAGCGCCGCGTGTCGTGGTAGGAGCATCAAGGACTGTTGCTGCGCGTTCCCGGAGGGTCGGCGGACCTGGCCGTGCTGGCCACCGAGGCCAGCGCGGCAATCAGTTCGCCCGGCTCGACCGGCTTCGAAATATGGGTCGAAAATCCGGCTTCCAGCGCCTTCAGGCGGTCTTCCGGACGGGCGAACGCGGTAAGGGCGATGGCCGGCACCTGGCCGCCCGCCTCGCGCGGCAGCGCCCGCACCCAGCCGATCAGCTCGAATCCGTCGACCTCCGGCATGCCGAGGTCGCTGACCAGCACGTCGGGCCGGTCGCTGCGCAGGGCGTCGAAGGCTTCGCGCGCGCTGGCGGCCACCCGTACCCGGGCATGGCAGTCGGTGAGGATGCGCGCGATCAGCTCGCGGCCGTCGCGCGCGTCGTCCACCACCAGCACCGTCAACCCGTCCAGGTCGCGCGCCGCGAGGTCCTGCCCGTCCGGCGCCGGCGTCGGAGCGGGCGTGCCGCGCAGGAGACCGCGGGCGGGCGGCGCCTCGGCGCGCGGCAGTTCGATCGTGAAGCTGGCGCCCAGGCCTTCGCCGGCGCTTTCCACGCGCACCGTGCCGCCATGCTGCTCGACCAGGTGCTTGACGATCGACAGGCCCAGGCCCAGGCCGCCGTGGCGGCGCGTCATCGAGGCGTCTTCCTGGCGGAAGCGCTCGAACACGTGGGTGATGAATTCCGGGCGGATCCCGGCGCCGTTGTCGCGCACCGTGATCGCCACCACCTTGCCGCCCTCCGACTCGCCTTCGCTCACCTCGACCGCGACCCGGCCGTCGCGCGGCGTGAACTTGATCGCGTTCGACAGCAGGTTCCAGATGACTTGCTGCAGGCGGCCGGTGTCGCCGGCCACCAGCCCACCGGAAAGGTAGTGTTTTTCGATGGCGATATGCTTGGCTTCGGCGGCCGGCCGCACGGTCTCGATGGCGGCGTCGATGAAGCTTGCCGGGCTGATGGTCTGCATGTCGAGCAGCACTTTGCCCGAGGTGATGCGGCTCATGTCGAGCAGGTCCTCGATCAGCTGGGCCTGGGCGCGGGCGTTGCGCTCGATGGTCTGCAGGCCGCGCTGCAGGTCGGCGCCGTCGCGGCTGCCGCGGCGCAGCACCTGCGACCAGCCGAGGATGGCCGACAGCGGGGTGCGCAGCTCGTGCGACAGCGTGGCCAGGAATTCGTCCTTCATCTGGCTGCTGCGTTCGGCCTCGGCGCGCGCGGCGCGCTCGTTCTCGAGCAGCAGCTTGCGCTCCTCGGCGGCGCGGGCGGTCGCCTCGTACAGGCGGGTGTTGTCGACCGCGATCGCGGCCTGGGCGGCGATGCCGCGCACGATGCGCTCGCTGCGCTCGGTGAACATGCCCGGCTCCGGGTGGCCGAAGAACATGGTGCCGAGCAGCTCGCCCGAGCGCGCCGCCACCGGCGCCGCCATGTAGCTGCGGATCGCCGGATGTCCGCCCGGAAGGCCGAAATGGGGCGCGCTGCCGGCGTAGCGCGGGTCGTCGGCGATGTCGTCCAGGCGCACCAGGCCCCGGACGCGCAGGTCGGGGCCGAACAGGTCGGCGGCGCGCGGCGCGCCCAGGCGCTGGAACTCGGCCGAGGTGGTGCCCGCCAGCGTCGCCAGCGAGAACAGCGTGCCGTCGCCATCGCCATTGCCTTCTTCGCCGTAGTGGAAGAAGGCGCCGAAGCGCGCGCCGCTCACGCCCAGGGCGGCCTCGGTCGCCGCGCGCAGCAGCGAGCGCAGGTCGCGGGTCGAGGCCAGGATGCTGCCGGTATTGTTGAGCAGCTCGAGCACGTGCGACTCTTCGCGCAGGGCCTGTTCGGCGCGCTTGACGCCGTCGACGTCCGTATTGGTGCCGAACCAGCGCACCACCCGGCCCTGCTGGTCGCGGACCGGGCTGACGCGGGTGAGGTACCAGCGATAGCTGCCGTCCGCGCCGCGCAGCGGGAATTCCATCTCGAAGGGCTCGCCGCTGCGGATGGTCCCGCGCCAGTGCGCCATCACCGCGGGCAGGACGCTCGGCTCGATCACGTCTTGCCAGCCCCAGCCGACGCTCTGCTCGAGCGTGCATCCGGTATAGGCGAACCAGCGGTCGTTGAACCAGACGATGCCGCCGTCGGTCCCCGCCATCCAGGCCAGCTGCGGGATGGTGTTGGCCAGTGCGCGCAGCAATTCCTCGCTCTGGCGCAGCGTGTCCTCGGCGCTTTTCCGGTCGGTGATGTCCTGTACCACGCCGGTCATGCCGACCGGCGCTTCCTGGCCCCGGTTCTCGGCATAGTCCGGTCGCCCGACCAGCGCCACCCAGCGCGCCGGCTCGCCGCTCTCGCCCGGGTCGACCCGGCATTCGATGTTCAGGTCGGCGCGCGCGCCGAAGGCCTGCAGCACGGCGCGCCGCACCTGGATGCGGTGCTCGGGCAGCAGGCGCGCGCGCAGCGCGGGCCATGGCAGCGGGGTGTCGGCAGGCAGGCCGAGGATGGCGGCGGCGCGGGGGCCCAGCAGCACCCGGTCGCGCGCCGCGTCCCAGCGCCAGTCGCCCAGGCGGCCGGCCTCCAGCGCTACCTGCAGGCGGGTGTTGTTTTCCACCAGGGCCTGCTGGTCCAGCTTGCGCTGGGTGATGTCCTGGAAATACAGGGTCAGGCCGTCGGGCGACGGGTGCAGGCGCATCTCGAGCCAGGACTGCAGGCGTGCGTAGTGGAAGTCGCGCACCACGGTCTCGCGCAGCTCCATCGCGCGGCGGCAGTCCTGGGCCACCGAGGTGCCGTGCAGGTCCTCGAATTCGTCCCACAGGTTCTTGCCGACCAGGCCGGCGCGGCTCTTGTCGAGCGGGGCGATCATGTCGAGCGCGCGCCCGTTGATATACGTGATGCGCCAGTCGCGGTCGACCGCGCAGAAACCGTCGGACAGGCTCTCGAGCATGTTTTCCATGCGCTCGTTGGCGCGTCGCAGCGCCTCCTGGGCCGCCAGCAGCTCCTCCTCGGCGCGCTGGCGCGCGGCCAGCACGCTCTGCGCGTTGCGCAGCGCGGCCGTGCGCATCATCTCGAGCTCGTGTTCTTCGCTCATGCGGCCCCCTGCAGGAGTGCGGCCGCCAGGCGGGTGCCCTCGACCCGCGCGCGAACCTTGGCGAAGGCGGTGGCGCGGCTGATGCTGTCGTCGTCGAAGAAGGGGGCGAAACCGGCATCGTCGGTGCTGCCGAGGCGCTGCGGCTCGAGAAAGCGCGCCGCCAGCAGCACCCGGTCGCGCACCTGCCCGGCGCTCTCGATGCGCGGGTCGAACGGGTCGGTCACGCCGACGAAGATGCGCTGCTCCGGACGCGCGTATTCGCGTGCGATGCGCAGCACGCGCTCGGGATCGGGCTGGCCGGCCATCGCGATATAGAAGCTGCCGGCACGGATCTCGAACAGGGCCGGCAGCAGGTCTGCATAGTCGACCCGGCTTGCCGCGCCCGGGATGCCGGACTGCGCGCGGGACTGCGCGCCGGGCTGCATCAGGCCGGCCGGCGACACATGGACCCCGATCAGGGCGCGCTCGGCGGCGGAGAAGCGGCCGAGCGCCATGTTGTTCAGGTGGACGAAGCTGGCCAGCAGCGCGCCGCTCGGGTCGAGCCGCATCGCCAGCGGTCCTTCCGCGAAGTCGACCTGCACCTTGTGCGCGCCGGCCTCGAGGCAGCGCCGGATCTCGGTCTCGTGTTCGCGCACCAGGTCGTCGAGAAACTGTTCGCGCGGGTAGCCGGGCAGGCCGTCGGGCGGGTAGAGCAAGGACAGCGCCGAGGGCGAGATGATGGCCTGCTTGATCGGCTGGGTGGCGTGGCGGCGCGCGGCGCGCAGGTACTGGTCGGCATAGCAGCCGAAGCGGAACGGGCCGTGGGTCAGGCGTGGCATGCGGCGGCCCGCGCCATTGGCAGCGTTCGCCACCGGGATCCGAAAGCCATCCGGGGCGGTGTTGGCGGCGCCGTGCAGGGGGTAGCTCCAGAAATTCTCGAGCTTGCCCTGTTCGCCGTCGCTGATCACGGGCGCCCCGGTGGCTTCGAAGGCGGCCACGGTGGCGCGCACCGCCTCGTCGAGCAGGAACGCGAGTTCGCGCGCCCCGGCGCCGCCGCGGATCGCAGCGACCAGTTCGGGCGGGCGGGGAATGCTGCCGATCGGTTCAGTCGGAATCATCATCGCTGGCACGGTAGGGGACTGCCGGTGCATGGGCGCGCCTGGCCCGGCACGGACCATTGTAGCCCAGCCGGGACGCGGCGGCGCGTCAACGCGAAGTTCACCTGGCGGGCGCTGGCTGGCGCGCCACTTTCGCCAGCGCGTCCTGGAGCTGGTCCAGCTCGTAGGGCTTCTGCAGCGACAGGTAGGGGAATTCCAGGTGGCGCAGCAGCGAGTCGCCGTAGCCGGAAGCGAAGATCACCTTCAGCGCCGGGTTGCCGGCCACGGCGCGCCGCGCCAGGTCTACGCCCGACATGCCGGGCAGGCTGACGTCGGAGAACAGCACGTGGTAGCGCTGCCTCGCCAGCAGCTCGAGCGCTTCGTCCGGATGGCCGACGCCGTCGGCCTCGTGGCCGAAGGCCTTGAGCATCTCGCATACCAGGTACTGGGAGTCGAGGTTGTCCTCGACCACCAGGATGCGCAGGCCCTGGTCTTCCGGCTCCGCCGCCGCGACAGGTAGAGCGGCCGGCGGCGCCAGCAGCAGATGCACGCCGCCGATGCCGCCTGCACCGTCCGGCACCGGCGTCAGGCGCAGGTCGCAGCGGTGCTCGCGCAGGCCTTCCATATGGCGGAAGTTCAGCAGGGCGCCCGCCACCACGCCAGCCTGGCCCGACCAGGCCTGCTGCAGGGCTCCGCCCGCAGCCGAAAGCGGGGGCGGCATCACCGAGGGTACCGATCCGCCAGGCAGGCGTCCGCCGGCCTGGCCGGCCAGGGCGGCATACGCTTCGTTGAAGACGAGCACCGTTTCGCGGCCCCACACGAGCAGGCCCGGCACGGGTGAATTGAGCAGCAGGTCGGCGGCAACGCGCAGCGGCAGGGGCCAACCGTCCGGGTCGCCAAGCTTGGTGCCGGACCAGTCGTAGGAGACGGCAGTGCGCGGATCGTGTTCAGGCATGGGCAAAGTGTTGTAGGAACGAAAACATGGCGGTCATCCTACACCAAATGCCGTGGCGTTGCGCTTCGAGTCGTGCGCGCGGCGCGGCCCGTCAACCGGAACGGCTTCTCAGAAGCGGACCAGGGTGAATCCCATCGGTCCACCATAATCGATGGTAAATACATTGCATGCACCACGCGTGAAATAGTGTTCGTAGAATGCCGTTTCGTCCGTACGATTCGTGACCTGCCCGCCGGCGTCGACACTCTCCATCCGGTAGTGCACGAGGAGCCTGTAGTATTTCCCGGAGCCGCTGCTTCTGGCGGGAGGCTGCAAGGTCAGCGCGCTGTTCGGATTCGAGCAGTCGGGGCGTGGCGCTCCCTTTGGCAGCTTGACGATCGGCACCCGCTGCCCATCCAGCGTCACCCCGGTAAAGATGGTGGAGTCCACCGGCAATACGACGACGGCTTTGGTCGGCGGGACGGTTTCCAGCGGGCCGCACTCACCGGACCAGCTTCCTTTTTCGTAGGGCGTCGGCAAGTAGCTTCCCAGATCGATGTATTCCCAGATGAGCCTGTCGCCTGACAGTGTCAGGCGGGTGTCAGGCATTCCGTACACCGCATCCCACTTGACGATGTCGTTGGACATCGTCCCCTTGAACAGGATCGCCTCGCTGGAACCGCGCTTTTTCTCGCATCCCCAGACGCGATTCGCAGGCTCGTTCTTGATCCCGCCGATGGCCAGCTCGGTACGGTTGCCGCTGGCCTGCACGATCCGCTGCCAAACGGTACCGGTACTGGTCGGCGTGCCCGTAGCCGGACTCAGTCTGGCAGAATAGGTACCGACTTTTTCGCGCGTGTCCGCCCGCAGCACGTCGAAGTTGAATGCGACGGCCCCAGCCGGATTGCTGCCCGCCTGGAAAGTAAACGTGAAGGCGAGCTTGTCGCCAAACCCTTCCGTCTTGCCTACAATGCGACCGTCGGAGACGGCTCCCAGGACGTAATCGACGCCGCGGCCCGGTCGGGTCTCGGACCTGAACGGATTGCTGAATGCATCGACGGCCGCGCTGTAGTCCAGGCCAGCCAGCCGGATGAGTCCACTTACTCGCTTGAGCTCGGTCGCCAGGCGATATGCCGCCATCAGCGCGCTTTCGGGCGCGTCTGCCGGAAGGGCATGGCGTTCCCTGACCGCGTACGACCGTGGCTTGCCGTGCGTGAACGAGAACCCCGCGGCCGACGCATTGGCCGCGATGTTCGCGCCGACCATGGCGTGGCCTTCGCCAGCGATCATGGCGCGTTGGACGGACATCGAGAATTCGTCGGTCAGGTCCTCGAAGTCGGTGTTCCTGCCGGTGCACGCCTCCATGAATGTGTCCCATGAATCCATCGCCTGCTGGAACTCGGCTTCTGCCTGCACCAGCAAGCCCACCGCAACGACACTGCCGAACAGCGAAGTCGGTGGACTCAAGGCGACATACGTCGCTGCAAGGAATGCGATGGGGTCGATCGCCTGCTTCGTGAAGACGGCTCCGGCGCCCAGGCAGCGTGCGCTCAGCGCGCGCCGGGCCGACATCGGCGCCGCTTTCGCAGGACCGGTCGCAGAGGCGACGACGCTGGCCAGCATGCGGGCGGCCGCAAGCGACTCCTGCTCGGACATCTGCTGGATCTTGGCCTGCTGCTCGCTGATCAGCGCACGTGTACCTGCAATCCGCTGCTGGTTACTTCCCGGAAGCGCCGCCTGGGCGTCAAGTTGCTGGCTGACGCGCGCGAAGTAAGCCGTCAAGTAGGGCTTGGGCGCCGTAACCACAGGCGCCGTATCGATAGTCAGCGGCAATTCGACCGTTTGCCCGCCAGCGGAGACCCTGACAAGCTGCTTGCCGGCGAGGTTCGCGGGCAACAACATCATCAGGCGACCTTCTGCCAGCGTCGACTTGAGTGCTTGCCCACCGATCGACACGGTCGCATCGTTCAAGGAGGGGCCGGAAAGATCCAGGACCAACAGGCCCCCGGCAACAATGCTCCGCACACTTTCATGTACTGTGGCTTTCAGCTGTGGCGCGGACGGTACCCAGATCCCGTTCTTGATCGACTCGGCCACCTGCAAGCGGTTTTCCGGGCTGTTACTGAAGTCCGCCAGGATCTGAACGGGAGACGCCGCGCCTTTGTTCATGACGTCGAGGTAGAAGTTGAATCCCGCCTGGTCGGGAGCGCGATGCAAGACGTTCTGGTAAAGGCGCAGCAGGAAATCGGAATTGCTCGGCCTGCTCCCATAGAGGCGACGGAACTCTTCCGAATCAACGAATCCTGCGGCGATGGTGTCGATCGGAGTGCCTCGGTCGGCGACTCCCAGCCAATAGGCGTAGCCTGCTGGATCGGGCTGCCTGTCGAAGGCGGCCTGGTAGAGCCGGTAGACCCTGCCGCCATTGCCCTCAAGATCGGTGACGAGCATCCCGTCCGCGAACTGCAACCGTGCCGTCGATGGCGGCAGGACGATCGAAGCCGCGCTGGACCGGCTGGTCACCCTGGTGTCGGCCGCCCCGATGGCGATGGCATAGTCGGCCCGGCTGCCAGGGAAGCGCACCGTGGGAACGCTTGGAACGGCCTCGAGCGCCCGTCGGCCTTGCTGGGTGGCTGCTGTCGGGACTTCGGCAACTGGTTCTTCGACGTTTCCGCACGCAGTCAACGCGCCAAGGAAACCCACCGCAATGAAATTTTTTTTCACGGCTTACTCCAGTTAGGGTTGGACAGCAGGTTTGAGGCCGAGCAGCACGCCAGCGCCGAGTCCGCAAGCGGCTTGTCCAGCACGTCTTACACCGAAAACGATTGCATATTGCTAATTTTTTTGAAGTATAGCCGAGTTCGACGAATAGTTACATATTCGCACTGACTTTTTGGGTGGAGCCGGGTAGTCCAGAACGACACCTGCCGTCGGCGGACGATTGCCGGGTGGGCAGGCGATTGCCGGATCCGGACGACAGGCGCCCGTTGTTGCCCGGCGAGCAGAGGGATCGGCCGATGCAGGCAAGGTGAACACAGTCGAGCACATCGATCCGCCGACAAGCTTGTCCGACTGGTGCTACAGAACAGCGCTACAGCGGATTTCCACACGCGGAGGCAACAGCGCCAAAAAAAAGCCCGCTTCAGGGAAGCGGGCTGAATCTATTTCCTTGGAGGAGAATAGAGGAGACAGGAAGGATGATGCTGCAATGCCGCAAATTAGTCCAATTTATATTTCCAATGACTGCCATAAAGAATATTGATAAGCAAATTTTGTCAACCGAGGACGTGGCGCGCCCGCGACGCCCGGTGCGCGCCAATCGTGCGGCCTTGGTGCGTGACAGAAAATGTTCTACGATGGCAACTATGTCGAAACCTTCCATGCTTGCCTGCGCCAGTGCGGCATTCCTGCTGCTGCACGCGGGCGGCAGGGGTGCGGCTGCGCAGGAGGTCGACGAAACACGCCCGGGCATCCCTCTGGAAGATTACTCGCTGGAACAGCTCTCCGACATCGTCGTCACCTCGGTGTCACGCCAGCCGGGCCGCCTGGCAAGTGCTGCGGCGTCCCTGTATGTCATCAGCGGCGCCGACATCGCCCGTTCCGGCGCCACGACGCTTCCCGAAGCCCTGCGCCTGGCGCCCAACCTGCAGGTGGCGTTTGCCAGCGCACAGGAATATGCCATCAGCGCGCGCGGATTTTCCTCGCAGCTGGCGAACAAGCTGCTGGTGCTGGTCGATGGCCGCAGTGTCTATTCGCCGCTGTTCTCGGGTGTGTATTGGGAAGCGCAAGACGTGGTGCTGGCCGATGTCGAGCGCATCGAGGTCATCAGCGGCCCCGGCGGCACCATCTGGGGCACCAATGCCGTCAACGGCGTCATCAACATCATCACGCGCAGCGCCGCCGACACCCAGGGCGGCCTGGCCGAGCTGCATGCGGGAAACCGTTATGCGGGCGCCGTAGTGCGCCACGGCAAGCGCCTCGCCAACGGCGCCTACGTGCGCGTGTATGGCAAGCGCGACGAGGCCGGCGCGGCCCCCGGCGACACGCCGGAAGGCGAGGGCGGCGGCGTGGGCCGGCGCCAGGCCGGCTTCCGGCTCGACTGGGACGGGGCCGGACAGTCGCTCACGGTCAGCGGCGACCTGCACGCCGGCGCGCTGCGCGAGAACCGCGAAGCGCGCACCAGGTTCTCGGGAGCCAACCTGGTGGCGCGCTTCGACGCCCAACTGGCCGGCGCCGGCGCCCTGCGCCTGCAGGCCGCGCTCGACAGGGGGCGGCGCGCGCAGCGCGGGGTCGGCCGGCACGAGCTCGACACCGTCGACCTCGAGGCCCAGGTCGCGACGAGCGTTGGCGAACGCCACGCGCTGACCTGGGGCGGGGGCTACCGCCAGGCGCGCGACCGTTTCGACAACGGCCCCATCCTCCAGTTCACGCCGACCCGGCGCAGCCTGCGCTGGACCAACCTGTTCGTGCAGGACGAGCTCGCCATGACGCCGGCGCTGCGCGCGACGGCGGGGCTGCGGCTGGAACGCAACGATTACAGCGGCACGGAAGTGCTCCCCAGCCTGCGCCTGGCCTGGGATGCCGCGCCGGACGCCATGCTGTGGGCGGCCGCGTCGCGCACTGTGCGCGCGCCGGCGCGCATCGACCGCGACCTGCAGCTGGTCGATCCCGCCTCGAACGGCGAGCGCTACCTGATCGCCGGGGGGGCGGACATGCAATCCGAAACGGCGCGGGTAATCGAGCTGGGCTACCGGGCCCAGCCGAGCACGGCGCTGTCCTATGCGGCGACGCTGTTCTACAGCGACTACGACCGGCTGCGCACCCTGGAGCTGCAGCCGGGCGGTGCGGTATTCCGCAACCTGGGCCACGGCCGGGCGCGCGGCGTCGAGCTGTGGGGCAGCTGGCAGCCGATGCGCGGATGGCGCCTGTCGGCCGGCGGGGTGTGGCAGGAAATCGACACCGGCGCGCACCCGCTCAGCACCGACGCCTCGGCGCGCACCGGCCTGGCGACCAATGACCCGCGCAGCTACTGGAGCCTGCGTTCGTCGCACGACCTCGCCCCCGGCCTGGTGGCCGACCTGCTGCTGCGGCGCGTTGCGCGCCTGCCGCAGCCGGCCGTGCCGGGCTATCATGAACTCGACGCACGGATCGCGTGGCAGGCACGCCCCGACGTCGAAGTGGCCCTTGCCGGCCGTAACCTGCTGCATGCCCGCCATCCGGAGTTCGGAGCGCCAGGCATGCGCCAACTGGCTGAGCGCGGTGTGTTCGTCAGTGTCTCGCTGCGTTTCTGAAGGCCCACGACAAGTATGAACAGAATCCCTCCCGACCGATCGCGACGCCGCCTGGCCTGCAGGGCGCTCGCATCAGCGCTGTTCCTGGCAGCGGGCGCCGCGACGGCGCCGCGCGCGCTGGCAGAGCGTTCCAGCGATCCGGCACCCGGCGCCCAGGCGCTCGAGCGCCGGATCAAGGCGGCCTTCCTGTACAAATTCCTCGGCTATGCCGAATTTCCGCCGCAGGCCTTTGCCGACCCGGGCGGTCCGCTGACGATCGCCGTGGTCGGCTCGGACGAGATGGCCGCTGAACTGGCGCGCATCGTCTCCGGCCGCGCGATCGCCGGCCGCGCGATCGCGGTGCGCCCCATGCGCGAGCACGACCCTGTGCCGCCGGTGCACCTGCTGTTCGTGGCCGGCAACGACAGTGAGCGAGCAGCGCGCGTACTGCGCGCCGCGCCGGGCGCCCTCCTGACCGTGACCGAATGCGATGGCGGGCTGCGTGTCGGCAGCGTGATCAATTTCCGTATCGTGGACGAACGCGTACGCTTCGACGTCTCCCTCGATGTCGCGGACAGGAAGAACGTGAAGCTCAGTTCGCGCCTGCTGACGGTCGCACACCGGGTGCAGAAGGGAGGTTCGTGATGGGCATGCACGATACCGGCTCGGTGCGCAGCAAGCTGATCATGATGGCGGTGGCGACCACCATCGTGGCGCTGCTGACCGCCGCCGTCGCCATGATCCTGGTGGACGTGCGCACCTTCCAGAATGTCTGGGTCGACGACCTTACTACCCAGGCCGACATCGTCGCCGACGTCGCCGCGCCGGCGGTTTCATTCAACGACGCCGCCGCCGCCACCCGCAGCCTGGGCGTGCTGCGGGTGCGCCCGCAGATCGTGGCCGGCGCCATCTATACCAACAGCGGACAGCGTTTCGCCACCTATGCCAAGGCGGGCGGCGAAGCGCGCTTCCCGGCGCGCCCGGAAGCGGCGGGCTATCGCATCGAGAAGGGCGAACTGGTGGTGTTCCGACCCATCGTCGAGAACGGCGAGCCGCTCGGCACCGTCTACCTGCGCTCGCGCTATGGGCTGCTGGACCGCGTGATCAGCTATGGCGCCATCCTGGGGGGCGTGATGCTGGCCGCGCTGGTGATCGCGGCCCTGGTGGCTTCGCGGCTGCAGGCCTCGATCACGCGCCCGCTCGAAGCGATGACGATGGTGGCGCGCCAGGTGATGCTGCGACGCGACTTCACCCTGCGCGTGCCGGGCAAGGAAAAGGGCGAGATCGGGGTGCTGGTCGAGGCCTTCAACGACATGCTGGCCGAGATTGGACGCCGTTCCGACGCGTTACAGGCCGCCAACCGCACGCTGGAGCACGAGATGACGGTGCGCGAACGCGCCGAGCAGGCACTGATCGTGGCCGACCGCAGGAAAGACGAATTCCTCGCGACCCTGGCGCACGAACTGCGCAACCCGCTGGCGCCGATCCGCACCGGCCTGGATATCCTGCGCATCCGCAGCGGCGACGCCCAGGCTACCCAGCGCGCTACCGACATCATGGAACGCCAGTTGCGCCAGATGGTGCGCCTGGTGGACGACCTGCTCGACGTTTCGCGCATCAATACCGGCAAGTTCACCATCAAGATGGGCCGGGTCGAACTGAAAGCGGTGGTCAACGACGCGCTGGAAGTGGTGCGCTCCTATATAGAACTGCACGGCCACGAGCTGGTGACCGACCTGCCGGACCGTCCCGTGTTCCTGCACGGCGACGCCACCCGCCTGGCCCAGGTGCTGTCCAACCTCCTGAACAATGCGGCCAAGTACACCAACCGCGGCGGGCGCGTGAGCCTGAAGGCGGCCGTGGAAGACCGGACCCTGGTGCTGGAAGTGGCCGACAACGGCATCGGCATCGCGCCGGACATGCTGGACACCGTGTTCGAGATGTTCGTGCAGGTCGATTCCACGCTCGAGCGCAGCGTGGCCGGCCTGGGCGTGGGCCTGTCGCTGGCGCGCAAGCTGGTGGAGCTGCATGGCGGGACGATCGAGGCCCGTTCGGAAGGCGTGGGCCACGGCAGCCGCTTCGTGGTGCGCCTGCCGATCGTGGTCGACCCGGAGCCGATCGCCAAGCCGACGCCGGCCGCCTTCATCAGCACCGAGTCTTACCGCATCCTGCTGGCGGACGACAACGTCGACTTCGTCAACAGCATCGGCGCGCTGCTCACGGCCATGGGGCACAGCGTGGTGATCACGCACAACGGCCCGGACGCGCTGGCCGCGGCGGGGCGCTTCTGCCCGGACTATGCCTTCCTCGACATCGGCCTGCCGCACATGTCGGGCTACGACCTGGCGCGCGGGATCCGCAAGCTGCCTTGCGGTGCGATGACGGTGCTGATCGCGGTGACCGGATGGGGACAGGAAAAGGACCGCCAGCTGGCCTTCGAGGCGGGCTTCGACCACCACATGGTCAAGCCGGTGCGCTTCGAGCAGATCGAGGAAATCCTGGGCAACCGCAGCATCATCAAGAAGCTGCGTACCTGAGATCCCACTGGAATGAGGTGGACGGGCATCGCCTCGGATGTCCGCAGCGAGGGCCAAAAAAAAACGGAAGCGCTTGCGCGCTTCCGTCGATTGCTTCGAACCGGGCTGGTATTACGCCTGCTTGGCCTTGCGGCGGCGTGCGAGGAAGCCCAGGACACCGAGGCCGCCCAGCATCATGCCGTAGGTTTCGGGTTCCGGAACCGGAGCCAGCATCACGGCGCCGCCGAACGAGCCGCCGGTGTCGGACACCAGGTTGCCGCTGACCTGCAGGTAGTAGTTACCGGCCATCAGGTTGTCGCTCGAGATGCTCCAGACGTCCATTTCACCGGTTTGCAGGCGGGTGCCGCTGGTGATCAGGGTGTTGTCCGCGCCATACAGGGCCAGGCCGGTGATGTCGAGGCCGACATCGGCGCTACGGCTGATGGACGAGATGATCGCGTCCAGGTTCATGCCCATGTCACCTTCGACGCTGAAGGTGAAACGGTCGGCGAAGGTACTGCCCTCGTTGTCGGCGTCGAAGGTGTCGCCGAAGAAGGCAGTGTTATCGATCAGGTCAAGGGCCTGGGGAGTATTGCCGACCACGTCCTGGGCCATGACGGCCGACGAACCGAACGAAGCGGAAGCCAACACAATTGCAGCAATCAGAGATTTTTTCATTTGTTTCCTCGCATTTAGAAGCAGCCGCGTCCTGCAGCCTGGGTTTCAAGTATCGGGGAACTTCATGCTATCAAAAGGATAAAAAAAAGCACATGGAAACCTGCTTGGATGCCAAATGTGTGGCCGGCATTCCAGGAATCAAGAGATTTCCAACGGGATATGCTATAGCGCCGTGTTTCATAGGAGCGCAGGTTCAATATGGGTTGTTGAGCAGAAAAAGTCTGCTGCCTTGCTGAAAATGCGTCGGCTTAGTCCTACAAGAAGAGGAGGACTGCTCCGGCGTCGAGGTCCTGCGATTTCAGCCCCGTTTAATGAATGAAGCGTAGAAGTTGAGCTGTTTTATATGGTGTTGCCGGGTTAGCCCAAGCGTGGAGAGGGCGGCGCCGGCGGCAGGACGGTATCGAAGGGTGCGGACTGCGGCGTCAACGCACCGACAGGAGCCGGAAAAGAAAAATGGCCCAGAATCGCTTCTGAGCCATTTAAAAAAAGTTGGTGCGGCTGGCAGGAATCGAACCCACGACCCCTTGGTTCGTAGCCAAGTACTCTATCCAGCTGAGCTACAGCCGCCCGAGGCACGCATTATAGCAGCACCGGCCGGATCGGCAAAGCCCTCCCGTGCACATCATGGTGTTCAGCTGGACGATCGTAGGGTGCACGGCTTCGCCGTGCGCGCGTTCAAACAGTGCGTGAAACACGTCTACTGCATCAATTTCGAGGGGCGTTGAACGCGCGGACGGGGCAACGGTCCGCGTTCCCTCCATCGACTCCGGCCAGGGCCCCCCGGCCATGCACGCCATGACGAAAAAAGGGACCAGATCTTTCGATCTGGTCCCTCATATTCTGGTGCGGCTGGCAGGAATCGAACCCACGACCCCTTGGTTCGTAGCCAAGTACTCTATCCAGCTGAGCTACAGCCGCCCGATGGACGCATTATAGCAGGGGATCGGATATTGGCAAAGCCTCATCGCGATCCGCTATGCTTCACCCCTGCGACAAGGGCGACCCGTAGGGCGCGCGTGGGCATCGCGCAACGAAAAAAGGGACCAGATCTTTCAATCTGGTCCCTGATATTCTGGTGCGGCTGGCAGGAATCGAACCCACGACCCCTTGGTTCGTAGCCAAGTACTCTATCCAGCTGAGCTACAGCCGCCCGATGCACGCATTATAGCAGCGGCTTGCTGTTTCCGGAAGTGTCATTTTTTTTCCGCAGGCAAACAAGCTCTGGTAGATTAGCCGGGTTGGATCGTGATGGGACACCTATGTTTGCCTTGAAGCCGCGCCTGCACCGCGTCCTGTGCGCCCTGATGCTGCTGTCGATCTGGGCCGGCAGCGCCCTGGCCGCACCGCGCAGCCTGCGTTTCGAGCGCCTGTCGATCGAGCAGGGCCTGTCGCAGCAGTCGGTGCTGACCATCCTTCAGGACCGGCGCGGCTTCATGTGGTTCGGCACGCAGGCGGGCCTGAACCGCTTCGACGGCTACCGTGTCACCGTCTACCGCAACGATCCGAACAACCCCGACAGCATTCCCGACAACTACGTGCTGTCTTCCCACGAGGACGAGGGAGGACGGCTGTGGTTCGGCACCAAGGGCGGCCTGGCCCGTTTCGACCAGGCCACCGGCAAGTTCGTGCGCCATGCGCCTCCGGACGTCGTCGACGGCCGGACCGGCGTACGCAGGCCCAGCAACCGGGCGGTGCAGGCGGTCCAGCCGGCGCCCGGCGCGCTCTGGCTCGCCACCGGCGACGGCCTGCTGCACCTCGACACCGCCAGCGGGCGCATGCGCAGCTACCGCAACGATCCTGCCGATCCGGCGACGCTGCGCGACAACCGCGTCAATGCCCTGGCGCTCGACGGCCGCGGCAACCTGTGGGTCGGCACCGCGACCGGCATCGACCGGCTCGCCCCCGGCGCCGAGGGTTTCGAGCACTACGACGTCGACCCCAAAGACCCGATGCGCAATACCGTGCGGGCGCTGTCGATGGGACCGCGCGACACGCTGTGGATCGGCACCGGCGCCGGACTGGAAGCCTGGCGCCTGGGCGACGGGGCCGGCGGAAAGCCGCCGCAGCGGCGGCGTATCGGCAGCGGCGACGGGATCGGCGCGCTGCGCATCAACACCCTGTACCACGACGCCGGCGGCACCCTGTGGGTAGGCACCGACATGGACGGCCTGAAGTGGCTCGATCCGGCCACCGACCGCTTCCTCAGCTACCGCAACGACCCGGCCGACCAGCATTCGCTGTCGGACAACCAGATCGGCGCTGTGCTGGTCGACCGCACCGGTACCTTGTGGGCCGGCACCTATTTCGGCGGCGCCAGCCGCACCGACCTGGCCAGCGGCGGCTTTGCGCGCTACGGCGTCAAGGACGGCCTGGGACGGGCCAAGGTGCGCGCCATCTCCGAGGACCCGCAAGGCAGGATCTGGATCGGCACCACCGGCGACGGCCTGATGCGCATGGAGCGGCCCGGCAGTCCCATCGAACGGATAGGGCGGGACAAGGCCGCGATCGACATCGTGGCCGCGCTGGCACATGCACGCGGACGCACCTGGATCGGCACCCCGAACGGCCTGCTCTGGCGCGACGCCGGCGGGCGCTTCGGCCGCATCGCGCTCGGCGCCGCGCCTGCCGCCAACATCGTGCAGGGGCTCCATGTAGGCCGCAGCGGTACCCTGTGGATCGTCACCCGCGGCGGCCTGGCTGCACTGGCGCCGGGCCAGGACAGCGTGCGCACCTGGAGGCACGATCCGGGCGATCCGGCCAGCCTGGGCGAGAACTACGGCTTCGCGGCCCTGGAAGACCGCCACGGCATCGTCTGGATCGGCACCGAGACCGGGCTCGAACGCTTCGACCCGCGGACCGGCCGCTTTACGCGCTACCGCCACGACCCGGCCGACCCGCACAGCCTGCGCCACAGCCGCATCTATTATCTGCTGGAGTCGGCGCGCGGCGAGCTGTGGGTGGGCACGGCCGGCGGCCTGCATCGCATGGAGGCGGGCGAAAGCCAGGGCAGCGTGCGCTTCCGCTTTTACCCCTTCGCCTCTGGAACCGAGGCGCTGCCGATCGGCGCCATGATCGAGGACCAGCTCGGCTACATCTGGGCCAGCACGACCGCCGGGATCACGCGCGTCGACCCGGGTACGGGCGCCACCAAGAGCTACACTGCGAAGGACGGTCTGGTAAACGGCTCCTATTTCGTCGGCGCCGGCCTGCGCGCCAGTGACGGGCAGGTCTATTTCGGCGGCATCAGCGGCCTGACGGCCTTCCGGCCGGATGCGGTGCGCGACAATCCGTATCCGCCGGAAGTCGTGCTCACCGATTTCCTGGTGCTGAACCGGTCGCGCGCCACGCCGAGCTTCCCCCAGCAGGCCGGCCTCACGCTGTCGCACGAAGATTCCGTATTCGCGCTCGAATTCGCCGCGCTGCATTACGCCGACCCGGACGGCAACCGCTATGCCTACAAGCTGGAAGGTTTCGACCGCGACTGGGTCGACACCGACGCGCGGCGCCGCTACGCCAGCTATACCAACCTCGATGCGGGCGACTACGTGTTCCGCGTACGCGCCAGCAACAAGGACGGCGTGTGGAGCGAGCAGCCGGCCCTGCTCCGGATCACGATCACGCCGCCGTACTGGAAGACCGGATGGTTCCGCGCCCTGGCGCTGCTGTTCGTGGTGGCCCTGTTCACGGCCGGCTACCGCCTGCGCATCCGGGCCCTGGTGGCGCAGAAGGGGCTGCTCGAACGCGAGGTCGGCGCGCGCACCGACGAGCTGCGACGCCAGAAGGAGTCGGCCGAACACCGCAAACAGGAGGTCGAAGAACAGAAGGAGGTAGTGGAACAGGCGCACCGCAACATCGCGCTGCTGTCGGACATCGGGCGCGCGCTGACCGCGAACCTGGACCTGGAGGCGACCATGCGTACACTGTACGAGCAGGTGCATGCGCTGATGGACGCGACCCTGTTCGCGGTGGTGCTGCGCCACCCGGAGCGCGCCAGCCTGGAATATGCCTATGCGGTGGTGAACGGCAAGCGCCGCGCGTCCTTCGAGCTGGCGGACGAACCGGAGCGGCACCTCGCCGCCTGGGCCATCGCCTGCGGACGCGAAGTCCACCTCGGCAAGCTGCCGCAAGGACTGGCGGACTACCTGCCGGCGCTGCAGCATCATCCGGAGCCCGGACGCGCCGTCGAATGGGCGCTGCCCTGCGCCTGGCGCGCCGGCATGGCGCCGCGCTCGCTGCTGGTGGTGCCGGTGATGGTGGGCGAGCGGGTACTGGGTGCGCTGACGGTGCAGAGCCCGGTCGCCCAGGCCTACGGCCAGGTTCACCTCGACATGCTGGAAACCCTGGCGGCCTACGTCGGCGTGGCGATCGACAATGCCAGCGCCTACCGCCAGCTCAAGGAGACGCAGGCCCAGCTTGCGGCCCAGGAGAAGCTGGCCTCGCTCGGCTCGCTGGTGGCGGGCGTGGCGCACGAGCTGAACACGCCGATCGGCAACAGCCTCCTGATGGCCAGCACGCTGCAGGAGAAAACCAGCGACATCGCGACCCGCTTCGATGGCGCCACGCTGCGGCGCTCGGACCTGGCCGACTACGTGGCGGCCTCGCGCGAGGCCGCCGGCCTGATCATGCGCAGCCTGCACAATGCGGCGGAACTGGTCAACAGCTTCCGCCAGGTGTCGGTGGACCAGGCCAGCGCCCAGCGCCGCCGCTTCGACCTGGCCCAGGCCTGCCAGGAGATCGCCGCCACCATCATGAACACGGTGCGCCTGGGCGGGCATGGCCTGGCGCTCCAGGTGCCGGCCGGGATCATGATGGACAGCTTCCCCGGCCCGCTGGGCCAAGTGGTGATCAATTTCGTCAACAATGCGCTGCTGCATGCCTTCGCAGGACCGGGCGGCAGCATGGTGCTGCGCGCGGAGCCCGTGGGCGCCGACGGCGTGCGCATCGAATTCCGCGACGACGGGCGCGGCATCGCGCACGAGCACCTGGCGCGCATCTTCGATCCCTTCTTTACTACGCGGATGGGGCAGGGCGGCACCGGCCTGGGCCTGAACATCAGCTGGAACATCGTCACCACCCTGCTGGGCGGGACGGTGCGGGTCGAGAGCGCGCCCGGCCAGGGCGCGGCCTTCATCCTGGAACTGCCGCTGCGCGCGCCCGAGCCGCAGGCAGCGCCCGGCGAGGCCGAAGAAGCCGACGCCGCGGCCGGCTGACCGTCAGGCGACCACGTTCTGCGGCCGTCCGGCGACCCAGGCTTCGATATTATCGACGAGCATGTCGGCCAGCGTCTGCATCGCGCCGGCGCTGGCCCAGGCCACGTGCGGCGTCAGGATGAAGTTCGGCAGGCGCAGGCGCAGCAGGGGATTGCCTGGCTCCGGCGGCTCCTTGCCCAGCACGTCGAAGCCGGCCCCGCCGATGCTGTTCGACAGCAGCGCCTCGGCCAGGGCCGCCTCGTCCACCAGGCCGCCGCGCGCGGTGTTGATCAGGAGGGCAGTCTTCTTCATGAGCCCGAGTTCGCGCCTGCCGATCAGGTGCTGCGTCTGCGTGTTCAGCGGCAGGTGCAGGCTCACCACGTCGCAGCCCGCCAGCAGCGCGTCCAGCGGCAGCTGATCGACATCCGGCTCGCCGACCGGCGAGCGCGAGTTGGCCAAGACTTCCATGCCGAAGGCGCGCCCGAGCTGCGCCACCTTGCGTCCGAGCGCGCCGTAGCCGACGATGCCGAGGCGGCTGCCCGCCAGGTCGCCGATCGGATGGTCGAGCAGGCAGAAGCGGCTCGACGCCTCCCAGCGCCCGGCCTCGACGTCGGCGCAGTAGGCGCGCAGGTTGCGGCGCAGCGCGAGCAGCAGCGCGAAGCAGTGCTCGGGCACCGATACCCTTGAATAGTTGCGGATGTTCGCCACCACGATGCCGCGCGCGCGGCAGGCCTCGAGGTCGACGTTGTCTGTGCCGGTGGCGGCCACCGCGATCATCCTGAGCTCCGGCAATTGCGCAATGGCGGTGGCGCGCAGCGGCACCTTGTTGGTGATCGCCACCGTGGCGCCGGCCAGGCGCGCCACGACCTCATCCTCGCGGGTGCCGGGATGCTCGCACCAGTCATGGGCAAACACGGGCGCGCGCAGCTGCGCCTGCAGGCTGTCGCGGTCCAGGAAGACGATTCGGTGCATGGCGTGCTCGCTGCGGGAGAAAGCTGCATTGTAGACGCCAGGGGCCGGACGTGAGGAAGGACAGGGCGAACCTGTCCTTCGGGATATGGCGGAGCCTGGGCGGCCTTGCGGGTGTCGCGCTGCCGGCCTGTCTGGCGAAGCGGGCCGTGGCGGCGATCTGTGTGCTGCTTGGGCTACAACGCGCCATGCGGCCAATCGGTTGACGGCGCCGAATCCGTGCATGCGTGCGGCGGCGAAGGCCGTCATAGTTAGCTGGCGTACAGTCGGGCTGGCCCGCCCGGTCCTACACTGTCCCTACGCCGATAGCCGGGAGGTGCCACATGCCAGACGCGCTCAAACTGTACAAGGCCAAGCGCAATTTCGACATCACGTCCGAGCCCGCCGAAGGTGGCGTTCCTGCTACGGACGCGCTGACCTTCGTGATCCAAAAGCATTGGGCGACCCGCCTGCACTACGATTTCCGCCTCGAGCTCGACGGCACCATGAAGAGCTGGGCCGTACCGAAGGGCCCCAGCTACGACACGCACGACAAGCGCATGGCCGTGCACGTCGAGGACCACCCGATTTCCTATTCCGATTTTGAGGGGACCATTCCGCCCAAGCAATATGGCGCAGGCAAGGTAATCATCTGGGACAAGGGGACCTGGGAACCGGTCGGCGACCCGCACGAGGGCTACCGCAAGGGCAACCTGAAGTTCGAGATCCACGGGCACAAGATGCACGGCCGCTGGGTGCTGGTGCGCATGAAGGGCCGTGGCGACGACAGGCAGGAGCCCTGGCTCCTGATCAAGGAAAACGACGGGTACGCCCGTCCGGCGGAAGAATTCTCGGTGGTGGACGAGATGCCGGACAGCGTCAAGGCACTGCCGATGCCGGCGCCGGCGCGCGGCAAGCTGGCCGTCCTGAAGGCTGAGGCGCAGGCGGAAGGACAGTCGGGAGACGTGCGCAAGCCGTCGCGGGCGAAGGCGGCGGCAAAGGGCGCGGCGAAAAGCGCGGCCAGGCCCGCCGCAAAACCCGCTGCAAAATCCGCTGCAAAATCCACTGCAAAACCCGCTGCAAAACCCGCTGCAAAACCCGCTGCAAAACCCGCTGCAAAACCCGCTGCAAAACCCGCTGCAAAACCCGCCGCCAAGTCCACGCGCGGCAAGAAAGTCTCCGCGCCCGGCTTGCCGGATGGCGTCGTTCGCGCCGACTTGCCCGAGGACTTCACCCCCGAGCTGGCGACCCTGGTGGACGGCGCACCGCCGGACCCCGAAAACTGGGTGTTCGAAGTCAAGTTCGACGGCTACCGGATGCTGGCGCGCGTCGAGAACGGCAAGGTGCGCCTGGTCACCCGCAACGCCAAGGACTGGACCGACAAGCTGGCGCCGCTGCAGGAGGAAATGGAGCGGATCGGGCTGCCGGACGGCTGGTACGACGGCGAAATCGTCGTGCACGACGAGCACGGCAAGCCCAACTTCGGCCTGCTGCAGCTGGCCTTCGATGGCGTGCGCACGGGCGACATCGTGTACTTCCTGTTCGACGCGCCGTATTGCAACGGCTACGACCTGCGCGAACTGCCCCTGGTCGAGCGCCGCGCCGCACTGGAACAGATCCTCAAAAAAGCGAAGTCCGACAAAGTGCGCTTTTCAGGCGAATTCGGCACCAATCCGGAAGAGCTGGTGCTGGCAGCCTGCCGCATCGGGCTGGAAGGCGTGATCGGCAAGCGCCGCGATTCGCGCTACGTGTCGCGCCGCTCGCCGGAATGGATCAAGCTCAAGTGCGGCCTGCGCCAGGAATTCGTCATCGGCGGCTACACCGATCCGAAGGGCTCGCGCAAGGGCGTCGGCTCGCTGCTGCTCGGCACCTACGACCGGGAGGGCGTGCTGCGCTATGCCGGTAACGTCGGCTCGGGCTTCAACCATGCCGCGCTCATCGACATCAGGGAACGGCTGGAAGCGCTTGCTACCTCCGAGAGCCCGTTCCCGCCGCGCGCCGTGCCGGGACGCCAGCACCACTGGGTGAAGCCGGTGCTGGTGGCCGAGGTGAGCTTCTCGGAATGGACCAGCGCCGGCGCCGTACGCCATCCTGTGTTCCAGGGCCTGCGCAAGGACAAGCCGGCGCGCGGCATCACGCGCGAGGAGCCGCGCCACATCGAGGACATCGCGGACGCCGCGCACAAACCGGCGCTGACCGACGAACCGGTGTCGCCGCCGCCTCCCGGCCTGCACCGCAATCTGCCGGAAAGCCTGCGCGTGACCAATCCGGACCGGGTGGTCGATCCGTCCACCGGCGCCACCAAGCTCGACGTGATCCGCTACTACGCCCTGGTGGGCGAGCTGATGATGGAACACCTCAAGCGCCGGCCGCTGACGCTGGTGCGCGCGCCGGCGGGGCTCGGCGCCGAACTGGTGTTCCAGAAGCATGCGGACGTGAAGAAGCTGCCGGGCGTGAAGCAGATGGACCCGGCGCTGGATCCGGACAACCCGCCGATGCTGGAGATCGCGACCCTCGAGGGCATCCTGTCGGTGGCGCAGTGGAACGCGATCGAGCTGCACACCCAGAACGCGCTGGCGAAAAGCTACGAGACCCCGGACCGGATGGTATTCGACCTCGACCCGGGCGAGGGCGTCGAGTGGAAGTCGATGCAGGAAGCGGCGCAGATCATGCGCGCCTTCCTCGACGAACTGGGGCTGCCGTCCTTTCTCAAGACCAGCGGCGGCAAGGGCCTGCACGTGGTGGTGCCGGTCAAGCCGGAATACGGCTGGGACACGGTGAAAGCCTTCTCGCAGGCCATCGTGCGCCACCTGGCGGCCACGCTGCCCGAGCGCTTCGCCTTCAAGAGCGGCCCCAGGAACCGGGTCGGCAAGATCTTCATCGACTACCTGCGCAACGGCCGCGGCGCCACCACCATCAGCGCGTGGTCGGCGCGGGCCCGGCCAGGCATGGGCATCTCGGTGCCGCTCGAGTGGGACGAGCTCATGAAGCTCAAGTCGAGCGCGCAGTGGACGGTGACCAACGTGCACACGCGGCTGGATCGGGGGAACGAGCCGTGGGCGGGGTATGGGAAGGCGGCCAAGGGGATTACCAAGGCCATGAAGATCCTGGGGTTTGACGAGTAGACGACCCCGCCCTGGCTGTGCACGCGAACTCGGGCTGCGGCCTGCGCCGGAGCCCAGGTTCGTCTATGCGCCAGGGTGCAGATCAGTCCACGTTCCGGCCAAGCACCTTGAGCGAGGCGCGCACGCCACGTCCATACCCCGGATCCGCCTTGTCGAACTGCCGCAACTGGCGCAGCAGGATATCTTCGTCCACCCGGCTGAGCGGCCCCGCCAGGTTGTCGCACAGGTTCTGGCGCTCTTGCGGCGTCATCAGGCGGAACAGCTGGCCGGCCTGGGTGTAGTCGTCTTCCATGCCGCGGAAGTCGTAGCGGCCCGCGTCGCCCGTGATCGGCAGCTCCCGCTCTCCATGGCCCATGCCCAGCGCGCCGCGGCCTTCGGCGTCGATGGTCGCATAGTTGCGCGCCGCGCCTACGTTGGCGATCGCCATCGCGCCGTCGCGCTGCTGGTTGTGAAACGGACAGCGCGGGGCGTTGACCGGCAGGTGCTGGTGGTTGGTGCCGACGCGGTACAGCTGGGCGTCGTGGTAGGCGAACAGCCGGCCCTGCAGCATCTTGTCGGGCGAATAGCCCATGCCCGGCACCACGTTGGCCGGCGAGAACGCGGCCTGCTCGACCTCGGCGTGGTAATTGTCCGGATTGCGGTTCAGTTCGAGCACGCCCACACCCAGCATCGGGAAGTCGCCGTGCGGCCAGACCTTGGTCAGGTCGAAGGGATTCCAGCCGGTGCGCTGTTCCCAGTCGTCCAGCTGCGCCTCGGTGGCCAGCTGCACCTTGACGTCCCACCGCGGAAAGTCGCCGCGGGCGATCGCCTCGAACAGGTCGCGCCCGGCATGGTCCGGATCCGTGCCGGCGATGCCGACCGCTTCGGCGGCAGTGAGGTTCCGGATGCCCTGGCGGGTCTTGAAGTGCCACTTCACATAGGTACGCTCGCCGGCCTCGTTGATCAGGCTATAGGTATGGCTGCCGAAGCCGTCCATGTGGCGGTAGCCGTCCGGGGTACCCCGATCCGAGAACAGGATGGTCACCTGGTGCAGGCTTTCCGGCGCGCGGCTCCAGAAGTCGAACATGATGTTGGGCGACTTCAGGTTGGTCTGCGGATCGCGCTTCTGGGTGTGGATGAAGTCCGGAAACTTGATCGGGTCTTTCAGGAAGAACACCGGGGTGTTGTTGCCGACCAGGTCCCAGTTGCCTTCCTCGGTATAGAAACGCAGGGCGAAGCCGCGCGGGTCGCGTTCGGTGTCGGCGCTGCCTTTCTCGCCGCCAACGGTGGAAAAGCGCAGGAACACCGGGGTCTTCTTGCCGACCTCGGAGAACAGCCTGGCCTTGGTGAACGGACGCAGGTCGTGGGTGACCGTGAAGCTGCCATACGCGCCCGAACCCTTGGCGTGGACGACGCGCTCCGGAATGCGCTCGCGGTTAAAGTGCTGCAGCTTCTCGATCAGGTGGAAGTCCTGCAGCAGCAAGGGGCCGCGCGGGCCGGCGCTGAGCGAATTCTGGTTGTCGTCGACCGGTATGCCGGAAGCGGTGGTCAGGCGGGCTTGGCTCATTCGAGAATCTCCTCGTTGTGTTAATCGATAGGAGCATTCTATGGCTGAGCTTGTAATTAATAAATTAAATTAATTCGATCACTTCGATAGCTTTTCATAATCCCGTTTTGTTTGGTGGAGCTTCATCGTCCTCGCGCTTGTCCAAACGGACCGACGGCAGGCGGTCGACCGCGATCAAGCCTTCGGCGGCCGCGTGCGAGGCGGCAAACACGCTGTCCGGGGACAGCACCAGCTGGGCGCCGGTGGCGCTGACTTCCTCGATCAGGCGGTCGAGCGCGTCGATGCGCGAGGGGTCCGGATTGACGTTGCGGATATAAATCATCTTCACGGCGCCGGGATGGCGGCGCACCACCTCGGCATAGATCTCGGGGTCCTGCTCGCCGCTGTCGCCGATCAGCACGAACTGCATGCCCGGATAGAAATCCAGGATGCGCTCGATCTGTTCCAGCTTGTGCGTGCCGTGCTCGGAGATCTTGAGCACCTGGCGCACGCTCAGTTCGCGCAGCAGCAGCGGACCGAACGGGATGTCCTGCAACTTGAGGAAGTCGAGCAGCGGCCCATACAGGTGCCACGGGCTGCTCGAGACGTAGAACAGGGGATTGTCCTCGCTGCCGCCGACGCCGTCGCGCAACGCGCGGTAGAAGCCCGCCACGCCCTTGAAGGGTTTGCGTGTATGGTGGTTGCTGCGCGCCAGCATCAGCGCCATGTTCAGCTTGTTGGTGACATTGGTCCACAGGACGGTGTCGTCGATGTCGCTGATGATGCCGAAGCGCGCCGTCGGGGCCGGAACCCGGACCTCGGCCGTCGTGCGCATCGGCCGGCCGTCAGACTGGAGCTTGTCCGGGAATTCGAGCTCGACGGCGTGCCAGCCGCCGTCCAGTCGGGCGCCCACGGCAAAGTCGAAAGAAAAATAGCCGCCGCGGTCGGTCCGGGTTTCATGGGTGCTGCCACCGAAATGGGCCAGCACCCGCGCATCCGCCACTTCGTCCGATTCGAGCCGGCGGTACAGGGCGACCAGGTTCTGCCAGCCGCTGTCGGCGCCGCCCTGTTCGCGGAATGCCGCTTCGTTGAGCAGGCGTCCCTTGAGCCAGATGCGCGCGGCATTGCCGAAGCCGAGGTAGGGCACGGGCATCAGGATCCGCCCGCCGTCGAGCGTGCGCAGCCGGCGCAGGGCCTGGCTGGCGACGGCGCCGGCGCTGCGCGCGAGGCGCTGGCGCAGCGGCGTCGCGGGCGCCAGTTCCCGGCTGGCTTCCTGCAGCCTGTCGGCGTTGTTCGCGGCCGTGGCGGCGCGCGGCGCGCCGCGTTCGACCCACGCGCTGCCGAGGGCGTTGCGAGTCAGGAGCAGCGCCTGCTGCACTTGCTGCGGCTTCATCGGGTCGACCGGCGTCGCCATCACGTGCACGGCCGAGCCCATTTCGCGCAGCCGCGCGATCTCCGTTTCCGACAGCAGGCCGGGATTGAGGAAGAGGCTGGCCTTGCCCAGTTCGACGCGGGCGGCGATGTCGTCGAAACCTGCGCGTGTCAGTACGAGGAAGGGCATGGCGCTGTGTGGCATGGTCGGAAGCAGCGTAGTCGGGATGGCTCAAGTATCGCTCACGCGCACGGATTCGAACGCACGCTATCGCCGCAGGCGCCTGCGCCGGGAGGCGTGCTCACGCCGGCTGGCCGGCAACGGGACGATCGTGGTGCGCGCTGCCGTGCACGCCCAGCTTCTCTGGCAAGCTAGACTGTCTGTCCCATTTGCCGGCCGCCGACCATGAACATCTTCTGTATCGGTGTAGACCGCGCCGCCTGCGAAGTTCGGCGGCGAGCCGGGGCGCGTGCCCACGCCGGAACAGGTAGTGGCGCTGCTCGATGGCCTGCCGCCCGGGGAACGTGCCGAAGCCGAGCGCTACGTGCGCCAGACCCCGCCGCACATCGATACGCGCTACCGGCGCATCATCGAGGCGCGGCTGGGCTGGCGCGCCGGGCGCGATGCGCACGTCACGCGGACGCGCTGAGCCCTCGCCAGGCGGCCGCCAGGGTCTATGTGACTGAATACATCGTCGTGGCAACGACATTCTTGTCATGGCGCGCAGGGTGGTCGGCTTCGCCGACCGCGCGTCCGACTCCGGCATGATCTGCCACGGCGCATCATCGGTTTGAACGCGCGGTCAGCCGAGCCGACCACCCTACCGAGTTGCCATCCCGTGCCCGGCATCAGCCAGGCGGACCCTAGGCCGATTCGTTCTTGAAGATGCCGCGCACGTTCATGGCCATCAGGGCGGCCTGCAGGACGATCAGTGCCCAGGCTTCGTCATGGATGCCCCAGACGATCCACAGCACGTTGCTCAGGATGAACATCGAAAAGCCGAACACACGGCGTTCGGCGCGTTTCGATCCTATCAGGTAGGCGGCAAACAGGGTGACAAGCATCGCCGGCCACTGGAGGAAGTCGATGAACTGATCCATGCGTCAGGCTGCCTTCCTGCGGCGCGCGGGGGCCGTCGACGGGGCGCCGGTCGACTTGGCGGCAGTCTTCCTTGCCGCCGGCTTGGCCGCGGTTTTCGCTGCGGTTTTCGCGGTGGTATTGCGCTTGGGCGCGGCGCCGCTGGCGGCGACGCGATCCGTGCCGTGCGCGGCGGCCTTGCGCGCGCGCGGCGGCGGTGCTTCATCTTCGTCATCTGCTTCGGCGGCGGGACGGCGCTTCTTCGGCGGCGGTTCGTCGTCGTCATCGTCGTCGTCATCGGCCGCCGCCTTCCCGGGCTTCTTGCCCAGGCTGGCCTGCAGCAGCGCGACCAGGTCGATCACCTTGCCGGTCTCGCGCTTCGGTTCGCCCGCCTCCGGCATGGTGATGGTCTTGGTCTGGTGCGCCTTGACCTTCTTCTCGATCAGCGCCAGCACATCCTCGCGGTAGGTGTCGTGGTACTGCTCCGGATCCCAATCCTCGGCCATGCCCTGCACGAGGGCCATGGCCATCTTGAGTTCCTTGTCGGTGATCGCCGCCTTCCTGTCGTCGGCCGCGGGAATCTTGAGCTCGCCTGCGTCGCGGATCTCGTCGGCATAGCGCAGCGTGTTCATCACGATGGTGTCGCCCACGCACACCAGCGCCGCCAGGTGCTGCTTGACCCGGATGACGACGCGGGCGATGCCGATCTTGCCGGCTTTGCGCAAGGTTTCGCGCAGCAGCGCGTAGACCTTGTCGCCGCCCTTGCCGGGGGCCAGGTAGTAAGGCTGTTCGAAATACAGGAGCGAGACGTCTTCGGCGTCCACGAAAGCGAGGATGTCGATGGTCTGGGTGGCTTCCGGGTTGGCGCGGCGCAGGTCCTCGTCGGACAGCACCACGTATTCGCCGCTGGTGTACTCGTAGCCCTTGACGATGTCGTCCCAGGACGCTTCCTTGCCGTTGCCCTTGTTGTAGCGCTTGAATCCGACCGGCGAGAAATCGCGCCGGTCGAGCATGGTCAGGTCGAGTCCCTTGTTGTCCACCGCCGCGTACATATCGACGGGGATGTGCACCAGCCCGAAGCTGATCGCACCCTTCCACATGCTGCGCGGCATAGGCCTTCTCCTGTTATTCGATGTCCGGTTTATTCGCCGACCTTGCCGGTGATCGGCAGGATCACCCCGGTGATGTAGCCCGAGCACACCGGCGAGGCCAGGAATACGTAGGCCGGCGACAGTTCCTCGGGCTGGGCGGGACGCTTGAAGGTGGTGCTGGCGCCGAACTCCGTGATGTCCTCCGGCGACTGGTCGGCCGGGTTCAGCGGCGTCCACACGGGACCGGGCGCCACGCAATTCACGCGGATGCCCTGGTCGATCACGCTGGCCGCGAGCGACATCGTGAACGCGTGGATCGCGCCCTTGGTCGCCGAATAGTCGAGCAGCTTTTTCGACCCCTTCAGGCCGGTGACGGAGCCGGTATTGATGATCGACGCACCCCGCTTCAGATGGGGCAGGGCGGCGCGCGCCATGTGGAAGTAGCCGTAGATGTTGGTGCGGAAGGTTTCGTCCAGACGCTCTTCCGTGATGTCCAGCAGCGAGCCGGCGTGTTCCTGGAAGGCCGCGTTGTTGACCAGGACGTCGAGGCGGCCGAACTCGGCGACCACCTTCTCGACCGCATCCTGGCAGAATGCTGCGTCCTTGACGTCGCCGGCGATGGTCACGCAGCGGCGGCCCTCGGCCTCGATGCAGCGCCTGGTCTCCTCGGCATCCTCGTGTTCGTTCAGGTACATCACGGCGACGTCGGCGCCTTCGCGCGCGAACAGCACGGCGACGGCGCGCCCGATGCCGGAGTCGGCGCCGGTGACGATGGCGCTCATGCCTTCCAGCTTGCCGCTGCCCTTGTAGCCCTCGGCCATGAACTTCGGCTTGACCTCCATCTCGGCTTCCAGGCCCGGCTTGGCCAGGTGCTGGGCCGGCATCGGCGGCGCCGGCTGTTCGATGCCGGTCTGCACCGCCTCGCTGTTTTCCGCCTTCTGCATGCTGCCGTCGCGCTGGTCCTGGCGGCTCTGGATCGCCTTCTGCTTGTTTGCCACCTCATCCTGGTTTGCCATGCCGTACTCCCGTGAACGTTCAATCGACTCGGAAAGTATCGGTGCGCGCCGGGCATACGACGGTGCGTTCCCGTACACTCGGCGACAATTCTTCGCTAGGTCGGCGCCCGGGTTTGTGGCAAACTTGCTATCGTCTTTTTATAGTATTTCTTGTCAGGCACAAATGGAAAGTGGGATGTCCCAGCAGCAGGGCACGGGTCCTGCGTACAGCGGCCTGTTCGTCAACCCGGTCGGGCAGCGCCGCGCGGCGTTCGCGCAGGCTTGCGGCGACTTGTTCGACGGCCTGCGCGTGGCGGACGGCGCCGACAACGCGGCGCTGCTGCTGGCGCGCGCGCCGGCCGACCTGCTCGTGCTCGACCTGGAGCGCTTCGACTTCGGCCTCGACCTGCCTGCGCTGGCAGGCCTGGTGGCGGCGCGCGCCGGCGCGCCGATCCTGGTGCTGTGCCCCTTCACGAATGCGCGCTGGCTGCCCGCCCTGATGGCCCACGGTCCGCTGCACTATGCGATCGCCCCGCTGGCGCCGGAACAGACCCGTCCCCTGATCGCGGCGCGCCTGGCCGAAGGCTTCGCCCCGCCGCCGGCGCCGGGCCCGTTCGAATCGGAACTGGCCGCACTGCTGGCCGTGCGCAGCGCGGCGCAGGGGGCGCTGGCCGAAGCCGACGACGGCATCCGCTTCGGCGAGCGCCTCTGTGCGGCCCTGCAAGGCTGGCCCGGCGTGCTGCATGCCGCGATGTTCCAGCTGCACGAAGGGGGCGACCTGCGGCTGCAGGCGCAGCACGGCATGGCTGGTCTCGACCTGGGCGCCATCCTGGGACGCGACGAGCGCCTGCTGCAGTCGCCGCTGCGCCATGCCTTCCCCGGACTGCTGGCCGCCGCCACCGGCGAGGCCGCGCTGCTCGACGCGCCCGAGAAGGCCGGCGAGCCGGAACTGGCGCGCCTGCTGCGCGCCCATGGCGTGGACATGGTGCTCGGGCTGCCGATTCCCGTTTCCGGCCCCGGCCCCGGCCGGCCGACCGCAGGCTCCCTGTGCCTGCTGTTCGACCACGCCGGCGCGTTCTCGCGCGCCCAGCTGGCGGCCTTCGACGACCTGGCGCAGCTGGCGGCCTTCGGCCTGCGCATGGCGGAACTGATGGGCGAGAGCGAGGAACTGCTGGCCCGCGTGACCCACCTGGCAACCCTGGATGCGCTCACCGGCGTGGCCAACCGCCGCCACGGCGAATACCTGCTGGAGCAGGAGATCCGGCGCGCGCGCCGCTACCGCCATCCGCTGGCGCTGATCGCTTTCGACATCGACCGCTTCCGCAACATCAACGACGCCTATGGCCACCCGGTCGGCGACGTGGCGCTGCGGTCCGTGGCCGATACCGCACGCGGCCTGCTGCGCTCGAGCGACGTGCTGGTGCGTTCAGGAGGCGAGGAATTCCAGGTGATTGCACCGCATACCAGCGCCATCGACGGCCTCAAGCTGGCCGAGAAGCTGCGCGCGGCAATCGAACAGGCCGAGATCCCGGGCTGCGACCAGGTCACGGTGAGCCTCGGTGTGGCCCAGCTTGGGGAACTGGAAAACGGCGACTCGCTGGCGTTGCGGGTGGAAGCGGCCCTGGCGCGCGCCAAGCGGGCAGGGCGCAACTGTGTCGAACTGGCGATGCAGTGATGCGATCGCACCGGGCCGTCGGCGGGCTCCGTTCGCCCGCAGCGCTGTGGTAGGCTAACGCTTTTCTCCAGGCAACACCTTATGCTTCAGTGGCTGCAGCAGTACCGGCGCGCGATGCTGCCGGGCGACATCAGCGCCGGTATCGTCGTCGCGATGATGATGATCCCGCAGGGCATGGCCTATGCGCTGGTGGCCGGCCTGCCGCCGGTGGCCGGGATCTATGCCAGCATCGTGCCGCCGCTGCTGTACGCGCTGTTCGGCACCAGCAGCACCCAGTCGGTCGGCCCGATGGCGATCGTCTCCCTGATGACGGCCTCGAGCCTCGCGCCGCTGGCCGCGCCCGGCAGCGCGCTGTACGGCGTGCTGGCGGCGCAACTGGCGCTGTTGTCGGGGCTGGTGCTGCTGGCCTGCGGCCTGTTGCGCATCGGCTTCCTCGCGAACTTCTTTTCCCGCCCCGTGATGAGCGGCTTCACCATCGGTTCGGCGCTCCTGATCGCGTGGGGCCAGCTGCGCCCCCTGCTGGGCGCCACGCCGCCCGCCATCCACTGGCCGAGCGCGGCGCTGGGCCTGGGCGCGCTGGCCGTGCTGGTCTGGGCCCGCAGCTACATGGCCGGCGCCCTGCGCCGCGCCAGGCTGTCGCCGGCGGCTGCCGACATCGGCGCCAAGCTGGCGCCGATGCTGGTGGTGATCGGCGCCCTGGCGCTGGTGCCGGCGCTCGGCCTGGAGACGCTTGGGGTGGCCACGACGGGCAGCGTGCCGGCCGGCCTGCCGGGGCTGAACCTGGCGACGTCGAACGCCCACTGGCAGGCCTTGCTCCAGCCTGCACTCCTGATCGGTTTCATGGTGTTCCTGATCAGCATGTCCGGCGCCCAGACGCTGGCGCTCAAGCGCGGCGAAAAGCTCGGCAGCAACCATGAACTGGTGGGCCTGGGCGCGGCCAACATCGGCAGCGCCCTGAGCGGCGGTTTCCCGGTGACCGGAAGCATCTCGCGCTCGGCGGTGAACTTCGCGGCCGGCGCCAACACCCAGCTGGCAGGCATCATCACGGCCGCGCTGCTGGCGCTGGCGCTGGTCGCGCCCACCGGGTGGCTGGCCCTGCTGCCGTTGCCGGTACTGGCGGCCACGATCATCGTGGCCGTGCTCGGCATGATCGACCTGTCGCTGCTGCACACGGCCTGGCGCTACGATCGGGCCGACGCCGCGGCGCTGCTCGCGACCGCCGCCGGCGTGCTGGTGCTGGGCGTGGAAGCCGGCGTGGTGGTGGGCCTGGCGCTGTCGATGGGTGCGCTGATCTGGCGCGCCAGCCGCCCGCACATCGCGGTGCTGGGCCGCATTGCCGGCAGCGAGCATTTCCGCAACGTCGACCGGTATTCCACCGAAACCGCACCCGGCCTCCTGATGCTGCGCGTGGACGCCGGCCTGTTCTTCGGGAACGTAGAAGCCGTCAACGAACGCATCGAGGACGAACTGGCGGCGCGGCCCGACACCCGTCACCTGGTGCTGGTGCTGTCCGCAGTGAATGCGATCGACACCTCGGCCCTGTTCGGGCTCGGGGAATTGAACGCCTCGCTGCGCCAGCGCGGGGTGCTGCTGCACCTGGCTGAAGTCAAGGGGCCGGTCATGGACAGGCTGCGGCACAGCAGCCTGCTGGGGGCGCTCAACGGGCGCCTGTTCCTGAGCGCGGCGATGGCCTGGAACGCGCTGTCGGACGATCCTATTGCATGAAGCCGAATGGGGTAGGTGGCAAAAAGTATCCCGGCATTCATTTGTATTGACGCTCGGTAGCCCCGACAGTAGGATGGTTTCGGCATACAACCACGATCAGTGCGACGGGCCCGACGTCAAGGGCTGGTCGGGCGACCTGCTGCTGAATGACGGCCGCAAATCGCTCAACCTGGCCCTGCACTTCGAATACCGCCAGCGCTACCTGGCGGAGCTGGGCTACCAGCCGTCGTAGGGAGGGGAGTACAACGCGGCGGCCGAACGGGATACCGCGTCGGTGGCGGTCGGCCTGCTGTTTTGAGCGGCAGGCGCCAGTTCCGTCGTCCGGCGCTTGTCCGCCGTGCGCAGGCGGCGCGGCGTCACGCGCGGCGGCGCTGCAGCTCGGACGGGTCGCGCGGCGGGGCCAGCCTGATCGGGGCGGCCTGGTCGGGATAGAGCGCCCGGCGCCCGGCATACACGGCGCCGATGGCGGCCATGTCCTGTTCGGCATCGCCGCTGAGCGTGAGCGTATCGACCACGCTCAGCACCCTGGCGCCGTAGTCGATGGAGACCAGCAGCAGCGGGACCCTGGCCGTGCTGGCCAGGTGGTAGAAGCCGCTTTTCCAGTGCGGACGGTAGCTGCGCGTGCCTTCCGGCGTGATCGCGATCCAGCACCAGGGCGAATCCAGCATGGTCTGGGCCAGCTGGCGGGTGGCGCCCATCGAGGCGCGGCGGTCGACTGCAATGCCGCCCCAATAGCGCATCACGGCGCCCATCACGCCGCGGAACAGCGAGTCCTTGGCGAGCCAGCGGAATTTCACGCCTACCGCCCACTTGCCCAGCAGGCCGATCGGGAAGTCCCAGTTCGAGGTGTGCGGATACACGACAACGATACCGTGCGGGCCCGGCAAGGGTTTGTAGTGCACGTTCCAGCCGGCCAGGTTCAGCAGGCGAAGTGCGCTGCGCTGGCTCCAGGTGGGAAGTGCTGCGGGACGCAGCAGGTAGTCACTCATCGATTCTCCGTCGCGATACGAGGCGATTTTTCGGCAGGCTTGATGTTTCTGCGAAAAAATAAGCGACGAATTCTATAGCGAGCGGCAAGTACGAACAAGCGAAAATACTGGTGCCCCTGATGGGCTGTGGTTATGATGCCGCTACTTTTTCACCAATATTGCATGCCAAACATCAGATGGATATCACGATTTACCATAATCCGCGCTGCGGCACTTCGCGCAACACCCTGGCGGCGATCCGCGACGCCGGCCACGAACCGCAGGTCGTCGACTACCTGTCCGTGCCGCCCGGGCGCGAGGAATTGCGCCGGATGATCGCCATGGCCGGCCTGACGGTACGCGATGCCGTGCGCAGCAAGGAAGCCCTGTTCGGCGAACTCGGGCTGGAGCGCCCGCATGTGGACGACGAGGCCCTGCTCGACGCGATGGCCGCGCATCCGGTCTTGATCAACCGCCCCTTTGTCGTCACGCCCAAGGGCGTGCGCCTGTGCCGGCCATTCGAGCTGGTGCGCGAGATCCTCTGACCGGCCCTTGCCTGGCCCGCCGGTTCCGGCCGCGAAGATACTGCAGCGCGGCCGGTACCGACTGTGCCTGGAGCGGCCCGTCTTCAGTGCAGCGCCGGCGAGGGCACGCCCGCCGGTTCCGACTCGGTGTAGGGCACGGCGCCGATGTCGGTCTGGCGCCGCGGCCGCAGGGCCACGGCGTCGCCGGCGCCCGCCGGCATTCCCTTGCCGATGGCCGGGGAGCCCGGCTGGAGCCGGAAGTCGGGGGTGGCGAGCGTGCGGCTGTAGTCGGCGAACAGGGGTGGTGCGCTGATCGTGCCCGTATGCCTGCGCCCGGCCGACAGCTTCCAGTCGCCGCCCGGGTTCTGGAACACCAGGTTGTTGCGGTAGCTGATGTTGTCGCCGGTCGCTCCCTGTTCCAGGATGCCGTAGCCGTTGTCGTAGACGATGTTGTTGGTGGCGTGGGTGTGGTCGTTCGGCCCCTTGCTGTGATAGAAGTCGCCGCCGCCGACCACGATGCCGGTGCCGCAGCCGGCCACCGTGTTGCCGCGGATGGTCACGTGGCTGGCGTCGTGCCACAGGTGGATACCGGCGCCGGAAGCCCGGTAGATGATGTTGTCGCGCACGCTTGCGGTGGTGCTGACGTAGATGCCGTGCATGTAGCGGCACTCGGGCGGGCCGATGTCATGCACGTGGTTGCCGGCCACCTCGGCGTCGTTGCCCTTGTAGTAGCTGTCGATGCCGATGCCGGCGCCGCCCTTGGCTTCGCAGGGCACGTCGTTGCCGATGTGGTGGATGTGGTTATCGTGGACGCCGTTGTGCGAGCCGCCGTTGTAGATGCCGCTCAGCCACTTCATGCCGCTCTGGTACTGGCTGCCGTCGATTTCGAAGCCGATGATGTCGAGGTAGTTGGCGCGGTTGTCCCAGGCCGCCGGCTGGCGCGAATCGAGCGGCGGCACCAGCCGCGCGGCGCCCCGTTCGGTGGACTCGAACACGATGCGCGCCTCTGCCGTGCCGTGCGTATTGGTGCGTACGCCGCCGAAATAGGTGCCGGGCGCCACGTGCACCGTGGTGCCCGGCGTGACCGCCTGCGCCGCGCGCGTGAGCGTGCGGAAGGGTTCGTCGCGGGTGCCGGGATTGCTGTCGGAGCCCGAGGGCGACACGTACAGGTGGGTGCGCACCAGCTCGGGAATCACGAGGTCTTCCTGCCCGGTCTCGCGCAGGCGGCAGCCGGACAGCAGGGCGGCCAGGAATGTCGCCACCAGCGCCGCCACCAGGGTGGCGGACCAGATCGGATACAGGACGGCGAACCTGCGGTAAGCGGCGGGCCGGACGGCGGTGAATGGATGGCGCATCTTCCCCTCATGGCAGCGGACGTGACCTGGCCAGTTTGACCCGGCACAAGAGAAAGCGAGGCCGGTTGCCTCAATGCTTACTTTGAGCGCCCGCAACACGAGGCGCCGCGAGGGGGCAGGCTAGGGCGATGGCGCCAGGGCCGGCATGTAGGTCTCGACGAACTCGGCGGGCATGCGGCGCGGCCGGCCGCTGCTGATCTCGATGCAGACCAGGTCCCAGCGCCCGCGCAGCACGGTGGCGCCGTCGCTGTCGCGCACCAGCTGGAAGCGGCGTTCCATCGCCAGCCTGCCGTCGCCGGCCACCAGCCAGGTCGCCAGCGTCAGCGCCTCCCCCGCGCAGGTGGGCAGCAGGTAGTCGTATTCGCCGCGCCGGATTGCCATCGCGCGGTCGAGGCGGCGGTAGTCGTCGAGCGACAGGCCGAGCCGCACGGAATGGGCCCAGCCGGCCTGTTCGCACCAGCGCACGTAGACGGCATTATTGGTGTGTTCCAGGCCGTCGATGTCGCCGGGGCCCGGCATGACGGGCAGGGTGAAGGGGTGCGGGTAGTCCCAGTCCAAGCTGTGGCCTCGTGAAGCGCGGAAAACCGCCATTGTACGGCCAGGCACCCGGCCGCGCTCAAGGCCGGGCTCACGGCGCCCAGTCGAGTTCGACCAGCAGCGCCTGGTGGTCGGACCCCTGTTCGCTGCCGTCCACCCGCACGCGGCGCAGCTGCCCGGCCAGGTCGGCGCTTGCGAACACGTAGTCGAAGGTGAAGGGCGCCGCCGCGTCCGGGTTTGGGTCGTGCAGGCCGACGGTGGGCGCGTGGCGCCGTCCGGGCTGGGCCAGCTGCCAGCAGTCGCGCCAGGGCTGGACGCCGTCGCCGAAGGGCGCCAGCAGGCGCTGGTGCTCTGGCGAGCCGGGCAGCATGTTGAAATCGCCCGCGAGCAGGGCCGGCATGGCGCGCGCCGGCGCCGCGAACGGACCGATGCCCGGCGCCGGGGGGCAGGCCGCATGCATGCTCGCTTCGCGGTGCAGTTCGCGCAGGCGCTCGACCTGCGCCATGCGCTGGCGCTGCGAAAAGTATTCGAGGTGGACGGTGGTGACGCGCAAGGGGCCGCCGGGCGCCGCCACGGTGAGTTCGAGTGCCGTGCGCGGCATGCTCATGACCTCGGGCTCGGCCGGCCAAGGCAGTGAATGGCGCAGCGCCTGCACCACCGGATGGCGCGAAAACGCCATCATGCCGAAGCGTCGGCGCGCGCCGACCGGTCCGCCTGGCGCGGCGGTGTCGCAGGAAACGGCGGAGAAGCCGGCGTAGCCGGGTAGGCGTTCGCGCAACATGGCGAACTGGTCTTCGCCACCAGGGGTATAGCCGGCTGAAACTTCTTGCACGCAAAGCATGTCAAAACTACAAAACCGGTCGAGGCATGCGATGATACGGTCGAGGTCGGCCGTGCCGTACGGGCTGCGGCCGGACTGGATATTCCAGGTAACGAGCTTGAACATGATGGTCCTTTCCGTGGACCTTCAGGCTAAGCGCCGGGCCAGGCCGGGCGTTTGAACAAGGTCAGGCGTCCAGGGGATGCGCCCGCCGGCAAGGGAGGATGGATGTTTACGATGATCCTGCTGCTCTACCTGCAGCAGCACCGCGATGTCATGCTTGAGAAGAGCCGGGTTCAGTCGCGCTTCCATTCGACATGGCTGGGGCAGCGGACCTCGCCCGCAGTGCCGCCGCCGCCCGCCACGTCGAACAGCACTTCGCCGCCACCGACGGCGCCGCCGATCTTCGGGCCGACGCTGCCGCCGGCACGGCAGCGGTACTTGCCGCCGCGCCGGAACCGGTAGATCACCTGGCCGTCGGGCGCCGTGTAGGTTTCGGTGCTGACGCCGAGGCCGCGGTCCCTGTGGGCGCCTTCGAGCGCCGTCCTGAAGCGGCCCATCGGCGTGTCGGAAACTTCCGGCACGCCCGACTTCCCCTTGCGCAGCTCGCGGTCGATGGCGAGGGCCTCGCGCCTGGCGCGCGCGGCCATCGTATCGGGAGCGGATTCCACCTGTCCGCCTGGCGCCGTGATGGCGAAGGGATCGGCACTCGCCGGGGGCAGGGCGGGTGGCGGGGGCAGGGCTTGGGGTTCATCGGCCCGGTCGAGTCTTGCCGTGCCGGCCGGCGCGGTCGAGGCTTTGGCGGCAGAGCGACGGGACGATGGCGGATCGGGTGGGCGCGGGGCGGCTGCCGGCGGAAGCGTCGGAACCAGGTCGATCACCCGTTCCCGTTCCCGTTCCAGCTCAGGCGCCGGCGGATGCGCGTTCCGCCAGCTGGAGACGATCAGCAGGTGAACGCCCAGCACGGCCAGCAGGGGCCAGCCGCCGGCGCCAGGCCGGCGGCGCGAAAAGTCCGCGTGCAAGAACGGTCAGGACTTCGGTGCGGCCAGGGCGGCCTTGATCGCCACGCAGCGCTGGTCTTCCTGCAGCGTGTCGAGCAGCGAGCGGCGGGTGCCGGCCGACAGGTCCTTCATGGTGTCGGCGGCGCGCTGCAGGCGCTGCACGCTTTGCGGCGTGCAGCTGGCCGGGATCATCGTGTTGGCATAGGCGCGCATGAAGACCGGGCCGGCCGCCTTGTCGATCGCCGCCAGCTTCGCCAGGCGCGCGGCTGCGGTCTGCTCGGCCAGCTGGCGTTGCTCGACCGGGTACATGGCCCCCATCGCGGTGCGGATGCGCGAGAACGGCAGCTTGGTCTTCAGGTCTTCCACGGTGCCCAGCCATTCGGCCTTGATCTTCGGATCCGGACGCGCGACGGTGGCGGCCAGTGCGGCGCCCTGGCCGGTGTCCGACTTGTCGCGGGCCTGCTCGGCCTCGACCAGCGCTGCTGCGCCCGGTACGTTGAAGCGGTTCAGGCGGGCGATGATCGCCCAGCGCTGGTCCTGGCCGATCTTCAGGCCCTCGAGGCCCTTCCCCTCGAGCATGCCGGCAAGGCGCGCCAGCGCTTCCGGGCTGCTCGCCACGCTCATGTAGGTGCCGAACCAGCGGCGCTGGAAGCTGTCGTTGCCCTTGTTGGCGAGGACGCCGTTCCAGGCCATGTCTTCCAGCGCCTTGGCGGTCTGCGTGGCGTACGCGCGATGCGGTCCGTCCTCCAGGCCCATGGCGTTGAGGTAGTACTTGGACATGGTGACCTTGCCCAACACGTCGCCCAGCAGGGTGTAGTCCTTTTCCTGGGGTGCGTTGGCGAGCGCCACCTGGATGAATTCGTTCAGCGGCAGCTTGGCGTCGCGCACGCCGTCCCACAGGGCCTGCCACAGCATGGCGCGCAGCAGCGGGTCTTCCACTCCGCCCAGGGTGCTGCGGGCGGTCTCGAACGAACGCTTGTCGAGGTTGACCTTCACGAAGCCCCAGTCCTGGTAGTTCGGATACACCAGGTCGGGGCAGGCGCTGCCGATCATGCCGGGGACATTGGTCTTCGCGCCCGCATAGGTGACCGGCACGTTCTTGGCCAGCACCAGCTTGCCGTTCTCCAGCCTGAAGGCGCCCACCTGCACGCGCTGCTCGCGCAGGGTCGGCAGGGTCTTGCTCGGCGCGGTCTGCGCCAGAGAAAACGCAGTGATCTTGCCGCCGTCCTTGCCGCTGCTGCAGGTGTAGCTGGCGGTGATGGTATTCACGCCGGCCTGGTACAGCCAGTCCTTGCTCCACTTGGACAGGTCGCGTCCGGCCGCCTGACCCAGGCTGCCGATGAAGTCCTCGAGCTTCGCGTTCTGCCAGGAGTACTTGACCAGGTAGTTATGCACGCCCTTGCGGAACACTTCCTCGCCCAGCATGTGGCGCAGCTGCTTCAGGGTGGATGCGCCCTTCGAATAGGTGATGGCGTCGATGTTGTCGAAGGCGTTGCCGGACGAGGGCACCGGCACCTCGATCGGGTGGGTCGACGTCTTCTGGTCCATCGTGTAGGCAGCCTGCTTGTCCTGCTGGTAGAAGGCCTGCCAGGCGTCCTTGAATTCGGTGGCTTCCGCGGTGGCCAGGGTCGCCATGAAGGAGGCGAAGCTCTCGTTCAGCCACAGGCCGTTCCACCATTTCATGGTGACCAGGTTACCGAACCACTGGTGCGCCATCTCGTGCATGATGACTTCCGCCAGGCTCATCTTCTGGGCAGGGGTCATCTCGGACTTGTGCAGGAAGCCGGCCTCGGCGAACGTGATCGCCGCCGAGTTCTCCATGGCGCCGTACAGGAAGTCCGGCACCAGCAGCTGGTCGTACTTCTCGAACTGGTAAGGAATGCCGTAGTAGTTCTCGAAGAACTCCAGGCCGTTCTTCGTGTAGCGGAACCAGTCGGCAGGCGTTACCTGCTTGGCCACCGACTGGCGCGCGAACAGGCGCATCGGGTAGCGGGCGCTGCTCTTGTCTTCCCAGACCTGGTAAGGGCCGGCGTGCAGCGAGAAGTTGTACGAGCTCAGGCTCTTGGTTTTCGGGAAAGTCCAGCGCTTGCCGCCGGCCGTATCGGCCACGCCCGTTTCGCGGGTGGCGGTCACGACGTGCCAGTCGGCCGGGGCGTTGACCGTCACGGTGTAGGTGGCGCGCAGGTCGGGCTGGTCGAATACGGCGAACATCTGGGGGGCGGCGGCCGGCTCGAAATGCGAATACGTATAGACCCGGTTGTCGACCGGGTCGACCATGCGGTGCAGGCCTTCGCCGTTGGTGCTGTGGAGGCGCTCGTAGCTGATGGTGACGGTGTTGCGGCCCTTGGCCAGGTCTTCCGGCGCCAGGGTGACGAACCAGTTGTTGTAGCGGGCCTCGACCTGCTTGCCGTTGACGGTAACCGACTTGACGGTGGCCTTGTCGAGGTCGATGGTGAGCGCCGAGTCGGTGTCCTTGAGGTCGAAGCTGACCGTGGTGGTGCCGGCGAAGCTTTCCTTGCCGGTCAGCGTGAAGTCGAGCACGTAGTCCACGTTCGACACCCGCGCCGAACGGGCCATGGCGTCGGCTTCCGACAGGTAGGCGTTCTCGGCACGGGCAGCACCTGCCACTGCGGGCGCAGCGTTGGCGGCGTTGAATGCGAAGGCGGAAGCGATGGCGAATGCCATCATGCGTGGGGCGAAGTGTTTCACGTGGTCTCCTGGGACAGCGCAGGCTCGGTGCGCATTAAAAATAATCGCGCAAGAATAGCATGAGCGGGGTGTCGCCTACACCACATACATATACGATTATGGGGTGTATGTACCGGCGGAGAAGTCTCGTAAAGTGCAAGGTAAATCGGGTTCCCGCCAAGGCGGGAACCCGATTCCGTAGCGGCCCGTCAGCTCAAGCAAGCGCCGGATAGTCGATATACCCCTCCGCCCCAGGCGCATAGAACAGTTCCGGTCGCGGCTGGTTCAGTGGCGCATCGTCCTTCAGGCGCTTCGGCAGGTCCGGATTCGCGATGAACCACACGCCGAAGGCCACCGCATCCGCCTCACCCGACTGGATCAGCTGCTCCGCGCTTTCCTTGGTCAGCTTTTCGTTGGCGATGTACACGCCGCCGAATTCCTTCTTGAGGTGCGCGCGCAGGCTGTCGTCGCCGATGGCTTCGCGGGCGCAGATGAAGGCGATGCCGCGCTTGCCGAGTTCGCGCGCGACGTAGCCGAAGGTGTCAACCGGGTGCGAGTCGCCCATGTCGTGCGAGTCGCGGCGCGGGGCCAGGTGCATGCCGACGCGGTCGGCGCCCCATACGTCGATGCAGGCGTCGGTTACTTCCAGCATCAGGCGGGCGCGGTTCTCGACCGAGCCGCCGTAGCGGTCGGTGCGCCGGTTGGTCGAATCCTGCAGGAACTGGTCGAGCAGGTAGCCGTTGGCGCCGTGGATTTCCACGCCGTCGAAGCCGGCTTTCCTGGCGTTCTCGGCGCCCTTGCGGTAGGCCGCGACGATGGAAGGGATTTCGTCGGTGTCGAGCGCGCGCGGGGTGGTGTAGTCGCGCATCGGGCGCAGCAGGCTCACGTGGCCCTTCGGCGCGATGCCCGAGGGCGCCACCGGCAGCTGGCCGTCGAGGAAGTGCGGATCGGAGATGCGGCCCACGTGCCACAACTGCAGGAAGATGCGCCCGCCGGCCTGGTGCACGGCCTCGGTGACGATCTTCCAGCCTTCCACCTGTTCGTCCGACCAGATGCCCGGGGTATCGGCATAGCCCACGCCCATCGGGGTCACTGCAGTAGCTTCCGACAGGATCAGCCCGGCCGTGGCGCGTTGCACGTAGTACTCGGCCATCATCGCGTTCGGCACCCGGCCGCCGCCGCCGGCGCGCGAGCGGGTCAGCGGCGCCATGATGATACGGTTCGGCAGTTCGAGTGCGCCTACCTTGATCGGGTCAAACATCGTCGTCATACGGGTACTCCTAAAGTCCGTCATTCAATTGGGCGAGGAAGGCCTGGACAGTCTCCTCGTTACGCTGGAAGAAGATGAACTGCCCGACGCGCCGCGTGCTCACCAGCCCGGCCTTGTGCAGGGTCGCCAGGTGAGCGGAGACCGTCGATTGCGACAGGCCGGTGCGCTGGTCGATCAGCTTGCAGCACACGCCCATGTCGAGCGGGTGCTCCTGCTCGGCGAAGTGCTGCTGCGGTTCCTTCAGCCAGTGCAGTATCTGGCGCCGCACCGGATTCGCCAGCGCCTTGTGGATCGCGTCGATGTCCATGTTCTTCCTTGTATCGGGTTCTTTCGATCCGAATATCGTTATCTTACGATATTCATGAAAATCCTGCTGGCGGCGCCGCGTTTCGGCCCGGCGCTGCCCCAGGCCATGCCCGCTTGCCGCTTATTCGCGGCCGAACGACGGATTCGGGCGGGTCAGGTAGTACCACTCGGAATTGGCGTTGGCCTTCGCATCCGGGAACAGGATGCGGCCGCCGAATTCGGCCAGCACGCGGCTGCCGTCGGCGCGTACGCCGATCTCGTCGCCTTCGTTCACCGGATCGAAGCTGGCCCAGCTGCGCGAGAACCGGTCGTCGGCGTGCAGCTTGTCGTGCACCACCACCATCGACAGCGCTTCCATCTGCTCGAACGGCACCGGCTCGGGATCGGGGGCGTCCACCAGCTTCAGGTGCGCCAGGGTGTTCATGATGGCGCGGTAGGCCACTTCCGGCGCGGCCGGGTCGAGGTGCTGGCCGCACTCCAGGGTGAGCGCATAGCCGCCGGTCGTGCGCATGTATTCGGTGGTGCCGACGCCGTAGCGCAGCACGGTCTGCAGTTCGTCCGCAGTGCGGCTGCGGCGCTTGACGCCGTCGCCGTAGGCGGCCAGCCAGCCGTCCACGAAGCGCTTTACGCCCAGGCGGCGCGCCCAGGCGCGTTCCTGCTGCGCGTGCCGGAACGGCTGCAGCGGGCCGTCGTTATCGAGCGGGCCGACCATCACGAAAGGCTCGCCGCCCACCGCGTTGAAGGAATGCAGGTCGAGCAGCACGTCGTGGCGGGCGAGCAGGGGGCACAGCCAGTTGGCGACCAGGTCCTCGAAATCCTGCGGGTCTGCTTTCGGGAACAGGTTGCGGTTCAGGTTGCGGTCGCCGTTGCGGGTGTTCTGCTCGTAGGCCTTCGGGTTCACGACCGGCACGAAGGTGACGCTGCCGGCCGCGATGTGCAGGCGGCCGCTGTCGATCTCTTCCATCACGCGGCGGATGGCGATGGTGCCGCACACTTCGTTGCCATGGGTAGCGCCCATGATGATGACGCGCGGGCCCGGCGCGATGCCGGTGTAGTTGACGGACTTGAATTGGTACTGGCTTTGGGGATTCATGCGGTGCTGATCCGGGAAGGTGACATGGGTGCCGGTATTCTATCGGCAAACGCTAGCCGGCGGACAGGCGGCGTGGCATGATCCGCACATCCCAGCCCGAGCGAACAGCATGCCCACCACCTCAACCCGCATCCACGGCCTCGACACCTTGCGTGCGCTCGCCGTCACGCTGGTGGTGCTGCACCACTACGTGCTGTTCGTCAGCGATGCGCCGACCTTCGGCTGGGTGGGCGAGGTGGGCTGGGTCGGCGTCGACCTGTTCTTCGCGCTGTCGGGCTACCTGATCGGCAACCAGATCTTCGCGGCCTTGCGCAGCCCCGGCGGCTTCTCGCTCCGGCATTTCTATGCGCGCCGCCTGCTGCGCACGCTGCCGAACTACTGGGTGGTGCTGGCCCTGTACTTCCTGTGGCCGGCCTTCCGGGGCGAGGCGCCGCTGCTGCCCTTGTGGGAGTACGCCACCTTCATCCAGAACTTCGCCCTGGAACCGGGCAGCGCCTTCTCGCATAGCTGGTCACTGGCGATCGAGGAGCAGTTCTACATGCTGCTGCCGGCGGTGGCGCTGCTGGGCGCCTTGTTCGGCGGCTCGCTGCGCCTGGCCTGGACGAGCATCGCGCTGGCCTTCGTCGCCGGCATGCTGGTCCGCGCCGGGCTGTGGCAGGAAATGGCGGACCAGGATCATCAGCTTTACTTCTATTTCAAGTACATTTATTACTCGAGCTTATGCAGGTACGACGAGCTGCTGGCCGGCGTGGCGCTGGCGCTGCTGCGCAACCACCATCCCGTGGGCTGGGCGCGCATGACCCGGCATGGCAACCTGATGGCCGGCCTGGGCCTGCTGGCCTGCGCCGTCGCGTTCTGGTTCTTCCTCGAAGATCGCTACGGCTTCGGCATTACCGTATTCGGTTTCCCCTTGATGGCGCTCGGCTTCTCGCTGCTGATCGTGTCGGCCGTGGCGGAAGGCTCCCTGCTGCGCAGCTTGCGCGTTCCCGGCGCAGGTTCCCTGGCCCTGTGGTCGTACGCGATCTACCTGCTGCACAAGCCGGTGTGCGTGATGGCTGCAAAGTGGCTGAAACCGCTCGGCTTCGGCGCCGGGCATCCGCTGACCATCGGTGCGCTGCTGGTCCTGTCGGTCCTGACCGGCTGGCTGCTCTACAGGCTGGTGGAAACGCCCTTCATGCTGCTGCGCGAGCGCTATGTGCCAACCAATTCCCGTCGACCGGCGGTGCGGCAGATCGCCCTGTAGTTGGACGCGCGGTCGGCGGAGCCGACCACCCTACGCATACTCGTAGGGTGTTCGGCTTCGCCGAACGCGCGTTCAGCCGCCATATGAATTGCCGGTAATTCTGCTCAGCCCCGCGCCTCGATGACGCCGAAGGCCGCCGGCGCATCCGCCAGGAAGGCGAGAATCGCAGTGGCCTGCACCTGCGGCTCGTAGCCGGACGTATCGCGGATCGCCTGGCGCAGGCCCGGTACGGTTTCGACGATGTGCGGGCTGCGGTAGGCCTCCACCAATAACTGGACCAGGTCGTTCGGCGCGCCCTGGGCGCGGCGCAGGCGCGCTTCGATGATGCCCAGCAGCGTGCGCTGCATGCGCGGCGTCGGATTCAGGATTTCGCCGAACAGCCCGGGGGTATTCGCGATGGCTTCGCACATCCGCGTTTCGATGGCGTCCGGCTTCAGGTCGGAAGGAATGTCGAAATAGGCCTTGTTCCAGCGCGTGCGCGCATAGGCGTGGCCGGGCGGGAAGGCGTCGGCCGTGTCGAAGCCGAGCGCGCGGCTGGCGCGCGCCAGCAGCTCAAGCACGGTGTCGATCAAGGGCATGGAAAAACGGGATGGGCTTGCGTCATCCCGTCAGTGTAGCGCATCGGCGCCTTTGCATCAGGCGGCGAACCGGCCGGCCCGGAAGTCGTCGAAAGCCTGGTACAGCTCTTCGGTACTGTTCATTACGAACGGCCCGTGCTGCGCGATCGGCTCGTTCAGCGGGCGTCCCGCCAGCAGGATCAGCCGGGTCGCTTCGAGCGCCTTGATGCGCACGCCGTCGGCGCCCGCGGCATTGTCCAGCACCGCCATGCGCGTCTTGGCGACGGCCTTGCCTTCGACCACCGCTTCGCCCCGGTACACGTAGAGAAAGGCATTGTGGCCCGGCGGGATCGGCTGCTCGAAGCTCACGCCGGCCGGGATCGCGAGGTCCAGATAGAGCGGCTGGGTATGCGCGCGCTGCACCGCGCCCGCCACGCCGTGGGTCGCGCCCGCGATGACCTGGACGGCCACGCCCGCGTCATTCGTGAAGCGCGGCACTTCCTCGGCCGGGATGTCGCGGTACCACGGGTCCGTCATCTTGTCCCTGGCTGGCAGGTTGAGCCACAGCTGGAAGCCCTCCATCAGGCCGTCGTCCTGCTCAGGCATCTCGGAGTGGATGACGCCGCGGCCCGCTGTCATCCACTGCACGCCGCCGTTGGTCACCAGGCCTTCGTTGCCGGCGCTGTCGCGATGGCGCATGCGGCCATTGAGCATGTAGGTGACGGTCTCGAAGCCGCGGTGCGGGTGCTCCGGGAAGCCGGCGATATAGTCGCCGGCCTGGTCGCTGCCGAAGGCATCGAGCATCAGGAAAGGATCGAGGCGGCGCTGCAGGGAACCGGTCAGCACCCGGTTGATCTTCACGCCCGCGCCGTCCATCACGAACTGGCCCTGGACCAGGCGTTCGACACCGCGCGATGCCTGGATCGTTGCGGAAAGGGTTTGCTCGTTCATGCTGTTCTCCATGTGTGTGAACCGGTTGCGCGCCGCCCCGGACGGCGAGATGTTACGCCAGCGCGGCTTCCACCGCTGCGTCGGCGTCCTGCTTGCCCTTGGTCGCCGCTTCCGGGCCCATGCTCATCCCCGACGAGTAGATGAAGGTATGGTCGGTCAGGCCCAGGAAGTTCAGCAGCATGCGCAGGTTCGGTACTTGCGGGTCGGCGTCGATCGGGTAGATGCCGCCGCGCGCGGTCGCCACGTAGACCTTCTTGTTCTTCAGCAGGCCTTCCGGACCGGTCTCGGTATAGCGGAACGTCACGCCGGCACGGGCGATCGCATCGAACCAGTTCTTCAGCTGCACCGGCATGCCGAAGTTGTACATGGGCGCGCCGATCACGATCACGTCGGCGGCATGGGCTTCGGCAATCAGGGCGTCATCCAGGGCGACGCGTGCCTGCTGCTCCGGGCTGCGCTGCTCGAGAGGGGTAAAGAGGGCGCCGACGGCGGCGCCGTCCAGCAGCGGATGCGGCTGGCTGCCGAAGTCGTGGCGCACCACCTTGGCGCCGGGATGGGACGACACCAGCTTGGCGACGATGAGATCGGCGACGCGGGTCGATTCGGAATCCTTGCCGCGGACGCTGGAAGTAATTTGCAGGATGTTCATGTTGGTGTCCCTTCGTTCAAGAAAGTGTTGATGGACACACTGTAAAGGTTCCAAAATCAAGTCGGAAGACCGTAGAATGGATAACATTATCCTGCTGATGGAACAATCATGGAAGTCGAACCGAATGACCTGCTGCTCTTCGCTCGCATCGTCGAGGCCGGCAGTTTCAGCCGCGCCGCCGAACGCGTGCAGCTGCCCAAATCGACCGTCTCGCGCCGCATCGCCCTACTGGAAGAAAGATTGGGTGAGCGCCTCCTGCAGCGCACCACGCGCAAGCTGATGGTGACGGAGTTCGGCGCCAGCCTGCTCGAGCATGCGCGCATGGTGGCGGAGCAGGTCGAGGCTGCCGCTGCGCTGGCCCAGCACCGCCAGGGCGCGCCGAGCGGAAAACTGCGCATGTCGGTGCCGGGTGACTTCGTCCACATCGGGCTGCACGAGGTGATTGCGCGTTACATCGCGCTGTATCCTGCGGTGTCGGTGGAAATGGACCTGTCGCCGCGCCGGGTCGACCTGATCGCCGAGAACTACGACATTGCGATCCGCATGGGCGACCTGCCGGACGACGCCTCGCTGAACGCGCGCCCGATCAACCTGGAGTATTTCGGCCTGTATGCCGCGCCCGCCTACCTTGCCCGCCATGGGCTGCCCGAGCACCCGGACGACCTGCTGCGCCACGACCTGCTATGCCTGCTGAGCCGCAGCGGCGGTGCGGTGCCCTGGGTGCTCACACGCGGCAAGCTGCGCTGGGAGCGCCAGCTGCAGGGACGCCTCACCGCCAATTCGCCCGAGCTGCTGGCGCGGCTGGCGTCCCATGGCGCCGGCATCGCGGGCAGTTCGCTGACCTTTGCCGGGCCTTACCTGCACACGGGCGAGCTGGTGCGCGTGCTGCCGGAATGGGATTTGCCGACCGCCAGCGGCTGGGCGGTATTCCCGGGCCGCCGGCTGATGCCGGCCAAGACCCGGGCCTTCCTCGACCTGATGGAGGAAACCTGCCGCATGCGGGGACACCGCGAGGGACAGCGCGGCCCAGGGCCGATCAGCGCGGGCGATTCCCCATCGTCTCTCCCAGGCGCACCGGGCCTTCCGGCGCCCACTCGCCGTTGAAGGCGATCGTGCCTTTCTTGAACAGCATGACGACGGTGGAGCCGAGCAGGAAGCGCCCCATCTCGTCGCCTTTCTTGAGCACGAGCTGCTGGTCATCGTAGTTCCACTCGCAGATGCGCGTCATGCGCGGCGGATTCACCACGCCATGCCAGGCGGTGGCCATGCTGCCGACGATGGTTGCGCCGACCAGGGTCATCACGAAGGGGCCGTGTTCCTCGGACTCGAACACGCACACGACACGTTCGTTGCGGGCGAACAGGCCCGGCACGCCGCGCGCCGTGGTCGGGTTCACCGAGAACAGCTTGCCCGGCACGTAGATCATGCGCGTCAGGCGCCCGTCGCAGGGCATGTGGATGCGGTGGTAGTCCTTCGGGCTCAGATAGAGGTTGGCGAAGTGGCCGTGCCGGAAATGCTCGGCAAGCGCAGCGTCGCCGCCGACCAGCTCGCTTGATGTGAACTTGTGCCCCTTGGCCTGGAAGATGTGGTGGTCGTCGATGTCGCCGAACTGGCTGATCGCACCGTCCACCGGGCACACGAAATCGGCCTGCGCCAGCGGACGAACGCCGTCGCGCAGGGGGCGGGTGAAGAATTCGTTGAAGCTGCCGTAGCTCTCGATGTCCGGGTTCGCCGCCTCGTCCATGTTGACGCCGTACTTGCCCACGAACCAGCGGATCAGGCGCGTGGTCATGGCGCCGCCCCTGGCGCCGGCCACGCGGCCGGCGAAGTTGGTAAGCGCCGTTTTCGGCATCACGTATTGGGGCAGGACTTTTATCCGGGACACTTTGACAGGCCTCTCCGTTTGGAATCGATGGAGCATTATAGCGACGAATACGTTGGGTAAACCATGTTTGTGCTGCGGCGTACGTAGCTGTCTTGACGTGTGGCGCAACGCGGAAAAGTTGCTACATGCATATTCGATTCTTGCAGACAGGCTGAGTTGCTTCTGGGACAATCTGCTTCCCCTTGATTCTCTCTCACTTTCGAAGTAGCCATGTCCATCCCATTCCCTTCCTTCCGCATGACCGCGCTGGCAGCCGCGCTCAGCCTGTGCCTCCCGGCCCTCACCGCATCCGCACAGGAGGCGCAGACCCCGCCAGCCGGCGCGCCCAGGGCCGACGCGCCGAAGGCGGAAGCCGGCAAGAAGATGACCCAGGTGGAGGTGAAGGGCACGGCGGACAGCTACGATCCGCGCCGCGACGATACCGCCACCAAGGTGGTCGTCAGCAGCGAAGAAATCACCAAGTACGGCGACACCAATGTGCTGGACGTGCTCAAGCGGGTGCCGGGCATTACCGTCAACTCTCCGAACGGCCGCGGCGGCGAGATCCGCATGCGCGGCCTGGGTGCGGGCTACACCCAGATCCTGATCAACGGCGAGCGTGCGCCGGCCGGCTTCTCGATGGATTCGCTGGCCCCGGATTCGATCGAACGCATCGAAGTGCTGCGCGCCGCCAGCGCCGAGTTCTCGACACAGTCGGTGGCGGGCACGATCAACATCATCCTCAAGCGTTCGGTCAAGAACCGGATGCGCGAGCTGAAGCTCGGGGGACAGCTCTCCAGCAATGGCAAGAGCCCGAACGCCAACCTGCAGATCTCGGACCGCGATGGCGCCTTCTCCTACTCGGTGTCGGCCAATGCCATGCAGGACCATTTCGAGTTCGAGTCCTCCGGCACCGAGCGGGGCGTGGCGCCGAACGGCCAGCCCACCATGCTGCGCACCATCCTGCTGCCGCAAAAAGGGCGTTTCAGCCTCGTCAACTTCAGCCCGCGCCTGAACTGGACGCTGGGACAGGACAACACGCTGACCTCGCAGAGCTTCGTCAATTCGCACCGTTTCAGGAACCGCGTCGGCACGCTGACGACCACCCTGGTCGGACCGCCGCCGCCCTATGCGGACCTGTTCAACGCCTTCGAAGCCAAGAACGACATGCTGCGCTCCGACCTGAGCTGGGCGCGCAAGTTCGAATCCGGCGCCAAGCTCGACCTGAAAGTGGGCGTGTCGAGCTTTGAGAACGTAAGCACTTCGCTGCGCACCGCATCCTCGCCGGCAGGGGTGCGGCTGCTGGACACCACCAGCGATCTCGAAGGAAGCGACCGCGGCGTCAACTCCACCGGCAAGTACAGCCGCACGATCGAGAAGGGCCATACCTTCGCCTTCGGCTGGGATGGCGGCATCGACACCCGCGACGACGAGCGCAGGGACGTCAACCGCGTGCGCCTCAGTGGCAACACCTTCGGCAACGTTCCGCTGTACGAAGTCTCGGAAGCGCGCGTCAAGCGCCTGGCCGTGTTCGCGCAGGATGAATGGAACATCACGCCGGCCTGGTCGATGTACCTGGGCGCGCGCTGGGAGGGCATCCGCACCCGTGTCACGGGGAACACCTTCGAGCGCGCAGAAGCCGGCTCCAACGTCTGGAGCCCGATCCTGCAGACGCTGTACAAGATCCCCGGCAAAAAGGGCGACCAGCTGCGCCTTGCGCTGACGCGTACCTACAAGGCGCCCGGCGTGGGCAGCCTGACCCCGCGCCGCCAGATCAGCGAGAACAACAGCTCGACCGAACCCGACTACCGCGGCAACCCGAACCTGAAGCCCGAGCTGGCCACCGGCATCGATGCCGCCTGGGAGCACTACTGGGCCGAAGGCGCGCTGCTGTCGGTGAGCGTCTCGCAGCGCCGCATCAGCGATTTCACCCGCAACCTGACCTATTTCGACGGCGAGCGCTGGATCACCACGCCGAGCAACCAGGACAGCGCCACCACCCGCTCGCTCGAGATCGAGACCAAGTTCCCGCTCAAGGCCGTGATGCAGGATGCGCCGGCGGTGGACCTGCGGGCCAGCGTCAACCGGAACTGGTCGCGGGTGGAATCAGTACCCGGTCCCTACAACCGCCTCGACCAGCAGACGCCGCTGACGCTGAACCTGGGCGTTGACTACAAGGCAGGTGCGCTGACCACGGGCGGCAGCTTCGCCTACCGCCGGGGCGGCCCGGTACGGGTATCGCTGAACCAGGGCGCCTATGTGGCCCCGCGCCGTGAGCTCGATATGTACGCGCTGTGGAAGTTCGATGCGCGGCGCCAGCTGCGTTTTGCCGTCAGCAACATGACGCAGCAAGACTTCATCAACGAAAACACCTATGAAGACCCGCGCTTCGGTTCGCAGACGCGCCGCTTCGTGTTCCCGCAAGGGGTACGGTATCGCATGACGTATGAAATGAAGTTCTGATCCTCGTCTCGTCCTGCCAAACCCGGCCACTGTGCCGGGTTTTCTTTTGAGAGGAAAAAAAGATTGCTATGGCATAGCAATAAAACGTTCTCGCTAGAGTTTACATGATGCTATTGTATGGAATATAGTTCTTCGCACAAAGTCGAATAATTATTTCTGGAGAATGGCAAATGGCATTAACCCGTCCCCGTTATCTGGCAGTCCTCATGGCCGGGCTTGGCGCCCAGGCCTTCATTCCGGCATATGCCCAGCAGTCCACGAACGCCGAGCGGATCCAGCAGGTGGAAGTGAAGGGGACCGGCTACGATGCGCGGCGCGACGACACCGCCGCCCGCATCGTCATCAAGCGCGAAGAGATCGCGCGTTACGGCGACACCGCCGTCGCCGACGTCCTCAAGCGCATTCCGGGCGTGACCGTCACGACCGGCGCCGGACGCAGTACCGAGATCAGGATGCGCGGGCTCGGCAGCGGCTACACCCAGGTCCTCGTCAACGGCGAACGCACCCCGGCCGGCTTCGCGCTCGACACGCTGTCGCCCGAGACGATCGAACGCATCGAGGTGCTGCGCGTCGCCACCGCGGAATACTCGGCGGAGTCGGTGGCCGGCACCATCAACATCGTGCTGCGCAAGAAGGCCGGCAAGCGCCAGCGCGAGGCGAAGCTGGGTTACCTGCTCTCCAGCGATTTCCGCGGTCCGAGCTTCAGCGCCGACCTGGGCGAGCAGGGCGACAAGTCGTCCTGGGCGCTCTCTGCCATCGGCAACCACGACGGCCTCGATCGCAACTGGGGCGGCTTCGAGGAGAACACCCGGCCAGATGGCGCGGTCGATATGTACCGGACCGTGGCCGCGCGCGAACAGGGACACATGAACCGCCTGAACCTGAGTCCGCGCCTCAACTGGACGCTCGACAACGGAGACACCGTGGCATGGGAAACCATTGCCAGCAGTTCCAGCTTCCGCAACGGCGCGCGTCCGATCGTCACCACCCTGATCGGCCAGCCGCCGCGCACGCCGGACCTGCAGACCTTCGGCAAAATGGACGACCGGATGATAAAGTCCGACCTGAGCTGGGCCCGGACCCTGGAATCCGGCCTGAAGCTCGATGCCAAGTTCGGCGCCGAATGGTCGTCGCGCAAGATGTTCGTCCGGCGCAGCGGCCTGGACGCCCGCGGCCTGCCCGAAACGGAAGGCAGCACGCTGTCCGATACCCACGCCCGGGGGGTGAATTCCACCGGCAAGGCCACCCGACCGATGGAGGGCGGCCATCTGCTGGCGCTGGGCTGGGACTTGCGCTTCAATGAGAGCTCGGACATCCGCGCCGAGCGCGACACCGTCCGCGTCTTCGCCCCGGGTGAACTGCTGGACGAAGAGTTCCGCGCCGATGTCGGGCGCGCCGCCTTCTACGCCCAGGACGAATGGACCATCGACCCGAGATGGTCGGTCTACCTCGGCGCCCGCTGGGAAGGGGTGCGCACGCGGGTAGCGGGCAATGCCGTCGACACGACGCAGGTGCGCTCGCGCGTCCTGAGCCCGATCCTGCAGACCTTGTACAAGTTCCCGGAAAAGGAGGGCAAAGGGGCGGACCAGCTGCGCTTCGCCATCAGCCGCACCTACAAGGCGCCCGAGTTGTACAACATCGTGCCGCGCCGTTCGGCATGGGAGAACAACAGCGCCACCGAAGCCGACTTCCTCGGCAATCCCGACCTCAGGCCCGAACTGGCCTGGGGTCTCGACGCGGCCTGGGAACACTACTGGGCCGAAGGCGCGATGCTGTCGGTAAGCGGCGCGCTGCGCCGTATCGAGGACTACACCAGCAACCGCATCTATTTCGATGGCCTGCGCTGGATCTTCACGCCGGTGAACGACGACCGCGCCGTGCTGCGCAGCCTCGAGGTCGAGACCAGGTTCCCGCTCAAGGCCCTGTTCGCCGGCGCGCCGGAAATCGACCTGCGCGCCGGCGTCAGCCGCTTCTGGTCGCAGGTCGAATCGGTGCCGGGTCCGTACAACCGGATGGAGCAGCAGACGCCGCTCACGGCCAACCTCGGCGCCGACTACAAATCGGGCAGGCTGGCGGCGGGCGCCAGCGCGGCCTACCGGCGCGGCGGCTACGTGCAGGTGGCGGCGAACCGCGGCTTCTACAGTGTCGGGCGCACCGACCTGGACGCCTACGCGGCCTGGACCTTCAGCCCGAAGACCGTGCTGCGCATCGCGCTGTCGAACCTGCTGGCGGAAACCAACTCCTTCGAGCCGAGTTACGACGACCCGGTGCGCGGCCTCGAGAAGCGCCGCTGGAACTACCCGGACAGCGTCAAGCTGCGCGCCACGCTGGAAATGAAGTTCTGATCGACCGTCCCGAGCGCCGGGCCAGCCGCCGCTCCACCACGCCGCCCGCGATCAGGCGCGCACTTCCTCCTTGTCCTGCCTGTCGCCGTGGCTGTCGTGCACGCGATGGCTGCGGAAGTAGCGCCAGGCCACCAGGATCGCGGCCGCCTGCATGCCCGCGCACAGCAGGAAGTGGCTGCCGATGCGCCAGTCGCCCGGCGGCAGGTGGCTGACGCTGGCGAGGATGGCGGTGCCGACCAGCGGCGTGATGATCACGCCGAGGCTGCTGATCGACTGCAGCGAACCCATGAGTTCACCCTGCTGGTCGGGCGGCGTGGCTTTCGACACGATCGCCTGCAGCGCCGGCGTGGCGGCAAAGGCCAGCAGGTTGCACAGGATGAGCGCGTACATCATCCAGCCCTGGGTGGCCAGGCCGTAGCCGACGAAGGTGAGGGCGCCCGACGTGATGCCGAGCAGCGACAGGCGCACTTCCCCGAAGCGCCGGATCAGCACCGCCAGCAGCCCGGCCTGCACCACGGCCGAGACCAGCCCCACGCAGAACATGGCGATGCCGTTGTCGCGCGGGGTCCAGTCGAAGCGGAAGGTGGTGTACAGCACCCAGGTGGATTGCAGCATCATCTGGCCGAAGGTCACCAGGGTGATGACGACCACCAGGCCGCGGATGTCCTGGCGCCGCACCAGGCGCAGCAGGGCGCCGAGTGGGTTCAGGCGCGACCACGCGAAAGGCGCGCGCTTGCCGGGTGCAAGCGACTCCGGCACCATGAAGTAACCGTAGACGAGGTTGGCGGCGCCGAGCAGGGCGGCGACGTAGAAGGGCAGGCGCAGGTCGTTGTTGCCGAGCAGGCCGCCAAGCACGGGACCGCAAATGAAACCGAGGCCAAAGGCGGCCCCGATCTTGCCGAAGCTTTTCGCGCGATTGTCCTTGGTCGAGATGTCGGAGGCATAGGCCGAGGCGACCGACATGCTGGCCGACGACATGCCTCCGATGATGCGGCCGACGAACAACCAGAACAGGCTGGGCGCCCAGGCGGTGACCAGGAAGTTCAGGCACATGCCACCCATCGAGTACAGCAGCACGGGACGGCGCCCGATGCGGTCGCTGAGCGCGCCGAGGGCCGGCATGAACAGGAACTGCAGCACGCCGAAGGTGGCGGCCAGTACCCCGAACCACAAGGCCTGGTCGTCGCGCGCCGGGACGTATTGTCCCACCAGCAGCGGCATCACCGGGACAATCAGCCCGATGCCGAGCATGTCGATGAAGATGCACACCAGGACGAAGTTCAGTTTGCCGGTGCTGGATGCCGGTAAGGCTGTGGGGCTGGCCATGGATGCCTCGTTGAGGTGAATGCAACTATCTTAACACTGGGAAAACTTCATCCGAACGGCAGGGCCGGCCTTTTTTGCCTGCCTGCCGGGCGCTCAGCCCGGCTGGATGCCGCTCTCGGCGGCGAATTCTTCGCGGAAGGCGAGCAGCCGCGCCAGCCTTTCCTCGGCCAGCGCGCGGCCGGCATCGGTCTGCATCATGCCGGGCAGCTTTGCCAGCTTCACCATGATGTGGTCGAGCGCATAGCTGCGGTCGTCGAATTCGCGCGCCGTTCCGAGCGGGTCGTCGGGGTGTGCCAGGCTGCTGCCCATCAGGCCCGCGATGTAGAACATGCGAGCGAGTCCCACCGCGCCCAGCCCATCCAGGCGGTCGGCATCCTGCACGATCTTCGCTTCCAGCGTCTCGGCAGGAATGTTGGCAGAGAAGCTGTGGGCCGCGATCGCGTGCGCCACCGCATCCAGGCGCCCGGGCGGGAAATTCATCCACGCCAGCTGGTGGCGCGCCAACTGCGCCGAGCGGGTCGAGGCCTGGGCGCGCGCGGGATCGTTCTTCGGCAGGTTGACCAGGTCGTGCAGGTAGCAGGCCGCCATCACGACCAGCGCATCGGCCCCGGGATGCTTCTGCATCAGGAGCCGGGCGGTGCGCCACACCCGTTCCAGGTGGGCGAGGTCGTGGGCGCCGTCGTGGGCGCTGTCAACCCGGCCGCTGCCGGCGGCCAGCGCGGCCAGGCGTGGACGCCAGCTCGCGAGGTCGGTCTTCGGTTCGTCCTTTGGGTCGATCATGCGTGCTGCTCGTTCTCTACGGTTGGCGGAAGCGCCACGGCGCGCTGGGACAGCGCGTCGGCCTGGGCATTCCTGTGGCGGGGGATCCAGCGCAGCGTGGCGCCGGGGAGTTGGACGAGCAGGGCGCGCGCCCGCTCGCGGTAGGGGCGCAGCGCCGGGGCGCAGGCGCAGTCGGGCGCATTGGCGTCGTCGATCACCACCTGGCTGTCGCCGTAGACGGCGAGCGCGCCGGCGCCATGCGCGACGGCCACTTCGAGCACGGCGATCAGCGCGCAATACTCGGCTTCGCTGCTGTTGCCGTAGCCGGCGGAGCGCCACAGCTCGACGCGCAGCTGGCCCGGACCTTCGAGCACGGCCCCGATGCCGCAGCGGCCCGGATTGGGCCGCGCCGAACCGTCGAACCAGGCGCGCCACGCCGGGGCGGCAGCGGGAACCGTCTGGCGCCGCGACAGGGCCGCCGCGGCGTGCGCCCGGCGCGCCACGGCGCCTTGCTCACTACGCAGCCGCTCGGCGCTGCGCGCCGCCAACAGCTGGCCGAGGCCCGCGGCGCCCGCACGCAGCGTCAGCGTGGCGCGCAAGGCCTCGGCTTGCGCCATGCCGGTGCGGGCGGCGAGCGCGCGGCTGGCGGCGAGCTCTCCCTTGAAGGCGGCGGCAAGCAGGGCGGCGTGGTCGGCGGGGTCGTCGGGAATGCTGTCGGTCATGATGCAAGGATAACAAAAAGGCACCCGAAGGTGCCTTGTTCCGTTCCTGGACCGCTTGATCAGCGGCGATACGGATTGTCGGGACGCCCGTCGCGGCGGTTCGGGACGCCGTCGCCGTCGATATCGCGGTCGCGGCGGTTGCGGACGCCGTCGTTGTCGAGGTCGCGGTCGCGGTAGTTCGGCACGCCGTCGCGGTCGAAGTCTGCACCTGCCCGCCGGCCGCCACGCTCGTAGCGGTCGGGAATGCCGTCGCGGTCGCGGTCGCGGTGGTAGCCGTTGCCGCGGCCATCGCGGTAGCCGTCGCGATAATAGTAGTCGCGGCCGTCGCGGTAGCCGCCGGCATACACCGGCGCATAGCCGCGGCGCTCATAGCGGTCGGGGATGCCGTCGCGGTCGCGGTCGTGGCGGTTCCAGCGCGCCGGTTCCATGTACCAGCGGCCCTGGCGCTGGTGCCAGCGCGGCGCGGCATATACATAGCCGGCCCGGGCGGCGACCCAGTGGCCCGGCACCCAGGCATGGCGATGGCCGCGCCATTCCCAAAAACCGGGAGCCCAGACATAGCCGTGGCGCGGGCCGGGCACGTGTTCGTAGATGGGCGCGGGCGGAGCCGAGCCGATGTAGAGTTGGAAATCGGTCTGCGCCATCGCTGTCGCCGGCGCGAGGGCGGCGCCAATTGCGATCAGGGCAGCAAGGGAAAGGGTGCGCTTCATGTCAGGTCTCCAGATCCAAGAACGGATGACCCACTATATCGCCGGACGTCGCCGACAGGGCGGTTTGAAGCAGATGCTTACATCTGAAACAGATGCGGACGCGAATTGCGCAGCAGCGTGATACAAGTGAGGGTGTGACGAGGCGGCCGCTGTCGCGTCCAGGCGACAGCGGGCCGGCCCCAGCTCATCATCCGCGCACTCCCGCGGCCTGCTTTTCTTCGCCCGACAGGCGCTTGGCGGTCACCGTCACGACGGCGGCCTTGTCGCCGCTGGCGACCATGGCGGCGTCGGCGCTGTAGCTACGGGCGTGGGCGTCGGGAATCGCGTCCGCCAGGTAACTGGCCGGAACCGCGAGGCTCATCGCGACGACGAAGACGGCTTCCATATGCTTCATGATGTTCATGGTGTTTCTCCTTGCAGGTGGGTTGTCGATGTGTGCACTGTAGGACAAGGCAATCCATGTCGCGAGCGGCTTGCGACGAGACGCGTAAAACGCGGAATGACCTGTCGAAAAGCCCGTGCGAACGTGCGCGCCTGTCGCCGTACAGCTGTGTTTCACCCTCCCTCCGCTAGCGTCCTGCGAAGCGGCCGCCCGGAAGCCGCGCCTGTGGACACCCCGATGACTGCCGCACTCTCATCATTCATGGCTTACTTCGCCGCCGGACGCACGGCGCGCCGGCGCGCACGCAACCTGCGCATCGCCGCGCGGCCGGCGGCCGGGCGCCCCCGTTCAGTGAACCCGTGGGTGCTGCTGGGTTGCGCCGTAGCGGCGCTCGGCGCCGTGGTGCTGGCCCTGTCGGCCCGCTCGCTGCCGGCCACCGGCGCCGACACGCCGGCGGGCAGCGCGGCGCTGGCCGCATTCCAGCCGCTGCTGGGCGGAGTGACCGTGCGCGTGCCGCGCGAGCCCGGCGTCGGGATCGTCCAGCACGGCGCGGCCGCGCTGGTGGTGGCGTCCGGCATGCGCCTGGAAGCGCCGGTGCGGATCGACCTGTGCACCCAGCTGCCCGACCCGCAGCGCCCCCACTTGCCGCCATTGCGCATCGGCTATCCGTTCGGCGAAGCGGCCGCACTGGCCGGAACGCCGGGCCGCAGCCTGCTGCTGGCGGCGCCGGGTTCAAGCATGCCGCGCGTCGACCTGCGCGGCGATGCCAGGGGAGCCCTGCGCCTGGCCTGGCGCGCGGGCGGCGCCCGGGCGGCATGGATCGGCGATGCCGGGAATGGCCTGGCGCTGCGCGGCGCGCGTGGCGACGGCCTGCTGGGCAAGACGGGCTGGCTGGTGTGGCAGGGCGGCGCATTGCGCTTCACCCGCCGCGCCAGCCATGCGTGTCCGCAAGCCGGCGAACTGCTGGTGCAGCGGGCGGTCGCGGGCGCGGCCGGCGCCGGGCTGGTGCAGGCCTTCGGACCCGGCATGGCCTTGCCGGCGCTGGCGCTGGCTCCGGGCGAGCACACCGTGCCGGCCGCGCGGCCGCGCGCGCTGGAAGACGCGCAGCTGTTCGACCGCCTGCACCAGCGCGGACTGGTCCGGCTGGGACGCAACGGCCTGGCCGAGATGGCGCCGCGCGACCTCGCGGCCTGGCGTGCCGCCCGCCCGGACGAGCGCGCGCCGCTGCCGGGCTGGGAACACCTGCGCCTCGACGCGGCCGGCCGCAAGCTGCTCGAGCGCCTCTACTACCGCGCCGACGGCGCCTTCGTGCGCGAGCAGCTGCGGGTCTTCAACAGCGAGCGCCGGCTGCTGGCCTGGCGCGTGCGGCCGGGCAGCGATGCCGCCTGGCGCGCCAGCGTGGGCGGTGCGCCGGTGGCCCAGGACGAGGGCCTGCCGGTGGCCGCGATGCGCCTGTTCGCGCGACTTCCGGAAGGCTGGACGCCATGGCGCCGCGTCGCCGCCTGGGACGGCGGCGGTGCGGCCGCCAGCGCGATGCTGACGCTCGACGGCGCGCAGGCGGCCGAGCTGCTGGTGGCCGGGCGCCTGCGCCGGGTCGAGGGTGCGACGGCCAGGGTGGCCGGGGCCTGCGACGGGCGGGCCTGCCGCGACCCCGGCGCCGTCCAGCACCTGGTGCTGGCGCCGCTGCCGGGCGCGTCGCGCATCGTGCTCGAGCTGGAACCGCTCGACCTGGCGCAGCTCGCCGGCAGCGCCGACGCCGGCTACCGCCATGTGCGCGCCGAGGATGGCCGCCTGGCCTGGCAGGCGCTGCCGGCGGCACACGCTGCGGCGCGTCCCGCCGGCGCGGAAGTCGCGCTGCGCGGCCGCAACGGTGAAACCCTCTGGGTGGATGGCAGGGCCAGCGCGGCGGCGCAGGCGGCCGGGCTGGGCCCGCTGCTGGGCGTGCACCGGGATCACGCATCCAGCGTGGCCGGCATGCTGGCGCGCCTGCCTGGCGCCGTGCATGCGGCGCGCCTGAGCCTGGACCTGGGCTTGCAGCGGGCCGCACAGGCGGCGCTGGAATGCATCGGCCTGCGCCAGGGACAGTGGGACGGCAGCACCTGCAGCGGCGCCCAGGCGGCGCCCGTGGGACGGCAAGCCGGGCTGGTCCTGCTCGATGCCGGCAACGGCGACGTGCTGGCCGCGGCCGGCGCCGGCCTGGGTCGGGCCGACCCGGCGCGCTGGGCGGAACTGCGCGATTTCGACCGCGCCGACCCGGCCCGCAGCCCCCTGCGCCTGCCGGCCTTCCAGCACGACGGTGGAGCCGGGCGCGCTCCCGGCTCCACGTTCAAGGTGGTGACCGCCCTCGGCCTGGAAGCGGCGGCGCGCACCGACGGCCGGCTCGATGCACTGCTGGGCGGCATGCCGCTGGCCGCGATCGATGCCGCCGCACGCGATGCCGGCTACGGATTTCGCACCGCCGCGCCGAGCTATCCGGTTGGCGGCGGAGCGCGCATCACCAACTTCCGCGAACAGCCGGCCGCCGGCAGGGCGGTGGAAGGGCGCCTGGGCCTGGCACAGGCGATGACGCATAGCGTCAACACCTGGTTCGCCTGGACGGCCGAGCTGGGCGACCGCAGCCTGGGCGGCCGGCCGCAGGGTGGCATGCCCGGCATGGGCGAGATCGAACCTGGCGCGCTCGACCCGGTGCGTCCGGTCGCGGGGATGGCAAGGCGGCTGGGCTTCGGCGTCCCGCTGCGCCTGGACGGCGGCCTGCTGCCGCCCGATTATCGCTGGACCGCCTGGGACGCGCTGCAGGGCAGCGGCGCCATGCTCGACCCGATCCAGACCCGGCACGAGGTGCGCCAGATGGCGATCGGCCTGCGCATGCAGGCGACGCCCTTGCAGATGGCGCTGGTCGCGGCCGCCGTCGGCGAGGGCAGGATCGTCACGCCGCGCCTGCTCCTGGCGCTGGACGGGCGCGAGGCAGGGCAGCAGGCGGGCCCGCCGGTCGGCGTGCGCCTCGACCGCATCCGCGCCGGCATGAAGGGCGTGGTGGAGGGCGGCACGGCGGCCGGCGCCTTCCGCGCCACGGAATTCGCAGGCCTGCGTGCCGGGCTGTTCGGCAAGACCGGCACCGCTCCCACCGGCGCCGACGGCCGGGCGACAGTCTGGTTCATGGGCTGGCTGGAGCCCGGCGCCGTGCCGGGCCAGACGCGCCGGCTCGCCTTTGCCGCCTTCGTGAGCGAGTCGGACCTGACGGGCGGCGCCCACGCCGCGCCGATCGTCGCGGCCTTGCTGCGCGCCATGCGCCCGCAGTCCCCTGAACAGAAGGGAGATTGACCCTCATCTGCGCGCCTTGATGTTGTGTTTGTATGGCATCATCTGTTGACAATCCGCTCTTGCGGAAGGCCATCGAGGATGAGGAAGGTATGCGTTTGCCGGGAACCCGGTACCAGGAGCACGGTTGGGAGCAGGTCCGCAAGTTGCTGGGGCAATGCTCGCTGGCGGCGCTCGCCCGCGTCATGCCCGCCCGGCTGATCGAGTCCGAACCTGCAGACACGCTGGCGCAGTACGTCGATGCGCTCGCGCGGGCGCTGCATGCCGGCGCGCGCGGCGCGCGCGGCGCGCGCGGCGCGCGCGGCGCGGCGGCCGGCAACAGCTATGGCGACACGGTCTCCGAGCTGGCCCTGAGCCTGGTCTACGAACTGCAGGCCCGGCCAGGCGACTGGGCCGCGCTGTGCACGGCGGTGGCAGCCGAACATGCGCGCATGGGCCCGTTCTGGGATGCTCCCGGGGGCGAAGCGCTGCTGCGCAAGAAATTCAACGACATGTACGCCGTCCTGCGCGACAAGGTCGACAGCGACAACTACCAGGCCGCCTGCGGCCGCCCCTGCAGCCCGAACCGCATGTATGCCTACCGGATGCTCGACACCGCCTACGGCGAAGTGGCGCGCCTGCTGGCCGGCTGGCGCGAGCACCGCGAGCAGGCCGGCGCCATCCTCGGCCGCGCGGTCGAGGCCGAGCCGATCGAGGCGCGCCTGGTGCGCGGCGTGGGCGACTGCCGTCCCGAGTGGATCCTGCGCTGGAGCGAGACCCTGGAGCGCTTCACCGGCGCGGCCGGGCCGCTGCATACCCGTTCCAAGCGCTTCGCCAGCCTGAAGGACAGTCCGGACAAGATCGGCGCCATGCTGCGCGAGATCGGCGAGTACGAGGCCCTGTCCTCGAACGGCGAGCGCGACTGGCTGCAGGACGCGGGCGACGCCGGGGCCTGGCTGGACGACTACTGGCGCGTGCTGGGCGAATCCGAGGCGGCCAGCACGCCGGGCCCGGACCGGATCCTCGAGGCCGGCCAGGATGAACTTGCATTAGCCGACGGCGCGCCGCAAGAGGAAGCGGGAGCCGACCCCGCGCCGGCGCTCCTGCTGGACCGGCAGCTGGCGCAGCGTGTTTCACTGCCCCCCGGCTATCTCCAGGTGGCGGCGGCGTCGCAGCAGCGCAACAGTTGGGCTTTGCGGGTGATGGAGCGCGATTCCCTGCCGGTACGGCTGGCGGTCTACCTGAAGCTGCTCGGACCGTTCGACGACAGCTATCCGGCCGAGTGGCTCGATCCGGCTAGCGGCGAGCTGCCGACGATGCAACAGCTTGCGCTGCTGGACGCGGTGTCGCTGCCGACCCTGCGCAAGCGGCGCGACGCCGCCATTCAACGATTGCAAGCGTTAGCGGGCACGAAGGAGGAATCTCGATGGGCATGACGGAACTCGATCGCAAGCTGCAGGCGCGCCTGCTGGCCGTACGCCGGGTCGACGGCGACCGCCTGGTGCTGGCGGACGCGGTGCTCTTGCAGGCGCTCGACGGCAGCCGGCCGTTGACGGCCGGCGAACGCGCCGCGCTGCAGGCCTCGCCGCTGACGGCGCGGCGCCTGCGCACGCTCGCCGGCCAGCGCCGGGCACAGGCGGGGCGACGCGCTAACCGGGGCTGGCAGGGGAGCAGCGGCATGCTGCGCGCCGCCGACGGCGGGGCAGCGCTCGACAGCCTGGTCACGGACGACGGCGCCTGGCGCCTGCATTTCGTGGGCGACCGGGTGATCCTGCAGCTGGATCCGCAATCGCCGCTGGCGCCCACGCTGCTGGAGGGCGCGGGGGCGCTGCGGGTGCTGGACGGCGCCGGCGCCACCGTGCTGGAGGGCGTGCTCGACAGCGACGGCGAATGCGAGGGGCCCTGGCCCTTTGCCGCGCCGCCGGCGGCGCACTTCCAGCAGCAGGGCGGCCGCTTCGCCGTGGAGCCGGCCGGGGACTGACATGCTGAACCTGTTCACCCGGCCGTTTCGCCAGCCGCCGGCCGACCTTGCCGGCCTGGGCGCTGCCGTCATCGCGCTGCCGCTCGCGCGCGGCTGCACGGTGCCGGCCGGGTGCTTCGCCGTGCTGGCCAACCGCGATGGCCACACCCGGCGCCTGAGCGAAGGTGCGCGCGCCGCCATCCTCGACGGCGAAACGGCCTGGTGCGTCCATCCCGGGCCCTATGCGTGCGAGCTGGTCCCGTTTGCCGCCGCGCCCGAGATCGGCCTGCGTGTCAGCGTCGCCCTCGACACCCCGGACCCGCGCGAGGCGCAGCAGCGCTTCGACCTGTTCCTGGCCAGCGAAGCGGGCGAGCGGGTGGCGCTGGACGGCTTCGTGGCGGCGCTGCAGGCGGCGCTGCAGCGCGAGCTGGCCCAGGGCAATCTCGCGCTGCCGCCCTGCACCAGCTTCGAGGAGTGGAATGCCTTCCGCACCGGTTTCAACCAGCTGCTGTACACGCGCTTCGGCGTGATGGTGGACGATTGCGTGCCAGTCGACCTGGGCGCGTCGCGCGACCTCGCGGCGCTGTTGTCGGCGCGCCTGGCGGCGCAGCCGCTCCCCGCGCTCCCAACGCCCGCGGCGCCGAAGCAGGAAGCCTTCGACGCCGCGCGCGAAGACGAGAAAGCCTTGCGGCGCCTGTTCCTGGAACTGCCGGGCCTGATGTGTGGCCTGCGCCTTGCGGTGCTGCCGGGCGACTGCGCGGGTTTTCGCCGCCACCAGGACCTGCTGCGCCGCCTCGACCTGGTCAGCCTGTCCGTGGGCACCATGCCGGCGCTCGAATTGGCCGCGCCCGGCCAGGCGCTGGCGCCGAACGTGCAGTTGCGCCGGGCGCGCCACAGCCGGCGCGCGGCCGCCGCGCTGGACGAGGGATGGGCGCTGCTGGCGCGCATGAAGCTGGCCGACGCCGCCATGGTGCCGGCCCTGCTGGAGGAAGCCGACCGCATCGTCGCCAACCTCGAATGCGACTGCGCGGCGCGCCGGGAAACGGGCGAGGTGGCGCCATGAGCGCCGCCATCACCTGCCGCAGCATCGCGCCGGACGGTTCCCTGCTGACCGTGACGGCCACCGTGCGTCCGCGCGGCGGCCGCGCCGAGATCAAGTGCAGCGTGCCGGATGCCCCGGCGCTGGCCGAACGGATGCAGGAAGTCGTGCGCCTGGCGCGCCACACCGAGCCGCGTTTCGACAGCCGCGAGCAGGTGGTGCTGAGCCTCGACCGGGCGCCCGCGCCGGACAGCCGCGACTGGGAACTGGCCTGCGTACTGGCCGACCGCATGGTACGCAGCGTCTGGCGGCCGGACCCGTCGCAGCCGCCGCTGGTGGCGAACGGATGGTCCGACGCCTGGCATTTGGGACGCATCGACGGCCACGGCCTGCGCCAGGCGCCCCTCGGGGTGCTGGTCGGCGGCGAGGGCGGCTTGCCGCACCTGGGCGCCCTGAGCGGGCATCCCGATCCTGCGGCCGCCGTCTCGGCGGCGCGCGCCTGGTTCCCCCTGGTCAGCGGCGGAGAAGCAGATTGCCTGTGCTGGGTGGAAGTGAGCGTGCGGCCGGCGCCGCACGATGGCCAGGATGGCGAAGAAGAGGCGAGCATCGCGGCGCCCGGGCTGGACGCCGCGCTGCAGGCCCGGGTCCGCGCGGTGCTGGTGGGCGCGCGTCATTTCGACGGCCGCGGCGCCGGGCAGTGGCGCACCACGGTGCGTTTTGGCGAGACCCGCTTCCAGGGCGGCTCCTTCGAACTGGCGCTGGTGATGGCCGACCGCATGGCGCGCGGGCGCGAATTCCTGGCGCGCGGCCGGGTGCTGGCTACCGGCCAGTCATCAAGCTGGCATGCCGGCCGGGTCGACACGGTGGAGGGCGGCGCCCCGAAATGCGCATTGCTGGCGCGCGAAGCTGCGCCTGGCGACCGGATCCTGGTGCCGCGCGCCTGGGAGCCGCAGCTGCCGCCGGGCTGGCGCGACCAGATCAAGGCGCGCGGGGCCAGCCTGGCCTGCGTGGACCGGATCGGGATCATTTGAATTGCCCATGGCTTTGCTAGAATCGGCGGGTGCCGTGCAGTGTTGGGTGTTTTAGGAAACGGAGTCGGATATGTTCCAGATGTTCGGATTGGGCGGCGCCAGTTGCCCGCGCTGCGAGCGCAAGCATGGCGGGGACGCGCACTATTGCAACGGATGCGGCCTGATCCTCGGCGCGCCGCAGGGTGCCAGTGCGCTGCCGGTGCTGCGCGAGAACCGCTGGGTCGCCGGGCCGGACGAACTGGCCGTGTTCTTCGGCGTGCGCGCGCTGTCCGGCGTGTTCGTCAAGACCCTGCGCGTGCCGGCGACCGCCCGCGCCTACATCTTGCAGGGCAGCAAGGCCACCGAAGTGCCGCAGGGCGAATACGAGATCGAAGGCTTCTTCACCCGCCTGAACCACCTGCTGCGCGACCAGCACGCCGAAATCCTGGTCACCCGCACCGGTGCGCTGCCGGTGGAATTCTGCTTCGACGAGGTGCTCACCGCCGAACAGCTGGCGGTGAGCGCGCGCCTGACGGTCAGCCTGCGCATCGAGAACGTGCCGGCCTTTGCCCGCCACTTCATGACCATGCCCGGCACCATCAAGAGCGAGCAGCTGCGCGAGCTGCTGGCGGCGCCCGTGCGCCAGCTGGCCGAGGAATTCGTCGGCGCGCGCTCGATGCGCGAGATGGCCGGCAACCGGGACCTGCGTGCGCAGCTGGACGAACGCCTGCAGGGCGGGCTGAAGATCCTGCTGGCCGAATACGGGCTGGCGGCAGTGAAGGTCGATACCGTCGAACTGCGCCACGACAAGTACGACGCCCACCGCGCCCGGGTCGGCAGCCTGTGGCTGGCCGCCGACGAGCGCCACGTGCAGATCGAGCATGCGAAGCATCTCGATGAGCTGTACGACGCCGAGGAATGGCAGCGCCTGCGCCGCGCCGAGCAAGGCGCGCGCGTGCGCCAGCGCGAACGCGAACTGCGCCAGGACGACGCCATCGCGCGTGCCGAGCTCTCCCTGCAAGGCGCCGACCGCGCCCATGCGGTGCGGGCGCGCCAGATCGAGCTGTATGCGCGCATCCTCGACGCCGGCTCGCGCAAGCAGGCGCTCGAGCGTGGCGCCGGCGATGTGCTGGCTGAACTCGAACACGAGCTGGCCAAGAAGGGCGCACGGCGCGCGGACGAGGCGCTGGAATGGAAACACCTGCGCGCCCTGGCCCAGGTGCGCATGCGCAGCGAGCTCGAAGTGGCGCAGCACGATGCGCGCCAGGCCCAGGCCATTGCGCGCCAGCGCTTTTCGCAGGCGCTGCTGCAACAGCAGATCCGGAACAAGATCGAGCAGGCCGGGCTGATCGAAGACGCCGCCCGCCGCCAGGCGGAACTCGTGCGCCTGCGCGCCGGCGAGGCGGATGCGGCGCGGCGCACCCGCGAGATCGACGAGGAGGAGCACCGTGCGCGGCACCAGAGCCTGCTGCTCGCCAATGCGGCGCGCGGGCGCGAGGCCGAACGCCTGCAGGAGTGGGAAGACGAGCAGGCGCGCCAGCGCATCGAAACCACCCGCACGGCGGCCCAGCACGACAAGCTGGCCCGCACCATCGAACTCGATGCGCGCCAGTCGCGCGCCCAGCAGGACGTGCAGCTCGACGCCGAAGAACGCCGCCATGCGCTCGAACTGCGCCGCCTGGACGCGTTCGCGGACATGGACGACACCGCCAAGCTGGCCCTGGCCGCGGCGCCGAACGCGGCGCTGCTGACCGATTTCATGAAGACCCGCGTGCACGCCACGATGGATGCCGGCCAGCTGGCGGCCCTCGCAGGCGTCGCAGGCGAGGGCAGGCTGGCCCCTGGCGAGGCGCTGGACCTGGTGCGCGACGAACAGGCGCGGCGCGCGGAGGAAGTCGAGCGCGACCGCCGCCACCAGGTGGAGCTGCTCGCCACCCAGGCCCGCTTCGGGGTCGGCATTGCCGGCGCCGTCCGGCTGTGCGCGCAGGGGCACCCGGCGCGCGAGGGCGAGCGCTTCTGCGCCTCCTGCGGCGCGCCATTGCCGCAGTGATGCGGGCTTGAGGCGAACGTGACGGCAGCGATGCAGACCGCCATCGACAAGATCCGCGAACTGCGTGCCCTCCACGAGGACGGCCTGCTGAGCCGTCTCGAGTTCGACCTGCGCAAGAACGCGATCCTCGATGCGGCCTACCTGCCGGATCAGGCGGGCGTGGAAACAGGGATTGAGGACGCACTCCCGCAGCGCGTACGCCCGGGCACCGAGATTGGCCTGATGGCGGGCCAGGAAGTCGGGCCGCAGAACCGGCGCTACCGCCTGGAGCGCCTGATCGCGCACGGCGGCATGGGCCAGGTATGGCAGGCAACCGACCTCGCCACCCATGCGGAACTGGGCCATAGCGCCCAGGTGGCCCTGAAGATCCTGCCGCCGCAGCTGACCCAATCGGCCCTGCAGTCCAAGCTGCTGATCCAGGAAGCGACGCGCGCGCGCCGCCTGGCGCACGAGAACATCGTGCGCGTCTACGAGTGGGCGCAGGACCCGGCCACCTCGAGCTATTTCATCATCATGGAATGCCTGGAAGGAGAGGACCTCGACAGCCTGCTGGCGCGCGAGGGACGGCTGCCGTTCGAGCGCGTGCTGGCCTTGCTGGAGCCGGTCGCCGCCGCGCTCGACTACGCCTGGGACAGGCATGGCCTGGTGCACCGCGACATCAAGCCGGGCAACGTGTTCCTGACCCGGCGCGGCGAGGTGAAGCTGCTCGACTTCGGCATCGCGGCGCGCGCCCGCGGCAGTGCCGGAAAGGGCGGCGGCGCGGCCCTGGACGCCCCCGGCAGCTCGGGCACCGCCGGTTACCGCGCTCCCGAAGCCGGCAGCGCGCAGGGCCAGCCGGCCCCCGCGCTGGATGTGTACGCGGTGTCGATGATGATCTACCAGATGCTGGACGGCGCCTTGCCCGCGGACCCGGGCGTATCTCCCGCCGCCCTGCAGCCGCACCAGTGGCAAGCCCTGCGCGCCGGCTTCGCCGCCGACCCGTCTGCCCGTCCCGCGACCGTGCGCGCGCTGCTGGAGGGCTTGCGCCAAGCGGTGGGGCCCTCGCCCGAGGAGATCGCGCAGCAGGAAGCGGCCGCGCGCGCCGGGCAGGAACGCCGCGAGCGCGAACTGGCGGTCCGGCGCCAGGCCGAGGAGCAGGCGCGGGATGCGGCCCGGGCCCTGGTGGAGCGCCAGCGCCGCGAGCAGCAGCGCCAGGAGCGCGCCGCCCAGGAAGAGGCCAGGGCGGCGCGCAAGGAAGCGCTGCGGCGGCAGCTGCTGGCCCGGCGCGAGGAAGAAGTGGCCAAGTCCCGGCTGGCGCAGGAAGAAGCCCAGCGCAAGGCGGCGCAGGCCAGGGCCGCTGCCGCCTACCTCGCCGAGCAGAAGCGCGCGCGCGAACTGCAGGCCGCGCGCACCGCGTCCGAGCTGGCGCAGCTGATGCCGACGCCGGACAGTCCGGTGGCCGACGGCGACGGCGTGCTGTGCGACCCCTTCCTGGAGGGCGAAGGCAGCGGGCCCAGCCTGGTGCTGATCCCGACCGGGCGCTTCCAGATGGGCTCGCACGAACACGAGCGCAAGCTGGCGATGGCCGCCGGCGCGCAGAAGCGCTGGCTCGAGCGCGAGACGCCGCAGCGCTGGGTCGGCATCGAGCGGCCGTTCGCGATGGGCCGCTATCCGGTGACGGTGGGCGAATGGCGCGTGTTCGTGCAGGCAACCGGCTGGGAGCCGCAGGGCGAAGTCATCTGGCTCGAACCGGGCTTTGCGCAGACCGACGCCCACCCGGTGGTGGGCGTGACCTGGCATGACGCCCAGCAGTACCTGGCGTGGCTGTCCGGCGCCACCGGCAAGCGCTACCGCCTGCCGAGCGAGGCGGAATGGGAGTACGCCTGCCGGGCCGGCACCAGGACCGCCTTCAGCTTCGGCGACACGATCACCCCCGACCAGGCCAACTTCGACGGCAGCTTCAGCTACAACGGCAGCCCGCGCGGCGCCTCCCGGTGCGGCACCACCCCGGCAGGGATGTTCCCGGCCAATCCCTGGGGCCTGTACGACATGCACGGCAACGTGTGGGAGTGGGTGCAGGACGTGGTGCACGAAAACTACGAAGGCGCGCCGCTGGACGGCAGCGCCTGGGAAACGGGCGGCGACGCGGCCCGGCGCATCCTGCGCGGCGGATCGTGGCTGTACAACCCGCGCTACCTGCGTTCGGCGCTGCGCAACGGTTTTTCCAGCGTGCTGTCCAACGATATCGTGGGTTTCCGCGTGGTGCGCGAGCTGATGTGATCGCCGGGCGGCGCCCGGCGGCCGGCGCCGCCGATGGTGTACAGTAAGCGCATCACGCAAGCACGGAGAATCCTCATGAGCATCGCGCACCTGTTCAAATCGCACGACAAGGACCTCGGCGGCGGCTTCACGGTCCGGCGCATCCTGCCGGCGGCCGCGCGCCAGTCGGTCGGGCCCTTCCTGTTCTTCGACCACATGGGTCCGGTGGAAGCCCAGCCGGGCGCGCGCCACGACGTGCGCCCGCATCCGCACATCGGGCTGGCGACCGTGACTTACCTGTTCGAGGGCGCCATCATGCACCGCGACAGCCTGGGCACCGAGCAGCGCATCGAGCCGGGCGCGATCAACTGGATGACGGCCGGCAGCGGCATCGTCCATTCCGAGCGCACGCCCGACGACCTGCTGGACCGGGTGCGCCGCACCCATGGCCTGCAGCTATGGGCCGCGCTGCCGCGCGAGCTCGAGGAAGCGCCGGCGGCGTTCTCGCACACGCCAAGCGAGGACATTCCGGAAGTGGCCTTCGAGGGCGCCACCGTGCGGGTGCTGGTGGGGACGGCGTTCGGCCGCAGCTCCCCGGTGCCGCGCTTCGGCGACACGCTCTACCTGGACGTGCAACTGGCGCCCGGCGGGTCGATCCTGCTGGACGGCCTGCCTGAGGAAAGCGCGGTGTATGCGCCGATCGGCGCCATCGAGGTGGACGGCGAGGCGATTCCCGCCAATACGATGGCAATGCTCGCGCCGGGCGCCCAGCTGCGCGTGTCGTCAGGCGCCGGCGCGCGTTTCGTCCTCATCGGCGGCGCGCCGCTGGACGGGCGCCGCTACATCTTCTGGAACTTCGTGTCCTCGCGCCGCGAGCGCATCGAACAGGCCGCGCGCGACTGGGAGGCGAATGCCTTCGTGCCGGTGCCGGGCGACGACGAGCGGATACCGCTGCCGGCCTGGCCGGCGGCCTGGCGCCATGAGGGCCTGCGCGACTGACGCCGTGCACCGCAAGATGCAGCCGGCTCATTCGTCGCCGAGCAACTGCTCCAGCCGGCGCGGGTAGTGGTTGAGGAAATCCCGCGTGGTCGCGTAATGCTCGGTATCCTCGTAGGCGATCGGCGAGATGCCGCTGCTGTCGAAGCACAGGATGCGGGCGCGCGGATAGGCCAGCAGGATGGGTGAGTGGGTGGCGATGATGAACTGCGCGTCTTCCTTGACCAGCTCGTCGATGATGCGCAGGGCCGCCAGCTGGCGGTTCGGCGACAAGGCCGCCTCCGGCTCGTCGAGCAGATAGAGGCCGCCTTTCCTGAAATTCAGCAACAGCTCGGCGAAGGCTTCCCCGTGGGAACGCAAGTGCAGGCCGGCGCCGTTGCGGCTGCTGCCGCCCACCTCGTCCATGTAGCTGAACACGTCGAACATGCTTTCGGCGCGCAGGAAATAGGCGTGTAGCGGCTGCCGGAATCCCTTGCTCAGCTTCAGGTGCCGGTGCAGGGCGGAAACCTCTTGCTGGGGGCGGTGCACGCTGCGCGGTCCGCCCTCGGCCGGCATGCCGAGCGCGACCGCGATCGCTTCCAGCACCGTCGATTTTCCAGCGCCGTTCTCGCCCACGAAGAACGTGACGTCGGGGTGCATGTCCAGCACGCCCATCTCGCGCACCGCCGGAATCGTGAACGGATAGGCGTCGAGATCCAGGTCCGCGCGCGGGTCGATCGACACCGAGCGCACAAACGGTTTCATCTGCAGCATCGTGCACCTTTCATGGCGTGGCGCAGCGGCTCGGTCATCGGCAGCTTCGTCGTCCGGATGTCATTTGCGCTCGGCCACTGCGGCGCCGACAGTGAGGACGAGGCCGGTCAGCAGGATGGCGCGCGTGGCGCCGGCGTCGTCGAACACCGTCATCGCCAGGATCGCCCCGGCAGCCGAGACGGCCAGCGGCCGGGGCCAGCGCCGCTCCGGAAAGCGGAACACGAGCACGAGGGCGGCGCAGGCGAGCAGCGCCAGTGGGAACAACCAGGAAAACATCACGTCTGTCATGACAAAATGCGCGAGACCGAAAGTGTGCAGCATACCTGCGCATTGGCGCAACAAGCTCACGCAATTTCACATGCATCGGGGCAGATCGGGACATTGCGGGCCGGGTTCAGGCAGGCGGCTGCGCCGGAACCGCTTCGATGCGGTAGGCGCAGCGCCGCGCGCCGGCCAGCTGGTGCTCGACGCGCTCCACCTGCACGCCTGGGCCCAGCACGCGCCTGAACACGTCCAGTTCGGAGCGGCAGAAGTTCTGGCAGGCACGCGCGGCGGCGCAGATCGGGCAGTGGTTCTCCACCAGCAGCACGCTGCCATCCGGCGCCGCGTGCGCCTCGGCCATGTAGCCTTCCGCCTCGCGCAGCACGGCCAGGCCGGCGGCCCGCTGGACCAGCGGCGCCGCCGGATCGATCGCGGCCCGGTAGGCCGCTTCGCTGGCCGCCTCGCGGGCGTCGATCAGGCGGTCGATGGCCGCCTCGCCGAACAGCGCGCGTACCTGGCCGATCAAGTCGACCGTGAGCGCCGCATGGCGGTCGGGATAGCGGGCGTGTCCCGGCTCGGTCAGCTGCCACAGGCGTACCGGACGCCCCACCTTGCCGGGGGTGTCGACGTGGCTGACCAGTCCCTTTTCTTCGGCCGCCTCGAGCTGGCGCCGCACCGCCATCGAGCTCAGGTGCAAGACCTCGGCGAGGGCCTGGGCGGTTTGGGCGCCGCGCGTCTTCAGCAGCAATAAGGTCTGTTCAGCCGTGTTCATGCGAATTCCTCGTAGGTGGGCGCGGCCTGGCGGCTCCAGCGCCGCATGTTGAAGGCCGCCGACGCCGCCAGCAGGCCGCCCGTCACCAGCACCAGCCGGGTGTCGACCAGCGCCAGCAGCCCACCGCCCAGCGCCATGACAATATGGGCGAGGCAGAAGGTGGTGGACAGCAGACCCATCACGGCCCCCTGTCCATGACCGGCAAAACGGTCGGCCGCCCAGGCCTGCAGGGTTGCATTATAGAAGGCATGCGGCACGCCGAACACGACGATGGCCGCCATGCCTATCCAGAGATTGCCCAGGCCGACGCACAGGATCGCCAGCGCAACGGCGGCCGCCTGGTTGCTCACGCGCAGTCGCGCGTCGCGCGCATGGGCGCGGCCGGCGAACAGGGCGACCAGGGTCATGGTGCCGCACATCGCCATGTTGACGAAGGCGATCCCGGCCGCGTCGTAGCCGCCCGTTTCCACCAGCCACAGCGGAAAGAATTCGTAGAAGCCGGCCACGCCGCAGGAATAGGCGAGGTGGATCAGGAACAGGGTCTGCAGTGGGCCGTGGCGCAGCAAGCTGAAGGCGTGGCGCTCGCGCACCTGGAACCACCAGCCGCGGCTGGCGCCGGGAGGCGGCTCGTGGCGCAGCACCAGCATCGCCAGCATGGCGCCGAGCAGCAGTCCGCCTGCGGCGACGTAGAAGGGAAGTGTGATGCTGCGGCTCGCCGTGAGCCCGGACAGCAGGGGGCCGGCCAGCCAGCCCAGGTTCGAGGAACCGTTCAGCCAGGACAGGGCATGGTTGCGCAGTGGCCCCGCGAGACGCTCGGCCAGCAGCGCGCGCAGGATGGCGCCGTTCCCCTCGAGCACGCCGGTGAAGAAGCGGGCGGCGACCAGCAGCGGGTAGGACTGGTTCAAGAGCGCGTAGGCCGTCAGCAGGTGGCCAGCGGCGGCGCCGACCGTGGTGAGGAGCAGGATGCGGCGGCGTCCGAGCGCGTCCGACATCGATCCCAGCAGCGCACTGCCGAGCAGCATCCCGACCGGATTGACCATCAGCGCAATGCTGAACAGCAGCTTGGGCGGCAGGCCGAGGTAGGTGTTCAGTTCGCTGCCAGCGGCGCCCGCGCCGGAGAACAGGGGCGGCAACAGTGGATAGGCGAGCGAGGCGCCGATGGTCGACAGCAGGGCAAGCAGGCAGGCGCTGGCGATGAGCACGCCGTTCTTCATACACATCCGTGGCAAAGGGGTTTGCCGGAAGTGTAAGCAAGCTCATCTAATAAGTAAACAAAAAGGTTTATTTATCCGATGGATTCCCGGCGCGACCTCGTTCAGGAGCGGGTTGTCGGCAGCTTACCGGCGCGATCCCGCTCATCGAACGAAACGCTTCCCTGAGAGCGTTTCCCGGGTCCCGGAGCCGGGCGGGCTCGGCTACCGGACCGGCGTCCTGGATACGAAGGCGGCAAACCTCGCCGAGGTCCTCATGGGCTGTAACGAAGAAAACCAGATTGCGCTCACCGGTGTCATGACGAAGGGCTTCGCTTACACCCCGTTTCCCTGAAACGCACCGATGCCCGCGGGCGCGCGGCAGGCTCCCGGGCCTCAGGCGTCCAGGCGGGCGGCGGGCAGGGGCGGCAAGGCGCGCCGAAGGTCGCCGCCGCGGGCCGCGTGGGTACGTGCGTCCGCGTCCGCGCCGGTTTCCAGTTCAGGATAGGGCCGCGCGGCAAAGCGCAATTGCGCACCCATGCCGCGCAGGCGCTCCAGGCTCGCGCCCGGCGCCAGCGGCGTTTCGGCCCCGGACACCGGGTCCAGGTGCCAGAAGCCACCGTCCCGGTGGAACAGCAGCGGCAGGCCGGCCGCGCGCGGCTGGGTGCTGCCGCCCTGGGCAGGGCCGGCGCCCGGATGGATGTCCGGCGCCAGGATGCAGAAGGCCTCCGCCCGGGCGCCCGCATCGACGCGGTGCAGGACCAGCGCGTGCGCGAGCAGGGAGGTGACTTCGAGCTCCACCACCCCGCGGATGCTGGCCGTCAGTGCGATGCGCATGCCGAGGCGCAGCGGCACAGGGGCGTGCTTGCCCGGCCATGCGCCGTCGAGCAGCAGGCCGTAGCGCGACACGTCTTCGATCTCGAAACCATGGCGGCCCAGGCGGATAAGGGCGTGGCGGCCGGACAGGCGGCGCGTGAGGCCGCCGCGTTCCTCGCCATGTTCGCCATGGTGGCACAGCAGCAGGTCGGCTTCCGGCGCGAAGCTCTCGAATCGTCCCAGCACGCACTCGTCGAGCGCAAACAGGCGCAGGTGGCGCTGCGCGGCCGAATCGGGTTCCGCGTGGACCAGGCAGGCGCTGCCGGCCGGGCAGGGATGGGGCGCCTGCTGCGCCGGCACGTCGATTTCGATCAGGTCTTCGTCCCAGGCAATGGTGGAAAAGCCCAGGTCGACCTTGCCGCCTGCGTTACCGTCGCCGTCGCGCAGGTCGATCTGCGCGATCGAGGCATTGCGCGCGGTGACGTCGATGTCGAGGCGCCCGCCGCCCGGCGCGTGCACGCGCGCGATGCCGGCGTCGTCGGCCATCACGCGCACGTTCTTGTGGGTGGCGAGGAAGGTCTGGTGGATCTCGCCCAGGCCGGCGTCGGGGCGCGGGACCAGGATCACCGGCGAGCAGGTCCAGGTGCGGGCCGCGTCCGGGCGCTGCGGATGGCGGCTGTGCAGTTCGATGTCGATGCGGTACTGGCCGTGTTCCAGGCCGCGCGAGGAGAATTCGAGGAACACCGGACGCCAGTCGCCGCGCGAGGTGCGCTGGAACAGGCAGCTTCCGCCGTCGCGCAGGCGCAGGCCGGAACGCACCAGCATGCGCAGCTCGGCCGCGCAATCCATCGGCATGCCGCGCAACTCGAGCTTGATGGCCTGGCGTCCGCCCGCCGCACGCGGATCGAAGCCGCTGATGTGCAGCTGCGGGCGTTGCAAGGGCTGGCTGATCGAGGCCGGCTGTGGCGGGAACGGTATGGCGGCGGCCGGGGTGCGGCCGGCGCGCAGGGCGCTGATCATGTCGAAGCTGGACGGCAGCGCGGGGGCGGCAGGGACGGCAGTCGGGGCCGCCGTCCCTGCCGCATTCGCCGTCGCATCCGCCGCCGCAGGCAGCGGCCGGCCGGGCTCGTGCTGGGCATGCCCGTGCGCGCACACGCCGTCGCCGGGCATGACCCAGACGGTGCAGTGCGGATGCTCGGGATTGCGGCAGCGATTCATGGCGCGGTGACGGACTCGGTCAGGTTCGACAACATTGCAAGCTTACGCTTTTTTGACGCCCAGCGGCGCGCCCCATTCATTGATTAGCAACATTATTTTCTGTTGGCAATATTTCAACCCTTGGCGCCGTCCGGCAGGGCGGTTTCGTCGGCCTGTGCTTCCGGCTGCCGGGAGAGCGGCCGCAGCACCAGCGCCGTGAGGTTGTCGGCATGGAGTCCCTCGGGCGGGGTATCCTCGAGGACGCCGAACAGGCGCTCCACCATCGCCGCCGCGCTGGGGGCGTCGGCAAGCAGTTCCGGCCAGCCGGCGACGAAGCGCGCCGGGGCGGCGCAGGACCAGAAACCGTCGGTCGCCAGCAGGTAGGCGGCATCCGTGCGCAGCGGCAGCACGCGGCGGTCCGGCAGCCGGCGCAGCCAGGACGGCAGGTTCAGCGCATCGAGTTCGAACAGCGGGTCGGACAGCCGGGCCGGGTCGCTGAAGGCGTTGCCGAGGATGAAGGCCTGGGCGATCTGGGGCGTGTGCTCGCCGTGCACCCGGCGCCACCAGGCGGCTTCGTCGATGCGCCCCGCCAGGGCGGCGGCCGTGGCCGGCACATGGTCGACCGTGAGCGGCTGCGCCAGGGCCGGGCCGATCTCGTACAGGCGCGAATCGCCTACGTGGTAGAGCAGGGGCGGACTACCTGCCGGCAGCTCCAGCATGGTGAGCGTGGTGCCGGGACGGCCGCCGGGCCCGACGGCGAACTGGCGCTGCAGATCGGCATGCAGGGCGTCCAGGCGCCAGCCCAGCTCGGCCGCCGTGCGGCACGGCGGCAGCTGCAGGAGGCCGGCCGCCACCGCTTCGGCCGCCTCGCGTCCGTGGCCGTGCCCGCCCATGCCGTCCAGCACCGCCACCCGGCCGTGCCCGGCCGGCCAGTCCGGCAGCTGGCGCTGCTGCGGCGCCTGAGCGAGCAGGTGGCAGGCATGTCCGGCGAAGTCGATGACGACGAAGTTGTCCTGGTTCTCGGAACGCTGCACGGGGCCGCTGCCCCGGCGGCTGGCGACGGCGACCTCGTAGTGCGGCGCGAACTGGAATGCGGACAGGGGAGCGGACGGGGCTGGGAGCATGGGGCGGGATGGGATGTCGATCCCGCTACTTTACACCTGAACAAGCCCGGTCCAGGCCCCGATTAGAGCGGGTTTTTCCGGCTTCCACCGAGCAGGACGAGCGCGTTGACCAGTACGCAGGCCCCGGCGGCCCCGAATGCGGCGCGCACGCCCCACCGGTCCGCCACCTGGCCCCAGAACAGGCTGCCCCCCGCATAGCCCCCGGACATCACGAACAGGTAGATCGACAGGGTGCGCGCCCGGACCTCGGCCGGGAAGGACAGCTGGGCGGCCGCGTTCAGGGTCGATACCGTGGCCGACCAGGCCATGCCGCCGCACAGGATCAGCGGCGCCAGCAGCAGCAGCGAGGTGCTGAGCGCCATCGCCACCAGCATCAGCCCGTAGGCCGCCAGCGCGCCGGCCAGCAGGCCGTGCTTGTCCACGCGCGAGCGCACTTGCGGCAGGAAGAAGGCCGCGATGACGGCCCCGCCGCCCAGGCAGCCCATCAGGGTGCCATAGGTACTCGACTGCATGCGTAACACGTCGCGCACGAACACCGGCAGCAGGCTGGCAAAGGCGATGGTCGAGAAGAACACCGAGCAGACGTTGCGCAGGATGCGGCGGTAGCGCGGGCAGCCGAAAGCGGTTCTCACGCCGAGCAGGAAGCGCTCGCGAAAGCCCTCGTGCACCACGGGCTGCGGCGCGCGTTCCCGCCACCAGGCCCAGTACACGCCGAGCAGGCCGGCGAAGGACAAGGCATTGGCCAGGAACAGCGCGCTCGGCCCGATCCAGTCGAACAGCAGGCCGCCCAGCGCCGGCCCGAGGATGGCCGACAGGTTGTACGACAGGTTGTTGAGGGTGGCGGCCGCTTCCACTTCGTCGGGCTCCACCAGGCGCGACATGGCGGCCTGCCAGGCAGGCCAGATGAAGGCCGTGCCAATCGCGATGCAAAAGGTGAGGACCAGCACCGGGGTCGCGGCCACCAGGCCGGCGCCGACCAGCAGCGCCATGGTGGCGGCGCACAGCGCAATGTACAGGTTGCAGAAGAACAGGAACTTGGGCGGGTGCACGGCGTCCGCCACCACACCCGCCAGCAGCGCGAACAGGAAGATCGGCACGTAGGTGGCGGTCTGCACCAGCGAGGTGATCGAGGCCGAGCCGGACAGCGAGGCCACCAGCCAGGCCGAGGCGAAGGTCTGGGTCCAGGTGCCGAGATTCGACACCATGTTGGCCAGCCAGATGTTGCGGTAGCGCGCATGGCGTAACGGCCTGGTCAGCGGCACCTTGCGGCGGGGTGAAGCAGGGGAAAGCGGAATGCTGGCGCCGGCGCGCGTGCTCGAGTCTGGCATGGTCCGGACAGTGTAGGCGGCGCGGCCGGTTTGGCCAACACCAACGGTCAATAAAATTGCCGTACGGAAAGTGTTTTCTATGATATTGTGGCGTTCCCAAAACACCCTTGCCATAAGAGACATGCTGATCCGACCGCTGGTGGCCACGGATATTCCCGCCGTCGCAGCCTTGCTGCGCGAGCTGGCGCGCGAGTACATCGTGCACGAGTCGCCGCCCGAAGGCGCATCGACCTTCCTCGCCGAAAACGACGAGATGGGCGTGCGCGGCTTCCTGGCGCGCGGGCATGTCTACCACGTCGCCCTCATCGACGGCCAGGTGGCCGGCTTCGTCGCCGTGCGCGACCGCAGCCACCTGTTCCACCTGTTCGTCGGCAAGCACTGGCACCGGCGCGGCATCGCGCGCGCCCTGTGGGAAGCGGCGCGCGACGCGGCCGTCGCGGCCGGCGGCGACGGCGCCTTCACGGTCAATTCGTCGAACTTCGCGGTGCCGGTGTACGAGGCCTTCGGCTTCGTGCGGGTCGGCCCGACCCAGTGCGCCAAGGGCTTGTACTTCAACCCGATGCGCCTGGCCGCCCTCGACGACGCCTGACCCCGGCCGTCAAGGCTCGTCGGCCCGGCGCAGCCACAGGCTGCTGGTCCAGCCGTCCAGGCGGCGGCCGTCCACCACGGCGCTGACCTGCCACCAGTCTCCCCGCCGCAGGCCGCTGGCCCTCACCCGGCTCCCGGCCGGCACCACCGCCAGGCGGCGCGCGCCGGTGCCGGTGCCGTCGCGCAGGTTCAGGTGGTCGCGCACCCGGTAGGTCGCGCCCGCCTCCGGCAGCTCGGCGAGCGCATGGCTTGCCGCTGGCGGCACGGCCGCGTGGAGTCCGGCCCGGGGTGCGAACAGGGCATGCAGCGCGCCTCCCAGCAGCGCCGTCCCGCCCACCAGCACCGCGAGCGCGCATGCGTTCGGCCGGCGCCACCAGGCGCGCGGGGTCAGCCGCGCCGCCAGGCACAGGGTCAGCAGCAGGCCGACGGCGCCGGCGGCAAGGATGGCGATCGTGCTCGCGGACGGCATGCGGACCTCAGGCGTCGAAACGCAGCACGTAGTGGCCGGCGACCAGGTGGTGTCCGGGCGGGATCAGGTAGGGCTGCTCTTCCGTCGCTGCATCCAGCGGCGCCACCAGCCGCAGTTCCGGGTCGAGGTGGAACAGCGCCTGGCTCTCCGCCAGGCGCACCACGCGCAGGCCGTCGGACGTGGCCTCCCAGCTGAAGGCAGTGCGCGACAGGCCGAGGCGGTCGGCGCTGCCAGCCGCGCTGCCGTCGAGCTGGCGCAGGAAAGCCGGGCCGTCCAGCACGCGCAGCGCGGCCAGTCCCGGTACGCCGCGGCCGAACAGGTGGCTGCTCCCGGCGAGCGCCGCTTCGGACGGTCCTTGCGGCAGCGCCAGCAGGGCCGCATAGCGCTCGGCCAGCGGCCCGGGCGCCGCATGCAGCTGGATGCTGGCCCCGTCGAGCGGCGCGAAGCGCGAGGGCACGTTCACGCGCTGGCGGCCGGCGGCGGTGATGGCATGGACCTCATCGGCGTCGTCGACGGCGAAGCGGATCAGCTTGTCCTCCCCGGGAGCGCCGGGCGCGAGGCTGGCGCCGAGGCCGACCTCGAGCGAAGCGGCGCCGGTGTCGCGGTAGCGGCTCAGGCGCGGCAGCGCCAGCGCGGCCAGGGTGATGCGGTGGCGCGCGACCGGCGCGTAGGTGGCTTCGTTGGCGTCGACGGCGGCTTCCAGGGACGGCAGCGGGCTGGCCGCGCCCAGCGGCATGGCGGTCATCTCGCCCTCCGCCACCGGGGCGCGCGGCTTCCAGACCGAGGGTGTGCGGGCCGGCGCGGCGCCCGGCATCGTGGCCGCATGTGCATGCGCCGGCGCAGGTCCGGCCGTACCCGTCCGGCTGATCTTCAGGAGCAGGCGCTGGCCGTCGCCCATGCCGGCGCCGTCCTTGCCGCGCACCACGTAGTAGCCATTGACGGCGTCGAAGCGGCAGTCGAAGGCATCCTTGGGCCGCACCTGTACTTCGAGCTCGGCCTCGGGGCCGTCGTTGATCAGGAGGATCCCGCCATCCGGGCCGAATGGCCAGCCGGGCGCCGCGAAGGTGGCGTTGGCCTCGTCCTGGCCGACCAGGGTCAGGCGCTGGTTCGGATAGACCGCGCATACCGGCTGCCAGACGGCGCTGTCGCGCGAGGCAGTCACGGTATACAGCACCTGTTCGCCCGGCGCCGGCAGGTAGACGGCATGCCCGAACTTCACCTTGACCTCGCCGGGCGCGATGGCGTCAAGGCCGACCACCTGATAGCGCACCTCGTCGCCGCCGAGCAGGTCGCCGAAATCCTTCTGGTGCAGGGCCGCCAGCGACTGGGCCAGGTCGCGCACGCGCGCGCCGCGCGTCAGGTGGCGGTCGTCGTCGACCTCGTCCTGGGGCAGCATCAGGGTGACGTGCGAAAAGCAGCGGGTGGCGGCGCGTCCGCGCTGCTCGCGCGGCGAGCGCTCCAGCAGGTCGCGCAGCAGCGGGCGGCGGGAAAACAGCGCCAGGCCGGGCGCCTGCCATAGTGCCTCGGCATTGAATACATCGCCTACCTTGGCCAGGACTTCGTGTTGGACGTAAACCGGCATGATGGAATCTCCTCGAAAGATTGAACGCTCGCCATGCCGAACGCTAGCAGGGGGCAGATGAAAAACAGCAGGTGCGAGCCGCCGCTCGACAGGAAGCTCATCGGCTGGCCCATGATCGGAAACAGCGCCAGGTTGGTGCCCCAGGACAGCAGGAAGTGCCCGCCCAGGAAGGCGGCGCCGCCCGCCAGCAGGAAGCACTGGAAGCGCCCCAGCCAGGCGCGCCGGAAGTCGTTGGCAGAGGCGCCGGCGCGCCAGGCCGCCGCGGCCGCATGCAGCAGGGCCGCCAGCAGGGCCGCCTGCAGCGTCCACAGGAGCAGGGCGCCGGCCAGGCCGTGCCGGTTGATCAGGAAGGATGGGGCGAAGTCGTCCTGCACGGCCGGAATGCGCAGCGCCTCGCCGGCCGGGCCGCCGAGCGAAGCGACGCCCAGCAGGCTGTCGCTGCCCCACCAGCCGCCCTCGGCCACGGCGCGCGCGCCGAGCAGCATCTGCTGGCCGGTGTGCGGGTGGGCCGTGGGGTCGGCCCAGACCTGGAAGCGTTCCGCATAGAAGCCGGCGGCGCCCAGGCCGGGGCCGGCCGACTGCAGGGCCGCGGCCCCAAACAGCAATGCGCCGCACAAGGCGCCCCCAAGGGCCGCCTGGCGCCGTCGTCCGGTGGCGAGGCACCAGGCCAGCAGGGTGACGGCAGCCCACACCAGCAGCAGGATGAGCGGAGAATAGTCGTCCACCTGCACCAGCGCCACCGCCAGCAGCAGCACGAACAGGAGCGCCGGCGCCAGCATGCGCAGCCAGTCGCGCCAGGCCTTGCGGCCGCTGGCGCCGCCGGTCGCCAGCGCCAGGCAATGCGCGCTCAGGGCGGCCAGGGCCAGCTTGGCGAATTCCACCGGCTGGACCTCGAACACGCCGGTCTCGTCGCCAAAGGTCACCTGCAGCAGCAGGCCGGCCAGTGCGGCCAGCGCCAGCGCGACCAGCAGCCATTCGGTGGCGGAACGCGACAGCGCGCCGCGGGCCAGGCCGCCGCACAGCAGCAGGCCGGCCGGCAGCCCGAACGCCAGCAGGGCGCAGCTGGTCTCGACGTGGCGCAGCCAGGCCGTGTCGCGCGCGCCCAGGCCCAGTTCCAGCTGCACCAGCAGGCCGGTGCCGAGCAGCAGCACGGCCGATACGCCGAGCAGCGGCAGGCGCCGCGGCCACAGCAAGGCCTGCCAGAGCGCGGCCCAGGCCAGCAGCAGGAACCAGCCGGCGCCGGGAGCGCTGCCGCTACGCTGCATCACCAGCAGCAGCAAGGCGGCCGCGGGCAGGGCCGCGGAGGCGAGCGTCGCCCCAAGGGCGCCGGCCCCGCGCACGAAGCCGGACAGGCGCAGTCCCGCGGCCGCGGCCAGCAGGAAGGCGGCCAGGGCGGCGACCCACGCTGCGGTCGATGGCCGCGGCAGGCGCCACAGCGAGCGCCCGGTCCAGGTCCAGTCCAGCGAGGGCGGCAAATCGGCCCTGGCCTGCGCGAACAGGGCAACCTGGCCGGAGGGCCGCAGGCGCAGGGTGGCGCCGTCGAAGGACAGGTCGAGGCGGGTGCGCCCGACGGCGATCGCATCGACGCCGGCGAGCGCGTGTTCGCGCCGGGCGGCGTCGAACCAGCGGCCGGCCTCCTGCACCAGGACCGGCTGCGATCCCTGCACGGACAAGGCGATCGCGCCGCCAGGCCCGCGCCCCAGGGAGACCTTGCCGGTGTCGACGCCGGGCGCGGCGATGCGGTTCCCGCAAACCAGGTGCCCGCCGAAGGACAAGGGACGACGGAAGGCGAGGGCGCGCGGCGCGATCCGGTTCCACAGCCCGGCCAGGCGCGCCCCCAGTCCGGCATCGGGGCAGGCCTGCTGCACCTCGCCGTCGCGCCGCAGCAGCGCGCCGTCGTATCCCCACGCATGGGCGCCGTCGCGCAGCAGCACGCGCCCGTCGCCCGCCGCCTCTACCTCGAACATGGCGGCGCCGACCTGCAGGCGCTGCCCGGTGGCGAGTGCGAGCTTCCCGGTGTGCTGGCGCGCGTCCCCGCGCAGCAGCACGGCGGATTGCGCGGGGCTGGCGTTGCGCAGCCACCAGTGTCCTGCCGCGTCGCGCCGCAGCGCGAATTGCCGGGCCGCGGCGCGCGGCGCCGCCAGCTCGGCGCCTCCGAGCACGGCCGAGCCGCCCGGCTGCAGGCGCAGGCTGAGCGCCGCCGGCAGGTAGCGCGGCGGCGCCAGCAGCAGGGCGAGCAGGTGCAGGGTGCAGACGACGCCCAGGGCCAGCGCGGCCCAGGCCAGGCGCGCCGTGACGAAAGGCTTGATCGGCGGCGTCACGCGGCCCTCCGGAATGCCGGGGTCACCGGACGCAGCATGGCGGCGCGCACGGCGCACAGGGGGCGGCTGATCTCCAGCGCATGCCCGGGGCGCCCTGCCGGATCAGGGGCCAGCAGGCTGCGCAGCAGGACAGCGGCCTGCGTCCCGGCGGCGCCGAAGGCCTGCGCGAAGGCGGCTTCTTCATCCGGATGCAGGGTTGGGGGCAAGCGGCCATGCTCGCGGCGCAAGACCAGGGCGCCGTCGCGGCCATGGGCGGCGAACGCCTGGCCGCAAGCCAGGCCATGGCGCAGCATGCGCCCGCACACCAGCCAGTAGAACAGGGCGCCGAGCGCAAAATAGTCGCTGCGCGGATCGGTCAGGTACAGGCCGCGATCTTGTGGGAAGAATTGTTCCGGCGCCTGCCAACTGGCGGTGCCGGCATAGGGATGGGCGGTGTCGGCGATGGCCCGGCTGGTGCCGAAGTCGGCCAGCTTCAGGCCGCCGCTGCGGCGGTCGACGAGCAGGTTGCCCGGCTTCAGGTCGAGGTAGCGCAGGCCCGCCGCATGCAGCTTGGCGAGGGCCTGGTTGACCTGGGCAACCCAGTCGAGCGCCTGCAGCGGACCGGGCTGGCGGCCGGCCGCGCGTTCGGCGGCCAGGTGGCTGGCCAGGTCGCCATCGAGAAGTTCCAGCGCCATCGCCGGCAGGCCTTCGTGGCTACCGCTGTCCAGCAGGCGCACGATGTGGCGCGCATCCCACGGGGCCAGTTGCGCCAGGAAGCCTTGCTCGGCGCGGGCGCTGTCGATCCAGTAGTGGCGCAGCCCGGCCGGCGCGCGCGCCATCTGAACGGTGTTGACCAGTTTGAGGGCCACACTGCCCCCGGGTGCGTCGGCGCGCCACACCACGCCGTAGGCCGAGCCGCCGAGCAGCGCGCGCAGCCGGTACTGGCCGCGCGCCAGGGAAACGATTGTGCCTTGCTGGACCATGCCTGCCTCCACGATGGGCGCGGTGCGCCTTCGGGAAAGCCAAGCGGAGGGGCGCGGAAAGTGGAGCATCAGCCTGCGCGAGAGTTGTATTCAAGACCGTCACGCAGGGAATCCAGGACCAGGCCAGCAAGCCGGGCCGGCCAACCGCCGCACCATGACGCCGGCTCTGTGCGCCGCGCGTCCGCAGGGTGCGTCGATCCTGTTTTTCTACCTGAACGATTTCAAGGAGATCAACGACCGTTTCGGACACCAGATGGGAGACGATTGCGTGAAACGCTTCGCCGGGATCCTGCGCGCCAGTATCCGGCCGGACGACACCCTGATTCGTTACGCGGGCGACGAGTTCATCGTCATCGCTCCGGGCATGCGCCCCGACAGCATGGAGCCGCGCATCGCGGCGGCGCGGGCAGAACTGGGCCAGTTAGATGCGCGCCAGCAATCAAGTTTGCGGTGGGCCTTCCTTCCTCGAGATCGACGGCGACGTGGACGCCGCCATAGCCGCTGCCGACTCGGCGATGTGCGGGCAGAAGAAAGAGAAATAGCTGAAATCCGCGTGAGCGGCGTGGACCCGCCGCCTGCGGCCTCCAGGTCAGGCCCCATGGCTGACCGGCGCCCACGATGAAGAAAGCCGCGCAGTGCGCGGCTTCTTCTCGAGTGACGGGCGATCAGCGGCCGTGGCGATCCCAGCGGTCACCGCGGTCCCAGTCGCGGCGGTCATGACGGTCGTGACGGTCCCAGTCGCGGCGGTCGTGGCGGTCATAGTCGCGGCGTTCGACATAGACCGGGCGCGGCTGGACATACACCGGGCGCGGCTGCACGTAAACCGGACGCGGCTGTACGTACACCGGACGGGGCTGGGCATAGGCGTACCCGTACCCGCGGTTGTCGTAGCGGCGGTTATCGTAGTAGCGACGGTCGTCGTGGCGCGAGATCGAATTGCCCACTGCCGCGCCCAGCACGCCGCCCACCAGGGCGCCGCTCGAGCCGCCGGCGCTGTGGCCGATCGCCGCGCCGACCACGGCGCCGATCGCAGTATTCACACCACGGTCGTCTGCCATTGCCGCTGGGGAGACGGCAACCGCGGCCAGGACCACCGCACCAACAATTGTAGATTTCAACATGGCTTTTCCTTTTGGCCTCTGCGGAGATCAGGATGATCGAACGTCGCCAGGCATGGAAGCACTATAGACCTGCGCGCCAATGCTGCCATTCGTTAATACAGATTCTTACAAACGGACATGCAGGGACACATCGGGCGCAGCACTTGCAGAGGGGGCAGCCTGCCCCATCTAACAATTGTTACTGTTTTCCGCCCCAAGGCCCCCGTGAACCGATCTTTCGCCACCATTCTTTCGCTGCTGGTCCTGCTGCAGGTGTATATCGGCCTGCGCCTGTTGCCGGGCATGGCGCTAGGGACGCTGTTCAACGTAGCCGGGGTGCTGGTGCTGGTCCTCTTGAGCGTGCTGGTGCCGGTCGGCCTGATGTCGGCCTCGCTGCGCCGGCGCCGCTGGCCGGAGAGCGTTGCCTGGCTGGGGCTGCTGTCGATGGGCTTCTTTTCCTCGCTGCTGGTGACGACGCTGGCGCGCGACCTGGTGCTGCTGGCGCTGCGCCTGGCCGGCATGCTGAGTGCGAATCTTATTCATGACAGCGCCGTCGTCGTGCCGTTGCTGGCACTGGCGGTGACGGCGCTCGGCTTCGTCAATGCGCGCCGGCTGGCCCGGGTGGTGCGGATCGAAGTGCCGATCGCGAACCTGCCGCCGGGATTGCACGGCTATGCGATCGCCCAGGTGTCGGACATCCATGTGGGCCCGACCATCAAGCGCGCTTACCTGAACGCCATTGTCAACCGGGTCAACAAGCTGGGCGCGGATGCGATCGCCATCACGGGCGACCTGGTGGACGGCAGCGTGCACCGGCTGAGCCCGCATACCCAGCCGCTGGCGCGCCTGAAGGCGCCGGACGGGGTGTTCTTCGTAACCGGCAACCATGAATATTATTCGGGTGCGGAAGAGTGGATTGCCGAGGTGCGCCGCCTCGGCGTGACGGTGCTGCTCAACCAGCACGTGCTGCGGCGCCGCGACGGGGCCACCGTCATGATTGCCGGCGTGGCCGACTACACGGCCCACCATTTCCACCCGGCGCACAGGAGCGACCCGCGCGCGGCCGCCGGCGCGGCCAGGGACGCGGCCGACGTGCGCATCCTGCTGGCGCACCAGCCGCGCAGCGCGCCCGCGGCGGCGGAGGCGGGCTTCCACCTGCAGCTGTCGGGACACACGCACGGTGGCCAGTTCTTCCCCTGGAACCTGTTCGTGCCCTTGCAGCAGCCCTTCGTGGCCGGCCTGCACCGGGTGCGCGACATGTGGGTGTACATCAGCCGCGGCACCGGCTACTGGGGGCCGCCCAAGCGCTTCGGGGCGCCGTCGGAAATCACGCTGGTGCGCCTGGTGCCGGGGTGAGAGGCGGCGTCAAACCGCCGATATTTCACAGCAAAAAGCTTGCGAATGCGCTATCGTTGACATTCCGTGAACTGAACAAGGATTCGACGCATGAACCGCAGCATGGCCCGCAATCGCCGCAGTCTCCCCATCCTTTCCGTGCTCGCCGGCGTGCTGCTGGCCGGCCCCGTGCTGGCGGCCAGTCCCGGCAACGACCCGGCCGCGCTCGCGAAGATCCGCGACACGGCCATGCAGAGCGATTACGCCTGGGAGCGCCTGGCCGACATGACCGACCTGGTCGGCCCGCGCCTGTCGGGCTCGCCGGGTGCGGCTGCGGCCGTGACCCAGGTGGCGGAAGCCATGCGCAAGCTCGGCGCCAGGGTGACCCTGCAGCCGGTGAAGGTGCCGCACTGGGTCCGTGGGGTGGAAACCGGCGAACTGGTCGAGTACACCGGCCGTCCGCAGGGCATCACCCAGCGCGTCGTGCTGACGGCGCTCGGCGGTTCCGGCGCGACACCGGCGGGCGGCCTCACCGCCCCCGTGATGGTGGTCAGGAGCTTCGACGAACTCAAGGCCCGCAGCGCCGAAGCGAAGGGCAAGATCGTCCTGTTCGATGCGGTCTTCGACCAGCACCAGGCCGACCGCGGCCTGGCCGGCCAGGCCTATGGCCAGGCGTCGGCCTTCCGCCGCAGCGGTCCGCCGATGGCCGCCGAACTGGGCGCCGTGGCGGCGCTGGTGCGCTCGGTGGGCGGCGCCAATTACCGCCTGCCGCATACCGGCTCGACCGCCCTGCAGGACAAGGCGCGCATCCCGGCCGCGGCCGTGACGGCCGAAGACGCCATGCTGATGGGCCGCCTGGCCAAGCGCGGCCCGCTCAGCATGAAGCTGGTGCTCACGCCGAAGACCCTGCCGGACGCCGACAGCTACAACGTGATTGCCGACCTGCCGGGCACGGACAAGCCCGACGAGATCGTGATCGTGTCGGGGCACCTGGATTCCTGGGACTTGTCGCCCGGCGCGCATGACGATGCCGCCGGCGTCGCCAGTGCGATGGCCGTGCTCGACACGCTGAAGAAGCTCGACTACCGCCCGCGGCGCACCATCCGCATGATCGCCTGGATGAACGAAGAGAACGGGATGCGCGGTGCGCGCGGCTACGCGGCCGCCGAGCAGGCCAATACCGAAAAGCACATTGGCGCCATCGAGAGCGACAACGGCGCCGGCCGTCCGTTCGGCCTGCGCGCCAGCGTGCCGGCGACCTCGAGCAAGCTGTTCGCGCCGCTGCAGGCGGCGCTGCAACCCATCGGCGCCGGCATCTTCCGGCGCGAAGACGCGCTGCTGACCGGCGACCTGTCGTTCCTGGAACGCACGGGCGTGCCAAGCTTCGCGCCGCTGATCGACACGTCCAGCTATTTCGACTATCACCATACCCCGGCCGATACGCTCGACAAGGTCGACCCCGACCACCTGCGCCGCCACGTGGCGGTGATGGCGGCCACCAGCTGGTTCCTGGCGAACATCGAGCAGCCGATCGGCCGCGCGAACGTTCCCCAGCCTTGATCGACGCGGCCGCCCCGCTCCGCACGGGGCGGCCGCCGGCCCTTCCTCCGCAAGTGCGGCAGCCGCAGGCTGGCGGCCGCAGGTTGCCGGCCGCAGGTTGCCGGCAGCAAGCTGACGGCCGCAAGCCGACGGCCGCAGGATAGGGGCTACCTGCCACAGCCTGGCGGCGCCAGCCTTCAGGGCACGGCAATGCGCCGGACCGCCCGCGCATGCCCGCGGTAGGGGCGCCCGTAGATGGTCTGGATGCCGCTCGCAAAATTCTGCCCCCATACAAGCTGGGTGCGCGTTTCGTGCGGCTCGCTCGACCAGTACCAGTTGCGTTCGAAGCCTTCGCGCTGGTTCGCAAACAACAGCGCCAGTTCGCGCCGCGTCGGCAACTCGCCGCCGCGCGCGCGCGCCCAGTCGGCGGCCGTAGGCCAGCTGACGTCGACGGCTTCGTCAGGCAGCAAGACCAGGTGGTAATCGGATTCGTCATCCTTGCCCAGGATTAGTCCGGCATAGGCCTCGCCTTCTTGCAGCATGGCCCGCACTTGCATGTACTCGCCCATTTAACACCGCCTTTAAGTTGATATCCATTCTTTAAGACCCTTCAGGCGAAGCTTTGGTTGCGTCCTGCTTTTCGATCTAGCTCATGCAAGTGTTTGATTTCCGAAAAGAAACTCAGCTTGAATTATTAATACTCCCAGAAAATCTTTTTCGAAATAAGTTGAACTTAGGAAGTTTCCACAGCTCAAAGGGTTACATTCACTTGATGAGGCATGGAAATTTCATGACACAATTCAACGCTTTTGCAGCCGGTCTCCGCACTAAAGTTCTCCTGTGCTGTAGCCTCGCCGTCCTCCTGGGCGCCTGCGGCGGCGACGTCGACGGGGGTGGCGGGCAGCCGGCAGCGACCGCCGCCACTGTGAGCACGGACGCCGGCGCCGCGGTCGCCGCACCTGTCGATACCCCTGCCGGCACCCCGGCTCCGGCAGGTGCGGCGACCGCGGATGCGGCGCCGGCGCCAGCCCATGAAGCGGCGCCGGCGGCGGCCAGCGAGGCGACCCCGGCCGCCAGCGCCAGCGGCGCCAGCGGTCCGGCGGCAGACGCGACGGCACAGCCATTCGAACTCAGCGGCTACGACAGCAACCCGCTGCAAGCGCAGGCCAGGGAGCAGGACGCCGCCGTGAACGCTCCCGTCCCCATCAAGCGGTAAGGAGCAGTTCCATCCCGTACGGGCGGTGAAGGCCGCTCGTGCATCCAGAGGCGCACAGATGTGTGTGCCTGATTAAGCAACCAGGACGACGCCACCGCTCTTTCATAGGTGGCCGGCTGTACCGGATTCCCCGGTGCACCGGGGCTCCTTTTGCCCGCTGTTCCGAGCCCGCCCAGTCGGGCGCCCAGGAAAACACAAAATGACCAAGACTTTCGCTTTCGCTTCGAACCTCCGCCACACCCTTGCCCTCTGCGCGGGCGCCGCAGCCCTGATGGGCGCCGCCGGCAGCGCTGCCGCCGCGACCCCGGCCACGCCGTATAACTATTATGTGTCGCCGACAGGCTCGGACACCGCCGCCGGTACCGAGGCCGCGCCGTTCAAGACCCTGGCGCGCGCCGCCAAGGCCGTGACCAAGGCGGGCACCACGGTGTGGGTGGCCCCGGGCACCTACGCCGGCGGCATCAAGACCACCGCCAACGGCACGGCAGCGAGCCGCATCTACTGGGTCTCGACCACCAAGTGGGGCGCCAGGATCGTTCCCCCTAGCAGCTCGACCAACAAGACCGCCTGGGACAACCGCGGCCACTATGTGAGCATCATCGGCTTCGACGTGGACGGCAGCAAGATCGGCTCGGGCACCAAGTGGACCCTCGGCATCTACACCGGGGGCTCGTACAACGTGATCCAGGCCAACCGCGTGCACCACATGGCGACCACCATTCCGTGCAACAGCGCCGGCGGCTCGGCGATCGGCGTGGACAGCTATTTCAAGGGCGTCAAGGGCGACGTGATCGGCAACGTCGTGCACGACATCGGCCCGGCCGGCTGCACCTACGTGCAGGGCATCTACCACTCGACCTCGGGCACCATCATGAACAACGTGGTGTACCGCGTGGGCTCGGCGGCGATCCACCTGTGGCACGACGCGACCGACCTCAAGATCGTCAACAACACGGTGTCTTCGTCCGTGTTCGGCATCATCGTCGGCGGCGGCGACTACTACTTCACCAGCGCGGGCGCGAACAACGTCCACGTGCACAACAACATCGTGTTCGACAACCAGTACGGCATTTCGGAGCAGGGCAAGACCGGTACCGGCAACACCTACAAGAACAACCTGGTGTTCCAGAACCCGAAGTACAACTTCCAGCTGCGCAATGGTCTGACCCATACCAACACGATCAGCTCGAACCCGCTGTTCACGTCGTACTCGCGTACCGCCGCGACCCCGGACTTCAAGCCGAGCGCCAGCTCACCGGTCATCGGCCGCGGCATCGCGACCCATGCGCCCTCGACCGACATCGACGGCCGCGCGCGTAACGCGAGCACCGGTTTCGACCTGGGCGCCTACCAGCACTGACCTGCCGACCGGCTTGCATCCGGCGAAACCCGACCGCCCAGGCGTGCGGGGTTTTTTACGTTTGGTAAAAAATCACTCGGCGAGAGGAAGCGCCATGTGCGGATCCTGGGCGCCGGCGCGGTTTACGGCCGTGCTCACCTTGTACCATTCGAAGGCGTCGGAGGGCAGGGCGGCGCGGCGCGCAATGTCGAGCGCCTCCTCGGGCGACAGTGCCGGATTCAGCCAGAGTTCGGCATCGGCGGCTTCCAGCACCACCGGGCGGCGGTCGTGGATGTCGAGCATGCCCTCGTCGGCCGCATCGGTGACCAGTACGAAACCGGCCTCGGCCCGGTTCTCCGTGAAGTTGCCGAAATTCGCCAGCGCCAGCAGGAACAGGGGCGCGCGGTCCTTGCGATGGATGTGCCAGGGCTGCTTCTTGCCTTTTTCGCCGGTCCATTCGTACCAGCCTTCGGCCGGGACGATGGCGCGGCCGTTCTTGAGCAAGGGCTTCCAGTAGCGGTTGGTGAGCTTGTCCATGCGCGCGTTGACCATGATCGGCACCTTGCCTTCGGCCCAGCGCGCGCGATAGCTCCAGAACACGTCGTCGATGCGGCGCTCGCCGTCCTGCAGGTGCATCACGGGGCGGTAGCTGCCGGGCGACACGTTCCAGGCAGGCGTCGACTCGCTGTCGTACACCGCGTCCGTCCAGCCGAATACGCTGGCGTAGTAGCGAGCCGTCTGGCTCTGGTCAAATCGTCCACACATGCTTCCATGGTAGCGCAGCGGCAGGGAGGGTGCGGCACGCTAGGAGCAGATGAGTTCGTGCCCGGCGCGCCCACGGTGGTATGCTCGCGGCTGAATCGACCGATAGGAGAACGAGGTTATGGCAACTGGCTGGTGGAGTGTCCTCAAGACCGTCCCGTGGAGCGAAGTGATCAATGCTGCGCCACAGGTGGCAACCGGTGCGCGCAGGCTATGGGACACGGTGGCGCGCAAGTCCGGCGGCGGCGCCGGCATGGCTCCGGAGCCGATGATGCACGATGAGCCGCAGGAAGATTATTTCGGCACGCTCGTGATGCGCGTGGAAAGAAACGAGATGACGCTGGCGGAGCTGCGCACCCAGATGCTGCAGGCTTCCGAGATCATCGCCAATATGGCCGACCAGAATGCCCAGCTGATCGCCAAGATGGACGCGGCGCGCGACCGCATGCTGTGGCTGAGCGTGGCAACCGGCGTGTCGTCGATCCTGGCGCTGGTGGCGCTGGCGCTTGTCCTCGCACGGACCTGACGCAGGGCAGGCCGTTCCAATGAAAATCGTCCTGATCCTGGCGTCGCTGTTCGTCTTTGTTTCCTTGCTGCTCAATTCGGCACGCCGCAAAGGCAAGCTCGATGGCAAGGCCAACCGCGCCGTCGCCGAGCTGGCGAGCTCGATGCGCATCTTTGTGTGGGGCCTGCTGTTTTTCGTGGGACTGGTCTGCCTTGCGGTGGCCTACGAATCATTGTACTGAGCAGCTTTCAACATTGCTGCATGCTTGTCCGATCACGCTGACAAACCCGCGGGAAAATCCGGCGCTTGCAGACCCGCAGTGCGGACCTATCTGGGTTACGTTCTCTGGTGGATAGTTCCACCACTCTCCGAGTGTCTCCAGCTCAGTGTTGACTGAGTATTTGGCCGCTGTCTTTGAAGGGACAGCGGCGTTTTTTTGCTCCCGGCTGCCCCCGCAGCCTAACAGGCGTCCACCCATGGGCCGCAAGGCCGAGTCGCCTACAAGTAGCTCAACCACTAACACTGTGGCTGCTGCACGTAGTACAATCCCGCCGGCGCGGGCATGGCGAAATTGGTAGACGCATCAGACTTAAAATCTGCCGCCGTAAGGCGTGCCGGTTCGATTCCGGCTGCCCGCACCACACTCTCTTCTTTCAAGCCGCTACGCGCGCTTTCCCTGGCTTCAGCCTTGCCTTGCCTTGCCTTGTCGGCAACATCTTTGCGAGGTCTTGTGACCGGTTTTTGTCTCATCCATTGGCCCTCACGTCCGTATGGTGTAGCATGCCGGACGGCGGTTTACTGGTTGCCGCCGCAGCAAGAGGACAAGAATTGAACATCACTATCAATGACGAACTGCGTGCCTTCGTCGACCCGCTGACCGACATCGAATACGCCGCGCTGGAGCGCAGCCTGCTGGCCGAGGGCTGCCGCGACGCGCTGGTCTTGTGGCGCGACACCCTGATCGACGGGCACAACCGTTACGAGATCTGCCAGAAGCACGGCATCCCGTTCCGCACGGTACACAACAATAACTTCGCGTCGATCGACGACGTGATGCTCTGGATGATCGACAACCACCTGGCGCGCCGCAGCGTGTCGGACTTCCAGCGCGGCGTGCTGGCGCTCAAGAAGAAGGAAATCGTCACGGCCCGCATGGCCGAGAAGCTGGCCGAGGAGCCGCCCAGGCCGGAAGCGGACGACATGGACTCGCGCCCGCCGCCCCCGTGGAATACGCGGGAAGAGGTGGCCAAGGCTGCGCGCGTGTCGGCCAATACCATCAGCCAGATCGAACGCATCCAGAAGGCGGCGACGCCTGAACTGCGCGAGGCCGTGCGCACCGGCGCCATCTCGATCAACGCGGCCGCCAACGTGGCCCAGCTGCCGGAAGAACAGCAGAAAGCCGCCGTGGCCGGCGGGCGCAAGGAGTTGCAGCAAGCCGCGCGCCAGGTGCGCGAGCAGAAGATGGCGACCCGGCCGAAGAAGGAAACGGCCCCAGGCGATCCGGCCGACGAGCTGGCCGCCGCGCGCGCCGAGATCGCCTCGCTGAAGGACCGCGTCGCGACCCTGCTCACCGAAAACGAAGTGCTCAAGCAACGCCTGGTGCACGCCGGCGCTGCACAATAGAACGATAAAAGGAGACACGCATGACCACCCGCATCCTGTTGCCGGCCGTCCTGGCCGGCGCCCTGGGCGCCGCCCTCCCAGCCACGGCCGCGCCGGCCGCGGCATCGCTTGCAACAGCGGCCGCCAGCCAGGCGCCGAGTGCGGGCGAGCTGGCGCGCTGGAAGAAGACGGCGGCGCGGGTGACCATCATGCGCGACAAGTGGGGCATCCCGCACGTGTTCGGCAAGACCGATGCCGATGCCGTATTCGGCCTGCTGTACGCCCAGGCCGAGGACGACTTCAACCGCGTCGAGCTCAACTACATCAATGCCATGGGCCGCCTGGCCGAGGTCGAGGGCGAGAAGGAAATCTGGCGCGACCTGCGCATGAAGATGTACATCACGCCCGCCGACATGCAGGCCAAGTATGCGGCCAGCCCGGCCTGGCTGAAGAGCCTGATGAACGCCTTTGCCGATGGCCTGAACTACTACCTGCATACGCACCCGGAAGTCAAGCCGAAGCTGATCACCCGTTTCGAGCCCTGGATGGCGCTGAGCTTCAGCGAGGGCAGCATCGGCGGCGACATCGAATCGATCGACCTGAAGGAGCTGGAGCGCTTCTACAGCACGCCTCCACAGGCGACCGCGGTCAATGCGGGAACCAAGGTGGCGGCGCTGGACAAGCGTCTGGACAGCGAACCGCGCGGCTCGAACGGCTTCGCCATCGCCCCCAAGCTGTCCAGCACCGGCAATGCACTGCTCTTGATTAACCCGCATACCTCGTTCTACTTCCGTCCGGAAGTGCACATGGTCAGCGAAGAGGGCCTGAACGCCTACGGCGCCGTGACATGGGGCCAGTTCTTCATCTACCAGGGCTTCAACGACAAGACCGGCTGGATGCACACCTCGGGCGGCGGCGACGTCATCGACGAGTACCTCGAGACCGTGGTCGAAAGGAACGGCAAGTTCTTCTACAAATACGGCAAGGAAGAGCGTGCGCTGCGCGCGGCGCCGGTCACGCTGCCGTACAGGACGCCGTCGGGCGCGATGGCCAGCCGCACGGTCACAGCCTGGTTTACCCATCACGGCCCGGTGGTGCGCGAGGCGAACGGCAAATGGGTATCGGTCAGGATGATGGACGAGCCGCTCAAGGCCCTGACCCAGTCCTATACCCGCACCAAGGCGCGCGACTACGCCTCCTTCTACAAGGCAATGGAACTGCGCACCAATTCCTCGAATAACACGGTGTACGCTGATGCGAAGGGGAACATCGCCTACTTCCACGGCAACTTCATCCCGAAACGCGACCGGCGCTTCGACTGGAGCAAGCCGGTGGACGGCAGCGACCCCGCCACCGAATGGCAGGGCCTGCATGCGATCAAGGAAACGATCACGCTGTTCAACCCGGCCAGCGGCTATATCTCGAACACCAACAACTGGCCCTTCAGCGCCTCGGGCGCAAGCAGCCCGAAGCGCCAGGACTACCCTGACTACATGTGGTCGCTGCCGGAAAACGCGCGCGGGCGCCACGCCGAGCGCGTGCTGAAGGATGCCAAGGGCTTCACCCTCGACAGCCTGATCGCGGCCGCCTACGACAGCCACCTGACCGCCTTCGAGCCGCTGGTGCCGCAATTGTTGAAGGATTACGATGCGCTCCCGGCGGGGGATCCACGCAAGGCGGCCCTGGCGGCGCAGGTGGCGAGCCTGCGCGGCTGGGACCTGCGCTACGGCGTGGATTCGAAGCCGACCTCGCTGGCGATCTACTGGGGGCAGGACATGGTGGCCCAACACGCGCCGCGCGCCCGCGCCCAGGGCACGCCGACCGTCGATTTCATCACCGCCAGCCTGAGCCCGGACGAACGCCTGGCCTCGCTGCAGCGCGCGTCCGACAAGCTCACCGCGGACTTCGGCAGCTGGCAGACGCCGTGGGGCGAGATCAACCGCTTCCAGCGCATCAGCGGCGACATCGACCAGCAATACGACGACAGCAAGCCCAGCTGGCCGGTGGGCTTCGCCTCGGCCAACTGGGGTTCGCTGGCCTCGTTCGGCATGGTGGCCAGGCAGAAAACCAAGCGCATCTACGGCGACCGCGGCAACAGCTTCGTCGCCGTGGTGGAGTTCGGCCCACGCGTGCGGGCCAAGAGTATCCTTGCAGGGGGCAACAGCAATAATCCGGCCTCGAAACATTTCGCGGACCAGGCCGGGATGTACAGCCGCGGCGAATTCAAGGACGTGCTGTTCTACAAGGAAGACATCGAGAAGCACCTGGAGCGCAAGTACCACCCGGGTTTGTAGGAGTAGTCCAGTCCGGTGGACTGGACTACGCTTCGCCGACCGCGCGTCCAGCCAACGCAAGAATTGCCGGTCAGGTAGCATGACCATGATGTGAACGCGCGGTCGGCAGCGCCGACCACCCTCCGGAGAACCCGATATGCGCATGAGCGAACGGCACAAGATGCTCGCAGGCGAGCCCTACCACGCGGGCGATCCCGAGCTGGTGGCCGAGCAGGCCGCCACTTGCGCCTGGCTCGCGCGCTACAACGCCGCGCTCGGGCAGCCGGTGGCGGTATGGCGCACCCTGCTGGCCGAGCGCCTGGCGGCGCTGGGCGAGGGCAGCATCGTGCGTCCTCCCTTCCACTGCGACTACGGCTGGAATATCCGGCTCGGCAGCCGCGTGTTCATCAACTTCAACTGCACCATCCTCGATGTTGCAGGGGTCTCGATCGGCGACGACACCCGCATCGGCCCCGCGGTGCAGATCTATACCGCCGAGCATCCGCTCGACCCGGCCGAGCGCCGCAGCGGACTGGAATCCGGTCGGCCGGTCGCAATTGGCAGCAATGTCTGGATCGGCGGGGGCGCCATCATCCTGCCGGGAATACGCATCGGCGACGATGCCGTGGTCGGCGCCGGCAGCGTGGTCACGCACGACGTGCCGCCCGGGGCCCGCGTAGCCGGCAATCCGGCCCATCCGCACGGCGCCTGAGGCCTCCGGACACTGGTGTTGTCCCGGGAGCACTTGTTATAATCCTGCAATTCACCATATCGACATCCGCACGTTCGCACATTCGTATATTCGCAGTTCGGGACAGGCCGTGGCAAAACTCTATTTCAGGTATTCGGCGATGAACGCCGGCAAATCGACCTCCCTGTTGCAGGTGGCGCACAACTATGAGGAGCAGGGCCAGCGGGTACAGCTGTATACGGCGGCGATCGACAATCGCTATGGCATCGGCGTGATCACTTCGCGCCTGGGGCCGCAGCGCCAGGTCGACCTGTTCGACAGCAAGACCGATTTCCTGGCCAACGCCCCCCCGGTGGCGTGCATCCTGGTGGATGAAGCCCAGTTCCTCACGACCTTGCAGGTGCAGCAGCTGCACCAGGTGGCCCAGGTGCGCGGGGTTCCCGTCATCTGCTACGGGCTGCGCAGCGATTTCAGGGGCGAACCCTTCCCCGGATCGGCCTACCTGCTGGCGCTGGCCGACGACATCGAGGAAATCAAGAACATCTGCACCTGCGGCAAGAAGGCGACCATGAACATCCGGGTCGACGCCGAAGGGCGCCGCATCCGCAAGGGCGAGCAGGTGAGCATCGGCGGCAACGAGAGCTACCGCCAGGCCTGCGGCCGCTGTTTCTACTCCCACTGAGCGGCAACCGGGATGCCGGGCATGGATGCCGGTCCGGCCGTTAAGCGCACATGAGCGAGATCCTCCTGTACCTGCTGCCGTCGGGCGCGCTGGCGCTGCTGCTGTGGATCGGCTCGGGCGCGCATCCCTTCTTCTTCCTGTTCACCGCAGCCGGCACCCTGTGCCACGAGCTGGCCCACTTCTCGGTGGGGCTGCTCACCAATGCCGAGCCCATCGGCCTGAGCGTGATTCCAAAGCGCATCAAGAAGGCAGGGAAGGGCCACAACTGGGAGCTCGGTTCCGTTACCTTTGCTAACCTGCGCTGGTATAACGCGGCCCCGGCGGCGCTGGCCCCGCTCCTGATCCTGGTGCTGCCCTTCGCCGTGGCCTGGTGGCGAACGCGGCACGGCCTGGTGTTCGAAGCGGTCGACCTGGCGCTGACCCTGTTGCTGGCGCCGCAATTCCTGTCGTTCTGGCCGTCGCCGGTCGACTGGCGCCTGGCCGCGCGTTCCTGGCCCTGGATTCCCTTGCTGTCCCTTGCCGGTTTGGTAACGATATACCGCGCCGAATTACTCCAGCTTGTCAAATGGTGAACGGATGGCTTACGGGAGCCTTAATTGTCGGGCGCAAATGAGGTGATGCCGGCTCTTTCCCGGTTCCGCTTCCTGTAGAATGGCCCACAAAGGGAGTATTGACCGGCTTGCTTGTTTCCAGGCATTCCCGGTTGGGCCCAGGCACCAGTTTTTTTCCGATTCGGAGAGACGACGAATGAAGAAGCACCACCTGTTCATGGCCGCAATGGCCTTTGCGATGTCCGCCCACGTGGTGACTGCGCAGCCGGAAAAGGTCGCTGCCGTCGCGCCCGCCAAGACGGGCGCCATGGCCGCCGGTCATTCGGCGGCCGCCAACCTGCAGCTCAAGCCGCTTGCCGAGCAGACCCAGGCGGCGCTGTGGGCCTCGCGCGTGCTCGGCCGCTATCACTACAAGGCGGTGCCGCTCGACGACGCGATGTCGCAGAAGATCTTCGACAACTACTTCGATACGCTGGACAGCGAAAAGCTGTATTTCGTCCAGGCCGATGTCGACGGCTTCGCCTCGATGCGCACGAAAATGGACGATGCGATCAACAACGAGAACCTGACGGTTCCTTTCGCCATCTACAACCTGTACCAGCAGCGCTTCACCGAGCGCATGAACTACGCGCGCCAGCTGCTCAAGACCCGCCCCGACTTCGCGCTCGACGAATCGCTCGAGCTCGACCGCGAGAAGTCGCCCTGGGCCAGGAACGACGACGAGATCCGCGAGCTGTGGCGCAAGCGCGTCAAGAACGACTGGCTGCGCCTGAAGCTGGCCGGCAAGGAAGAAAAGGCCATTCGCGACACGCTCGACAAGCGCTACGAGAACTACATCGCGCGCATCCGCAAGCTGAACAATGAAGACGTGTTCCAGATGTTCATGAACGCGTACGCCACCTCGATCGAGCCGCACACCAACTACCTGGGCCCGCGCTCGGCCGACAACTTCGACATTGCCATGCGCCTGTCGCTGGAAGGCATCGGCGCCGTGCTGCAGTCGCGCGAAGACTACACGGTGATCCGCGAGATCGTGCCGGGCGGCCCGGCGGCGCTGTCCGGCAAGCTGAAGGTGGGCGACCGGATCGTCGGCGTGGCGCAGGGTGACAAGCCGTTCACGGACGTGCTGGGCTGGCGCATCGACGACGTCGTGCAGCTGGTGCGCGGCGAGAAGGGCACCACCGTGCGCCTCGACGTGCTGCCGGGCGACGCCGGTCTGGACGGCAAGCACGTCACCGTGACCATCGTGCGCAAGAAGATCAGCATGGAAGAGCAGGCCGCCAAGAAATCGATCATCGAAGTCAAGGATGGTGCCGTCAAGCGCCGTGTGGGCGTGATCTCGCTGCCGACCTTCTACCTCGACTTCGAGGCGCGCCGCCGCGGCGACAAGGAGTACCGCAGCGCCACCCGCGACGTGGCCCGCATCCTGGGCGAGCTCAAGAAAGAGAAGGTGGACAACGTCCTGATCGACCTGCGCAACAACGGCGGCGGCTCGCTGACCGAAGCGATCGAGCTCACCGGCCTGTTCATCGACAAGGGGCCGGTGGTGCAGCAGCGCGACGCGCAAGGCCGCATCGAGGTCGAGTCCGACCTGCAGCCGGGCCTCGCCTGGGACGGCCCGATGGGCGTCCTGATCAACCGCGGTTCCGCTTCGGCCTCCGAGATCTTCGCCGCGGCCGTCCAGGATTACGGCCGCGGGCTCGTGATCGGCGAACCGAGCTTCGGCAAGGGCACCGTCCAGACCTTGATCGACCTGGACCGCTTCTCGCCGGCCGAGAAGGTGCGCTACGGCGAGCTGAAGATGACCATCGCCCAGTTCTTCCGCATCAACGGCGGCACCACCCAGCTGCGCGGCGTGACCCCGGATATCAAGCTGCCGGTGCTGTCGGACCTCGAGAATTTCGGCGAGGCATCCTACGACAATGCGCTGCCCTGGGTGGCCATCAAGCCGGCCAGCTACGCCGCCGCGGGCGACCTCAAGGAGCTGATCGGTCCGCTGCAAAAGCGCCACGAGGCCCGCATCGCCAAGGACAAGGAATTCCAGTTCCTGCAGGAAGACATCGCCGAGGTCTTCAAGCTGCGCAAGGAAAATGCGATCTCGCTGAACGAAGCGGTGCGTCGCAAGGAACGCGACGCCCAGGATGCCCGCGCCAAGCTGCGCGAAGCCCGCCTGGCCGGCGCCGGCGGCACCAGCAGCGACGAGCCGGCCGCGAGCCCGGCAGGCAAGGAAGCGCGCGGCAAGGTGCCGGAGCCGACCAAGCCGGCCAAGGCTGTGACGGCAGTGCGCGGTTCGCCGCGCCAGGATGACGGCCTGCAGTTCGACGAACGCGACCTGCAGGCGGAACTGGCGGCCGAGAAGGCGGCCAAGGACGCCAAGGACATCCTGCTGCAGGAAGCCGCCAATATCCTGGCCGACGAAGTGGGCATGCTGCGTACCGACACGCGCATGGCGTCACGCGCCATGCCTTACATGGCGACGCCACGCACCAACGGCAACTGACCGTCCAGCGCCGGCAACGGCGCGCCGACCGGCAACATGGCCGGATCTTGCGAAAGCAGGATCCGGCCATTTTCTTTGGCGCTGTCAACTTTATGTATGGATGAGAGAGGAACTGCTGAGCTAAATCGCTGTCGAACACCGGTCACGACAGACTGGAAACGAACATGCGATCGCCTCAGTTCACGAAGTGGTTTGCCAAACTCCCTGCGCTGAATGTCACCCAGCGCCTCAAGACGCTCGCGGCCCTGCAGGGTGCGCCGGGGCGCTGTCGGCGCCATCCACGTGCAGAACGTGAACAGCTACCACCAGCGTTTCCGGCAATGGCTGAGCCGGTTTCACGGCGTCGCGTCGTGCTACCTGCCCAACTACCTGGGCTGGCGCCGCGCGCTAGACGGCAACCGGGTGAGTACCGTGGAGCAATTGCTGCGCGTAGCGATGCGGGTCATCAATAGATAACGCTGACAGCGCCATGAAAATTATCATAATTGCCATTCCATGGCTAATATTTATTTTCTTTTGTTCAATTCAATTTTCCATGCAGTCATATGCCCTGCCGACGGATTGCGTTCACAACGCCACGCACACTGTTGAGTTCGGCTGAAAAATTGTCTTTTTTCTACTTGTGATAGGATAACTCACGGTTGTAAGAACAACAATTTAATATCACCTAAGGAGTTATCATCATGGCAATTCGCCGCCTCGTTATCGCTGCGCTGCTCGCCAGCGCAGGTGCTGCACAAGCCGACACGATCCCTGCCCAAGGCGCTCCGTCGTCGAGCATCGTGTCCGGCTGGACTACCGGCAATGGAACCGACGTGCTCGGTTCTGGCGTCCTGCAGGGCAACCTGAACCTGATCGGTGGCGTGGCATATACCACCGGCACTGGCTCCGACGCGAAACTGGCCGATGTGTTGTACGGCAAAGTTGCGGGGACGGTGGGGCAGGTCGATGGCCAGACCAAATTGTTCTTCCAGCGCGGAATCGAAGCGAGCTACCTGCTGGCGTCGGGCCACGGCATCCTGGCGGCAACCCTGGGGCCGGGCAAGTCGGTGGTCGGTTCCGCTGACGGCGCCATCATCTCCGACGGCGTGAGCAAGGCGCCTGGCCTGTCCGGTGGCGGCAACGCGTCGAATGTTGCCATCGGCGGCGGCTTCCTCGGTTCGGGCGGCGGCAAGGGCGGCAGCGGCGCGATCGGCGGCAGCGGCTCGGCTGGCGGCACGGTCGGTGGCGGCAAGGTCGGTGGCGGATCGTCCGGGGGCGGCTCGTCGGGCGGCTCGGGTGGCTCGGGTGGCGGTTCGTTCGGCGGCGGCTCGTCGGGCGGCTCGGGTGGCGGCTCGTACGGCGGCGGTTCGTCGGGCGGCGGCTCGACCGGTGGCGGCAGCGGCGGCGGCTCGAGCGGCGGCAGCAGCGGCGGCTCGGTCGGCGGCGGCATCGGTGGTTCGGTCGGCGGCAGCGTCGGCGGCGGCATCGGTGGCGGCGCGGGCGGCGCGATTGGCGGTGGCGTCGGCGCCGGCGGCAGCCTGGTGATCGACACCCCGGTAGGCGTGGTCCTGCCTCCGGTACAGGGCGACATCCGCCTGGACCTGGACCTGAACCAGGAAGCGGAAGCCGGTGACGTTCCGGAACCGTCGAGCATCGCACTGATGCTGCTCGGCCTGGCAGGCGCCGGCGCCCTGCGTCGCCGCACCCGCTGATTCCTCCTGCGGAGGGTGGGCAGCCACCCTGCGTCGACGCAAATTATTAACGCGTCGCCAACCCTGTCGGGTACAATCCTTGTGAACGACCGTGCTTTTTAAGGCGGCGCCAACAAGGAGACGACATGGACCTGCACTACTCGGACGAGGACCTGGCCTTTCGCGACCAGGTCCGCGCCTTCCTCGATTCCCATCTGCCGAAAGACATCCAGGCCAAAGTGCTCAAGCACCTGCGCTTGAGCAAGGACGACTACGTCCGCTGGCACAAGATTCTGGCCCGGCAGGGATGGGTGGCGCCTGGCTGGCCGTTGGAATTCGGCGGCCCCGGCTGGACACCGGTGCAGCGCCACATCTTCGAAGATGAGTGCGCGCGAGCGGGCACCCCGCGCGTCATGCCCTTCGGTATCGACATGGTCGCTCCCGTCATCATGGCCTTCGGCAGCCAGCAGCAGAAGGACTATTTCCTGCCGCGCATCCTGTCCTGCGAAGACTGGTGGTGCCAGGGCTATTCCGAGCCTGGCGCCGGCTCCGACCTCGCCTCGCTCAAGACCACGGCCGTGCGCGGCGTGGATGCGCAGGGCGAGCACTACATCGTCAACGGCCAGAAGACCTGGACCACGCTGGCCCAGCACGCCGACATGATCTTCTGCCTGGTGCGCACCGACCCGTTCGTGCGCAAGCAGGAGGGCATTTCCTTCCTGCTGATCGACATGCACGCGCCGGGCGTCACGGTGCGTCCGATCATCATGCTCGATGAAGACCATGAAGTGAACGAAGTCTTCTTCGACAATGTCCGCGTCCCGGCCGCCAACCTGGTGGGCGAGGAGAACCGCGGCTGGACCTACGCCAAGTACCTGCTGGGCCACGAACGCACCGGCATCGCGGCGGTCGGGCGCAGCAAGCGCGAGCTGGCATTCCTGAAGCGGCTGGCGCGCCGCGAGCAGAAGAACGGCCGCCCGCTGCTGGAAGACCCGCTGTTCGCCGCCAAGGTGGCCGACCTGGAGATCGAGCTGATGGCGCTCGAGATGACCGTGCTGCGCGTGCTGGCCAAGGCCAGCAAGGCGCCTGGCCCCGAGGCCTCGGTGCTGAAGGTGCGCGGCACCGACATCCAGCAGGCGCTGACGGAGCTGATGCTGGAAGCGGCCGGCCCGCTGGCGCTGCCCTTCGATCCGGCCTACCTGGATGGCGAGAACGAGCACAGCATCGCCGGCGACGACGATGCCGCGCCGCTCGCGTCCTATTACTTCAACTACCGCAAGACCTCGATCTACGGCGGTTCGAACGAAATCCAGCGCAACATCATCTCCCAGATGATCCTGGGCCTGTAAGGAGAAACCCGATGAATTTCGATCTGAAGGAAGAGCAGCGCCAGTTCGCCGACGCGCTCAAGCGCTGGATCGCACGCGACTATAGCTTCGAGCAGCGCGGCGCCATCATCCGCTCCGGGCAAGGCACGCTTGATGCGGCGTGGGCGACGCTGGCCGAGCTGGGCATGACCGCGCTGCCGGTGCCGGAGGAGCAGGGCGGCTTCGACGGCGGCGCGGTCGACCTGTTCGTGGTGATGCGCGAACTGGGCCGAGGCCTGGTGGTGGAGCCGTACTTCGCCACCGTCCTCGGTACGCAGTTCCTCAAGCTCGGCGGCGCGCACGGCGCGCTGCTGGAGCGGGTGGCGGCCGGCGAGCTGAAGCTGGCCTGCGCACTGGGCGAACGCCAGTCGCGCCATGAACTGGCTGACATCGCCACCCGTGCGCAGCAGGTTGGCGGGGGCTGGCGCCTGACGGGCGAGAAGACGGCCGTGGTGCACGGCCAGCACGCAGGCGTGCTGGTGGTGTCGGCGCGCAGCGGCGGCGGCCAGCGCGACCAGGCGGGCATCTGCCTGTTCGCGGTGCCGCTCGATGCGCCCGGCGTGCAGTTGACGGGATACCGGACCCTGGACGGCCTGCGCGCGGCCGACCTGCGCCTGGACGGTGTCCTGTTGCCGGCCGATGCGGTGATCGGGCAGCCCGGCGACGCCTGGGAGATCCTCGAGTCAGCGGGCGACTATGGCGCCGGCCTGTTGTGCGCGGAAGCGCTCGGTGCGATGGAAGCCCTGTTCGATACCACCCTCGACTACCTGAAGACGCGCCAGCAGTTCGGCGTCCCGATCGGCAAGTTCCAGGCGCTGCAGCACCGCATGGCGGACGTGGTTATCCACCTGGAGCAGGCGCGCTCGATGGCGCTGCTGGCCGCGGTGACCCTGGACGGCGCGGATGCTGCGCAGCGCCGCCGCGTGGTATCGGCCGCCAAGTACCGGGTCGGCCAGGCGGCGCGCTTCATCGGGCAACAGGCGGTGCAGCTGCACGGGGGCATGGGCGTCACCGACGAACTGGCGGCCGCGCACTACTTCAAGCGCCTGTCGACGATCGAGCTGACCCTGGGCGACCGCGACCACCACCTGACGCGCTTCATCGCGCAGCCGGGCTTCCAGCAGGCTGCCTGACGGCGCGCGCACGGGAGGGAAGATGAAACCGCAATGGTATTTCGAAGATTTCCATCCGGGCCAGGAGATCGACCTGGGCGAGCGTCGCGTGAGCGAGGAAGAGATCATCGCCTTCGCCCGCCAGTACGACCCCCAGCCCTTCCACGTCGACCGCGATGCGGCGGCCGGGTCGATCTATGGCGGCGTGATCGCCAGCGGCTGGCACACCTGCAGCATGATGATGCGGATGGTGGTGGACGGCATGATGGGTTCGGCCGCGAGCATGGGTTCACCCGGCCTGGAGGGCGTGCGCTGGCTGCGCCCCGTGCGCGCCGGCGACACCCTGCGGGTGCGCTACCTCACCACCGCGGTCAAGGCCTCCGCTTCGAAGCCGGACCGCGGCGTGGTCTGGTCGAAGTGGACCGCGAGCAACCAGCACGGCGAGGAAGTCTGCACCATCGAGGGCATGGGCATGTTCGGACGCCGGCCCGCGGGAGCGCCGGATGCCTAGGTCGATCGCGTTTGCCGGCCTGGCCGAGCTGGTCGGGAGTGAAGTCGCCGTGTCGGACTGGTTCGCCGTCGGCCAGGGGCGCATCGACGCCTTCGCCGAGGCCACCGAGGACCGCCAGTGGATCCACGTCGACCCGGTCCGCTGCGCACGCGAGTCGCCTTTTGGTGCGCCGGTGGCGCATGGCTTCCTGACCCTGTCGCTGCTGCCGGCCATGCTGGAAAGTGCGCTCGTCATCGACGGCATGCGCATGGGGCTGAACTATGGCCTGAACCGGGTGCGCTTCCCGGCGCCGCTCCGCGCCGGGAGCCGGGTGCGCGGGCGCTGGAAGCTGGCGGCGCTCGAGGCGATCGAGGGTGGGATGCAATTGACCTGGGGGGTGACGATCGAGCCGCAGGGGGAGGGCGCCAAGCCGGTGTGCGTGGCAGAGTTCCTGGTGCGGGCGTACGCTTGAACGTAGGGTGGCCGGCGCTGCCGACCGCGCGTTCAAGGGCAATTTGAATAGCCTTTCCGCCTGCTCGAAGGGGAGTTGAACGCGCGGGCGGCACACAAGCCGCGTGTCAAGCAGCGCCCCGGGTGGAGCCGGCTACGCGCCCCGGCCCCCCCTACGAAGCGTACTTCCCGAGTTCCAGCTTGGCAATCGCGTTCCGGTGCACCTCGTCCGGCCCGTCGGCCAGCCGCAAGCTCCGGTTCGCCGCCCACTGGTAAGCCAGCGGGAACTCCTCCGACACCCCGGCCGCGCCGTGCGCCTGGATCGCCCAGTCCAGCACGTCCTGGGCCACGTTCGGCGCCAGCACCTTGATCATCGCGATCTCGGCCTGGGCCCCCTTGTTGCCCACCGTGTCCATCATGTAGGCGGTCTTGAGGGTCAGGAGGCGCGCGGTGTCGATGCGGATGCGGCTTTCCGCGATGCGTTCGCGCCACACGCCCTGTTCCGAAATCCTGCGCCCGAATGCCACGCGGCTGTCGAGGCGCCGGCACATCAGCTCGAGCGCGCGCTCCGCCACGCCGATGGCGCGCATGCAGTGGTGGATCCGGCCCGGGCCAAGGCGGCCCTGGGCGATCTCGAAGCCGCGCCCCTCGCCCAGCAGCATGTTCGCAAGCGGCACCCGCACGTTCTCGAACAGGATCTCGCAGTGACCATGCGGCGCATCGTCGTAGCCGAACACCGGCAGCGGACGCACGATCGTGATGCCCGGCGTATCGGCGGGAACCACGATCATCGACTGCTGCTGGTGGCGCGCCGCGCTTGGATCGGTCTTGCCCATCACGATGAACAGCTTGCAGCGCGGGTCGCCCGCGCCGGAAATCCACCACTTGTGGCCGTTGATCAGGTAGTCGTCCCCAATTCGCTCGATGCGGGTGGCAATGTTGGTGGCGTCCGACGAAGCGACATCGGGTTCGGTCATGGCGAACGCCGACCGGATCTCGCCGCGCAGCAGTGGTTCCAGCCACTGGCGCTTGATGTCCTCCGACGCATAGCGCTCGAGGGTTTCCATGTTGCCGGTGTCCGGCGCCGAACAGTTGAACACCTCCGGCGCCCAGGGGACGCGGCCCATGATCTCGCACAGGGGGGCATAGTCGAGGTTGGACAGGCCCTCGGGCGCCCGGCTTGATTTGGGCAGGAACAGGTTCCACAGGCCGGCGTCGCGCGCCAGCGGCTTGAGCGCTTCGATCAGTGCGAGCGGCAGCCAGCGGGTGCCCTTGTCGCGCGCGTTGGCGGCGATCTCCTCGCCAAAAGCGCGTTCGTTGGGATAGATGTGCTGGTCCATGAAGGCGAGCAGGCGCGCCTGCAGGTCCTTGCAGCGCTCCGAGTAGGCGAAATCCATTGCGTGTCCTTGTAATATGGTCGATCGGCGTTCAGCGCGTGCGCGAAGCGAATTGCCAGGCCATCTCGGCCATCGGCCGCGCCGCCTTGCCGTTTTCCAGGGCCTGGGCGCTGGAAGCGGTACCGTCCACGTAGCGCTTCATGATCCCCTGCATGATCCCGGCCAGCCGGAACATGTTGTAGGCGAGATAAAAGTCGAAGTCTTCCGGGCGCAGCGTCTTGCCGGTGCGCTCGCAGTAGCGCGCCACGTAGTCGTCCAGCGAGGGGATGCCGAGCGCCGGCAGGTCGAGGCCGGCGATGCCGCGGAAGCGCCCGGGTGGGATGTGCCAGCTCATGCAGTGGTAGGAGAAGTCCGCGAGCGGGTGGCCGAGCGTGGACAGTTCCCAGTCGAGTACCGCGAGGATGCGTGGTTCCGTCGGATGAAAGATCATGTTGTCCAGGCGGTAGTCGCCATGCACGATGCCGGTGTCGTCACCCGGCGGGATATGCTGCGGCAGCCACTCGATCAGGCGGTCCATGGCCTCGATCGGGGAGGTAGCGGAGGCCTGGTACTGCCTGGTCCAGCGCTCGATCTGGCGCGCGAAGTAATTGCCAGGCTTGCCGTAGTCGCCCAGTCCGAGGGCCGTGTAGTCGATCGTATGCAGCAGCGCGATCACGCGGTTCTGCTCGTCGTAGATGGCGTCGCGTTCGGAGGGCGTCATGCCGGGCAGCGACTGGTCCCACAACACGCGGCCCTCGACGCACTCCATTACGTAGAAGGCGCGCCCGATGATCGACTCGTCCAGGCACAACGCGTACTGGCGCGGCGCCGGGAAGCCGGCGCCGTGCAGCGCCCCCATGACGCGGAACTCGCGGTCGATCGCATGGGCTGAAGGCAGCAGCTTGGCCGCCGGCCCGGGCTTGGTGCGCAGCACGTAGCGCTGGCCGCCAGCGGCCGTGATGCGGAAAGTAGGGTTGGACTGGCCGCCCTTGAACTGCTCCACCTGCAGCGGCCCGCCCGGGTAGCCGTCGACATGGGCGGCGAGCCAGGCGCCAAGGGCGTCGACGTCGAACCGCTGGCGTTCGGACACCTCCCGGGTGCCCATCATCTCTTCGTACATCGCGTCTCCGTTGTTGTGCCTTGTCCTTCATTCTAGCCCGATCCCGGCCAAAATTGCACGTCCGTGCTATTTTCGTGCCGGCGAAACCGGCTAGCGTCCTTTGCGGTACTGCTCGAACAGCTGTTCCATCGTGGTGCTGCGGGCATCCGGCTGCAGCGGGCCGGACGGGACATGGTTGACGAAGCGGACCACCCAGTCGGCCGGATCGTCGCCCACGTCGAGGGCGTTGATGCAGCCCGCCGCCTGTGCCAGTCCGCCCAGGAACAGGCGCTGTCCGGTAAGGGCAAGCGACAGGATCGCGCAATTCACGCCGCCGTGCAGCACCAGCAGCACGGTGTCCCAGTCGCGCATGGCGCGCAGGCGTTCAATGGCCGGGTGGACCCGGTCCATCATCTCGCCCACCGATTCGCCACCCAGGAAGCGCTGCTCTTCGTCCACCAGGCCTTGGAAGGCTCCGGTGAAGGCGCGCCGCAGTTCGGCAGTCGGGATGGCGGACAGGCGGCCGCCGCGGATCTCGTGCAGTTCGGGCCATATCTCGGGCGCAGGCGTGACTGCGCCATCCGAGCCGCATGCCGCCAGCACCCGGCGCGCCGTCTCCACGGTGCGCGGCAGGCCCGAGGTGATGACCCGGTCGAAGCGTACGCCGGCCACGCGAAACGCGCGGCCGGCGGCGTCGGCCTGCGCCTGGCCGTCCGGATTCAGGGCCACGCTTTCGGGGAGGAAGGGACGTCCGGCCTTGTCGAAGTAGGTGACGCTGCCGTGGCGCATCAGGTAGACGCGGCGGCGCCGGGCGCTGGTGTCGTTCATGGAGCTCCTTGTCAAAACCGGCAATTGCTTGTCCATCTTACACCGTGACGCCGGCCTCGCGAGGCCGAATGGCCACACATGAGGTCACTTTGCCTACCGGCATTTAATTCCAATCGTCAATTCCCGGTGGTTCTGGCATAAAATATTCGTTGCAACATATAACCACAAGGGAAGTCATGGCAAGGCCGGAAAAAATTCGTCTTGGCGAGGTGCTGATCCAGCAGAAGCTGCTGTCGGAAGACCAGCTCAACCAGGCGCTGGCCGACCAGAAGCGCACCGGGCGCAAGCTGGGTCGGGTCTTCGTCGAAAGCGGCTTTGTTACCGAAGAGCAGATCTCGGGCGCACTCGCGCGCCAGCTGAACATCCCCTACATCAACCTCAAGTTCTACAACATCAACGCCGAGCTGGTGCGCCTGCTGCCGGAGACGGCGGCGCGGCGCTTCCGTGCGCTGGTGCTGGAAGACCGCCGCGAGACCCTGCTGGTGGGCGTGTCCGACCCCACCGACCTGTTCGCCTACGACGAGATCGCGCGCCTGCTCAAGAAGACGGTCGAACTTGCTGTCGTCAACGAGACCGAGGTGCTGGGCGCGATCGACCGCATCTACCGCCGTACCGACCAGATCACCGACTTCGCGCGCGAGGTCGAGCAGGACCTGGGCGACACCTCGATCGACTTCGGCGCGCTGGCCGCCAATCCCGGCCTGGAAGAAGCGCCGATCGTCAAGCTGCTGCAGTCGGTGTTCGACGACGCGGCCCAGGTGCGCGCCTCGGACATCCACATCGAGCCGCAGGAAGGCCGCCTGCAGATCCGCTTCCGCATCGATGGCGTGCTGCACCTGCAGACCGAGGCCGACCTGAAGGTGGCCACGCCGCTGGCCCTGCGCCTCAAGCTCATGGCCGACCTCGACATCTCGGAAAAGCGCCTGCCGCAGGACGGCCGCTTCGCGGTCAAGGTGCGCAACCAGCGCATCGACGTGCGTATCTCGACCATGCCGACCCAGTACGGCGAGTCGGTGGTCATGCGTCTGCTGAACCAGGGCGGCACCACGCTGCGCCTGGACGCGATCGGCATGCCGTCCCACATCGTGGAGCGCTTCCGCGCGCTGGTGCAGCGCCCGAACGGCCTGGTGCTGGTGACAGGCCCCACCGGCAGCGGCAAGACCACGACACTGTACAGCGCGCTATCCGAGCTGAACTCGGTGGAGAAGAAGCTGATCACGGTCGAAGACCCGGTCGAATACCGCCTCAAGGGCGTTAACCAGGTGCAGGTGAACGACAAGATCGACCTGTCCTTCGCGCGCGTGCTGCGCTCCGCCCTGCGCCAGGACCCGGACATCGTGCTGGTCGGCGAGATGCGCGACCAGGAAACCGCCCAGATCGGCCTGCGCGCCGCCATGACCGGCCACCTGGTGCTGTCCACGCTGCACACCAACGACGCCGCCTCGACCCCACTGCGCCTGATGGACATGGGCGTGCCGCGCTACATGGTGGGCGGCTCGCTGCAGGCCGTACTGGCCCAGCGCCTGGTGCGCGTGATCTGCGAAAGCTGCACCACGCCCTACCAGCCGGTGCCGGCCGAGATCAACTGGCTGCGCGCGGAACTCGGTGAGCGCGCCGCGACGACCCCGTTCTTCCACGGGAAGGGTTGTTCGCACTGCAATGGCACCGGTTACCGCGGCCGCACCGGGGTGTACGAGCTGCTGGAAATGACGCGCGCCGTGATCGACGCCGCCAACCACCCGGACCCGGCCCACTTCCTGAAAGTGGCGCACGCCGAGATGGGCGGCCACACGCTGCGCCGCCATGGCGTGAGCCTGGCCGTGCAGGGGCGCACGACCATCGTCGAAGCCATGCGCATCAGTAACCAGGTCGACGACTGATGCCGTATTTCGCGTACAAGGCGCGCAACGCCACCGGGGAACTGCTGCAGGGCATCCTGGAAGGAACCGACAGCGGGGCGATTGCCGACCAGCTGTTCGGCAGCGGCGCCACCCCCATCGAGATCCAGCCCAGCCGCAAGGGCCCGGATGCGAAGGCCGGGGGCGGAAGCAGCCTGCTGGCGCGCCTGACCGAGCAGAAGGTCACGTCGATGGACGTGCAGCTGTTCAGCCGCCAGATCTACACGCTGCTCAAGTCGGGCGTGCCGATCATGCGCGGGCTGGCCGGACTGCAGGAATCGGCCATCAACAAGTCCTTCGCCAAGGTGATCAAGGAACTGCGCGAGGCGCTCGACTCGGGGCGCGAGCTGTCGAATGCGATGGCGCGCCATCCGAAGGTGTTCGACAACTTCTACCTGTCGATGGTGCGGGTCGGGGAGATGACCGGCCGGCTGGAAGAGGTGTTCCTGCGCCTGTTCGACCACCTCGAATTCGACCGCGACATGCGCGGGCGGGTCAAGACTGCGATGCGCTACCCGACCTTCGTGGTGGCCGCGATGGCGATCGCCATGGTGATCGTGAACGTGTTCGTGATTCCGCAGTTCGCCTCGGTCTTCAAGTCCTTTGGCGCCGAACTGCCCCTGATGACGCGCATCCTGCTGGCCAGCTCGAACTTCACGGTGGCCTACTGGCCTGCGATGCTGGCCATGGTCGCGGGCGGCGTGTTCGCCTTTCGCACCTGGGTCGCCACGACCAAGGGGCGCCTCGCCTGGGACCAGCACAAGCTGCGCATCCCGATTGCGGGCAAGATCATCCACAAGGCGACCATGGCGCGTTTCGCGCGCAGCTTCTCGCTGTCGACCCGCAGCGGGGTGCCGATCGTGCAGGCCCTGACGGTGGTGTCGCAAACCGCCGACAACGCCTACCTCAGTTCGCGCATCGAGGGCATGCGCGACGGCGTCGAGCGGGGCGAGAGCATCCTGCGCACCTCGGTCGCGGCCAATGTGTTTACCCCGATCGTGCTGCAGATGATCGCCGTCGGCGAGGAATCCGGCTCGCTCGACGACCTGATGGACGAGATCGCACAGATGTACGAGCGCGAGGTCGACTATGAACTCAAGACCTTGTCGGCCCAGATCGAACCGATCCTGATCACTTTCCTCGGTGTGATGGTGCTGGTGCTGGCGCTCGGCATCTTCATGCCGATCTGGGATCTGGGCAAGGCTGCCCTGCATGGGGGGAAATAGCGGAGGCGGCGCTTTGGTGAAGGAGGAAGTCAGCCGGGCGGTGCGCCGGGCTCACTTAGGCTTGGGGAGAAGCGAGCTTGGGCGTGCTGACGGTCGGGCGGCGACACGCCGCGGGCGTCGACGTGTCTAGTCAAATTGTCAACTATGTGCTAAGTAGAGACACTTTTTCCTTCGGGACATCTATATTGCTTAAGTTCAAGGTAGAATTGTCTCGTTCGCACCGGCCGGCAACGGTAAACGGAACGGGAACCGTGATGCATCAGTGATCGATGAAACGATCCGAGGCTCAGTACATTCAGACCGCGGATCAGTTCCGCAACATTTTACGGAGAAACAACATGAACAAGTATTCGAACAAGAGCGCCCAGGGTGGTTTTACCCTGATTGAGCTCATTGTCGTGATCGTGATCCTGGGCATCCTGGCAGCTACCGCCCTCCCGAAGTTCGCGAGCTTAAGCGGCGACGCGCGTATCTCCAGCATGAAAGGCGCAAAAGGCGCGCTGGGCGCAGCTTCGTCAATGGTTCATGCCAAGTACCTGCTCAAACCCAGCACGACCGCGATCGATATCGAGGGTACCGCTGTCCCTCACGTCAACGGCTATCCTACCGGCAGCCTGTTGTTGGCTGAAGCCGCGGGATTGAGCGACAAGGATTACAAGCTGGAAGTGACCGGTACTAACCCGTCTGTCCTGAAGGTTTATCCGCTGGGCATTGCAGGCGATACTACCCTCGTGAGCACCTGTCACATCACCTTCACCAGCGCGACGGCTGCTGGCAGGGCTCCGGCGATCGCCGAATTCCTCAGCAAGTGCGAATAAGCTAGGCGTCAGCGCTGCCGGCCCGCCGCAACCGTGGCGGGCCTGTTCATTTCCGAAGTCGACATGACCACTCTTTGTCGCTACGTTCTCACCCGGCCGGGACGCATGCAGGCCGCGCCTGGCGCCGGGAACGTGAACCGATCCCGCGTCCGAAATCAAGCTCCCCCGCGCGGCTTTACGATGGTCGAGCTGATCATCGTGATGGTCCTTGTCGGTATCCTGGCCACCGTCGCGGCAAGCCGCTTCTTCGATCGTGGCGGCTTCGACGCCGCCAGCTTTGCCGACCAGACCCGGGCGCTGTTGCGCTACGCCCAGAAAGCGGCCATCGCGCGCAATACACCCGTCTTCGTCCAGCTCGACGACAACCGCATTGCCTTGTGCTACGACGCGCCGAAGGGCAACTGCGCTCCTGACAACCGTGTCGCCGTACCCGGCGGAGTGGGTGTCGGCGGCGATGCGTCCGAAACCCACTGCCAGGACGAGCACTGGTTCTGCCTCGGCGTCCCCGAAGGCATACAGGTCTCGCAATCGGCGGCCCTGACCGAATTCAGCTTTGACGCCCTGGGCCGGCCGGAGGTCTCGAACGGCAAGTTCGAAGGACTCACCCTGAGCATCGCGAGCGGGGGCGACACCCAGACGGTGTCCGTGAACCAGGAAACCGGCTATGTTCAGTAAGACGCCAGGCAAGGGGCAAGGCGGGCGCCAGGCCGGTGTCACCCTGATCGAGCTGATCATGTTCATCATGATCGTCGGCGTGGCGCTGGCCGGCATCATCGGGGTGCTCAACCTCACCACCAAGGGCAGTGCCGAGCCGCTGCGCCGCAAGCAGGCCTTGATGATCGCGGAAGGCCTGCTGGAGGAAGTCCAGCTGGCGCGTTTCACCTGGTGCGACCCCACCGCCGAGAAGGCGGGCGACGACGATGTGACGGGCAGCGGAGACTGCGACATCCCCGAGAACTGGGGACCCGAGCCGGGCGGCACGCGTCCCTTCGACAACATCAACGACTACGCGGCCGCGGCCGACACTGCCGTCGCCACGTTCAATAACGCAGGCGGCACGCTGCTGGACGCCAACGGCGAACCCATGAACGTCGACGGCTACACGGCCACCGTGAGCATCACCCCCGAATCGATCGGCGGCATCGCCGTCGCCGATCCGGCTTCGGCCGACGTCGATGTGCTGCGGATCCGCGTCCAGGTGCGCTATGACGGTGAATCCGTGACCCTCGACGGCTACCGCACGCGCTACGCGCCGAATTTCCTATGACGTCCCCGCACGCGACGACCGCGCGGCGCGCACGCGGCTTCACGCTGATCGAGACGGTCCTGGTGATCGTCATCATCGGCATCATCGGAGCCATCGTCGCCGTCTTCATCCGCGCCCCCGTGCAGGGCTATGTCGATACCGCCGCGCGCGCCGCCGCGACCGACGAGGCCGACCTGGCGATGCGCCGCATGGCGCGCGACCTGCGCCTGTCGCTGCCCAACAGCGTGCGCGTCAGCGACGACGGCAGCACCGTCGAGTTCCTGCTCACCAAGACCGGTGGGCGCTATCTCACCCTCGACGACGATGTGGACAATTTTCCGATCCTCGATTTCGACGATCCGACCAAGCTCAGTTTCACTGCGGTGGGCGGCACCATGCGGCGCATCGAACCCGGCGACTTCATCGTCATCTACAACGTCTGCGGCAAGGACTGTCCGGCGGAGGATACCGAGTCCAATGCCTACCAGTTTTCCGGAGGCGCGGCGGGAACCAATATCGCGCTGGTCGATTCGGTGGACTACACCTCGCCCAACAACCCGATCATCACGATGGCAACCAATCCCTTCGCCGGCCAGGTCACGCCGATGCGCTCGCCGAGCGACCGCTTCCAGGTCGTGACAGGCCCCGTGTCCTATGCCTGCGAGCCGCTCAAGAACGGCAGCAACGAGCTGGTGCGCTACTGGGACTACAAGATCGACGCCACCCACAGCGTGCCGCCGCAGGGTACGCCGCGGCGCGCCGTCATCGCCTCCAACCTGGACGACTGCGCCCAGATCTTCCGCCACGGCAGCGACGCCACCCGGCGCAGCGGCCTGGTGATCCTGAATCTCGCACTGCGGCTGGCGAATGACCCCGGCACGCTGATTCGCCTGGTGAGCCAGGTCCACGTGGACAACACGCCATGAAGCCCGTCCATCGTCAAGCGCGCCGCGGCCGCCAGGCCGGGGTCGGCCTGGTCACCGCGATCTTCCTGCTGGTGGTGCTGGCCGGCCTCGGCGCCGCCTCGGTCACCCTGTTCACCGCGCAGCAGGAAAGCAGCAACCTCGATCTCGACGGCGCCAAGGCCTACCAGGCGGCGCGCGCCGGCATCGAGTGGGGGCTGTACGAACAGCTGCGCCAGGGGCGCTGTGTGGAGGACGGCAGCTCATTCGGCTTTCCCGCCACCAGCGTGCTGGGAAGCTTCCGCGTCACCGTGGAGTGCCTGGCCATCGACGACCTGAAGACAGTCGACGGCGATCCGGTCATGCGCTGGCGCATCAGCGCGATTGCCTGCAACCAGCCGGTCGACGGCGCCTGCGGCCGGCAGGCGATCAATCATCCAGAATATGTTCAACGCAGGCTCGAGGTAGAGATATGAGAACGCTGCCAGACTTCATCCGCACCTTCAAGCGCAAGACCGGAAGCATCGCCCTGTGCGCCATGGTCGGCGTTGCATCGAGCGCTCCGTCGGCGGCGGCGTCGCTCGCCCTGTCCAAGTCTTTCGAAGGCAACATCAACTTCACGGGCACCCAGGCCAGCCTGCAGAGCAAGGCGGGCGGCGCCAAGGTGTGCGACCTGCTCGGCAGTGCGCAGGGCAGCATTGCGCTGCCGGCCAATGCCAGCGTGGTCTCGGCCATCCTGTACTGGGCCGGCACCGGCGCGGTCGATGGCGAGGTGCTGCTCAACGGCGCCGCGGTCAGCGCGCCGGGCGAGCGCCGCTACAGTTCGACGATCGACGGCTTCACCTACTTCGCTGCCGCCGCCGACGTCACCGCACAGGTGCAGGGCAAGACCAGCTTCACCTTCGGCGGACTGACGGTAGACACCTCGGATACCTACTGTTCGAAAAAGCAGAAGGAGAACAGCATGGTGGCCGGCTTCGCGCTGGCCGTGGTCTATGCCCACGGGGGCGAGCGCTACCGCACTGTGAACGTCTACGAAGGCCTGCAGGCCATCAAGAACAGCAGCGTGACGGTGCCGATGCCGGATTACATCCCGTCTGCCGAAAACACCGGCGCCGGCCGCTTTGGCTACATCGTCTGGGAAGGCGACAAGACTGGCCAGCAGAAGGGCGACCATGTCAGCTTCGCTGGCGAGCTGCTGCGCAGTGAAACCTATGTCCTGAAGGACAATGCCTTCAACTCGAAGAGCAGCGCCGGGGCCGACGACGCCTCGGGTAGCCTCGACTTCGACATCGTCGACCTCGCCGCTCCACCCACGACGCCCGCCGAGGCCAGGGCGGTGTTCACCACCGCGTCCGACCGGGTGCTGCTCGGCGCCGCCATCGTCGCCATCCCCTCGAAGGCGGCGGACCTGGCCATTACGAAAACCCAGTCCGGCCAGTTCGTGCTCGGCAACGAGATCACCTACATGCTGGCCGTCACCAACCAGGGCGCGCGTGCCGACTCCAAGGTGGAAGTCAGGGATACGCTCTCTGGCCTGTTGACCTATGTATCGGCCGTTGGCGCCGACTGGACCTGCACCTATGCCGAGCAGACGGTCGTCTGCAAGTACGGCAAGCCGCTGCTGCCCGGCGCCAGCGCCAGCGTCGTCATCAAGACCAGGATCACCACCGACGGCAAGGTCACCAACACCGGTGAAGTGCTTGGTACGGCCGACAGCGTGCCGGGCAACGACCGTTCGACGGTCGAGGGCGACACCGGCAAGCTGCCGTCCAACCGCGATCCGTTCATGTTCACGACTGGACCCTGCACTGCAGGTGAAACGGTCAAATCCTCGGGCACGGGCTGCGCCCTGTTCACGGGGCCGGTGATGGCCGGCAGCAAGCCGACGATCTACATCACCCGAACGGCAAGTGGTGCGGCCAAGCCGTTCAGCACAACCGTCAAGACGAGCGTGGACCTGCGATTCAGCCTGGAATGCATCAACCCGACGGACACGGCAAACACCGAGGCCCGCTATGCCGGCCTGAATCTCCAGGCCTGCGTCGCGAACGAGACGGCAGCAAGCCCGGCGAACGGCCAGGGGATCAAGCTGGAATTCGCGGCGAACGAGGTGTCGAAGCCGTTCGAGTTTCACTACCCGGACGTGGGCAGGGTCGCGCTGCGGCTGCGCGACAGCGTCGGGAACGTCGTCAAGGCCACCTTCAACTCGCTGCCGACCAGCCTGGAGGCGACGTACAAGCGGGGCGATGGTGTCGCCAACCCGGGCACGACGACCCTTGCGCAGGGGGCATTCGCCGAGGCGGGCGAGCCCTTCCTGGTCACGGTGACGGCCTACGGGGTCGACAAGATAACGCTGCCGAATTTCGGCCGTGAAAGCGGCAAATTCGCGCCGGCCGACAGGCTGGCAGTCCTGGCCCATGGGGGCGAACTCGAGCAGACGCTGCTGCAGGCCCAAACCGACTGGGGATCGGACAAGGCGGCGGTGCGGACCTTTGCCTGGAACGAGGTCGGCACGGCAACACTTTCGACCAGGCTGACCGGCTACCTGGGCAGCACCGACCCCTTGGGCAGGCCCATCATCCTGACCACGCCGCAAGTAACCGTCGGCCGCTTCTATCCGGCCTATTTCAAGACCGATACGGATGGCGGCTTCGGCTGCCTCCGCCGCATGGGCTGCCCGACCCTGGCCGCGCAGGTGATTTCCCGCGCCATCTATTCGAAACAGGAATTCGGCGGGATTGTCAGCGCCCGGGGACGCAATGGGCCCGTGCAGCGCTTTGTCAACCCGCCGGTGCCGTCCACCAGCCCGCTACTGGTGCCGCCCATCACCCTGGTCGCCGTCAGCGCCGCCGGCGAGACAGGCAAGCCGCTCGACATTCCCTTGGCCGTCGGTGGCGCCGCTTCCACCGCCACCGAGCGCCAGCTTCGCTACCAGCTTCCCAATGCCTATGACGCCAAGGGCAAGGCCGACCAGAAATGGACGGCGCCCACTGCCGTCTACCTGCGCGCGACGGCGCCCGAGTTGCGGATGGGTTCGTCGGGCGCCGCCGCGGTTACCATCAGTTCGCTGCGCCCTGAAGGCATCCCGTCCGCCGAGGGCGGCATCATGGTGGTCAACGGCCGCCTGATGGTCGCCAACACGATCGGCACGCCGCTGGCCAAGACGCCGGTGCCCCTGATCGCGCAATACTGGACGGGCAGCGCATGGGACGCGAACAGCCTCGCCGAACAGACCGAGCCGGTGACGGGAACGATCGAGTTCACCGACTGCCGCCGCAGCCTGCGCGACAAGCTGGGCACGAACGGGGCGTGCGACATGAGCATCGTCAAGGTGGCTGGCGCCAATACCGGCACCGACGAGGTGGTGCTGCCCATGCTGAAAGGGGGCAGGGCCAACCTGATCCTGGCGCCCGTGGGCGACCGCACCGGGAATGTCGACCTGTTCGTCAACGGCGAAGAATACCTGCCGAGCACGAAGGGTCGGGTCACTTTCGGGCAGTTCAAGAGCCCGGTCATCTACCTGCGCGAGACGTATTGATAAGAAAACGTGGCATCGCAGCCCAAAAAACGTAACGATTTCGGGGCAAGCCGCGTTTTTGTGATCCCTTCCGGCAAAGCTTGAATATAATCAAGTCTTTGCCGCACCGAAACCATTTCGGGATCACCTTCCGCCTGCATGCGTTTTTATAAAAGAAACAAGAAGAAAGATGGCTGGTTGACCATTTCCGTGCTTGAAGACGGGGTGATCGTTACCAGCATCAAGCCGGTCACGGAGGGCATGCCCTTCGTGCGCTTCGCGCATTTCTTGCCGGGCCGCCCGGATGCCGCCGCATTGGAAAAGGCCGCGCGCGAAGGGCAAGCCGCTGCCTACCGCTGCGTAACCCTGCTCGCGCCCGGGGAATACCAGCTGATCAACCTCGAGGCGCCGAACGTGCCGCGCGAGGAAATGAAGACCGCCGTGCGCTGGCGCCTGAAGGACATCCTCGATTTTCCCGTGGACCAGGCCACCATCGACGTGCTCGAAATCCCGGTCGACGCCAGCCAGGCGCGCGCCCAGCAGTCGGTGTTCGTGGTGGCGGCGCGCAACAGCGCCGTCCAGCCGCGCCAGCAGCTGTTCCGCGATGCGAAGGTCGGGCTCAGCGTGATCGATATTCCGGAAATGGCCCAGCGTAATCTGTCGGCCTTGATCGCGCCCGAAAGCCGCGGCGTGTCCATGCTTTCGTTCAGCCACGAAGGCGGACTGCTGACCGTGACCTATCGTGGCGAGCTTTACTTGTCGCGCCGGATCGACGTCACGCTCGACCAGCTGCTGGAACCGGACCATGAACGCAAGCATGCGAGCTTCGACCGCATTACGCTGGAACTGCAGCGTTCGCTGGACAACTTCGAGCGCCAGTATTCCTTCATCAGCATCGCCAAGCTCGTGCTCGGTCCCTCGGCCGTGAGCGGCCTGGACGATTACCTGTCGAGCAACCTGTACACGCCGGTGGAGACGCTCGACCTGGCCAAGGTGCTCGACCTCGGGCGCACGCCCGAACTGCTCGACGCCGCCGTGCAGCAGCGCTTCTTCATTGCGCTCGGCGCCGCACTGCGCACGGAGGCGGCGGCATGAGCCAGCAGATCAACCTGTTCAACCCGCAGTTCGAGCCGCAGAAGAAGATTCTGTCCGCGGCCACGATCGCCATCTCCCTGCTGGTGATGGTGGCCGGGCTGGCAGCGCTGGCCGGCTACGGCGGGGCGCAGACGGGGGGCCTGCAGGCGCAGGCCGACGCTGGCGCGGCCCGCCTCAAGGAAAAGCAGGCGCGCCTGGCGAGCGTCGGCATCGAATTCGCGCCGCGCCAGAAGAACAAGGACATCGACGCCCAGATCGCCGAGGCCCAGGCCCAGTTGGCGGCGCTGCGCAACATCTCGCGCGTGATCGAGCGCGGCGAACTGGGCGACACGGCCGGCTATGCCGGCTACTTCAAGGCCCTGGCGCGCCAGAGCGCCCCGGGACTGTGGCTGACCGGCGTATCCGTGTCCGGGGGCGGCAGGGACATCGGCATCCGCGGGCGCACGCTCGACCCTGCCACGGTGCCAGGCTACCTGACGCGCCTCACGCACGAGCCGCTCATGCAGGGCAAGTCCTTCGCCAGCCTGTCGATCAGCCAGCCGCCTGCAGTGAACGGCGCCGACGGCAAGGCCGAGCAGGCGCCCTGGGTCGAGTTCAGCCTGCAATCGGTCCCCGAGGAGCCGCGCAAATGAAGGCGAATGTTCAGCCCTTGCTGGCCCTGCTGGCGCGCGTCGACGCGCTCACCCTGCGCGAGCGCGCCATGCTGTTCGCGGCCAGCGCCACGGTGATCGTCTTCGCCGGGCAAAACCTGGTGCTGGACCCGATCCACCGCGAGCATGCGGCCCTGCGCGCGCAGATCGCCCAGCAGCAGGCCAACCTGGTCGGCATGGATGGCGAGATCGCCGCGACGGTAACGGCCTACCAGGTCGACCCGGATGCGCCGGCGCGCCAGAAGCTGGAAGCCATCCTTCAGGAGACCGCCGCGCTGGGCGATTCCTTGCTGGCGATGGAACACGGCCTGGTGCCGCCCGAACGCATGGCGCCGCTGGTCGACACGCTCCTGCGTGCGAATGCGCGCCTGAAGCTGGTGTCGATGCGCACGCTGCCGGTCGAGTCGATGACGGCGCTGGGCGCAGGCTCCGCGCCCGCCGCTGCGCCGGCGCCGGCGCTTGCCGCCGCGGCGGACCAGTCTGCGCGACCGCTCGCACCGGGCGCCGCGATCGCCTCGTTTGCCGCGCAAGCCGTCGCGCCGGCCGCGGCCGGCGCCACCGAGGCAGCGGCAGCCGGCCCGTCCAGGGCCCCCGACATGCTATACCGCCACGGCGTCGAAGTTACCGTGCGCGGCAATTATCTCGACATGGTCGATTACATGAGCGCGCTCGAAGCGATGCCGACCCGGCTATTCTGGGGCAGGGCGCAGCTCGACGTGGAAGCCTACCCGGCGTCGCGCCTGACGCTCACCCTCTATACCTTGAGTCTGGACCGCAAATGGATGAAGCTGTGAAGACCCCGACCCCGACCCCGGCCCTGACCGTGAGCCCGACGATGCTTGCGGTGCTGCTGGCATCCGCCCTGGCGGGCGCCCCGGCCGCCGCGCAGAGCCTCGCCGACCCGACCCGCCCGCCGGCTGCCTTCGACGCCAGCCGACCCGAGGGCGCTGCCGCAGCCGACGGCGCGCCGCGCCTGCAGTCGGTACTGATCTCGCCGCGCGCGGGCGGGCGCCACGTGGCCGTGATCGATGGCGAGACTGTGCGCCTGGGCGACAGCTTCCGCGGCGCGCGCGTGGCGCGCATGACCGAGACACAGGTCGAACTGGTGCGCGGCCGCGAGCGCCAGGTGCTGCGGCTTGAGAACCCGCTCGCGCCGCTCGCCGGCATGACCCCGGCGGTCCAATGACCAACACGACCCGGAGCACGATGAAACCACGCTTTTCGACGGCGCGCGCTGCACTGCTGGTCCTGCCGGTGTTCCTGGCCGGCTGCCAGAGCGCGCCCCAGCACGAGACCTACGATGCGATCGGCAAGGAGATGGCCAAGGCCCAGGCCCGGCCCGCGCAGGCGCCGGCAGTGGACGACGCCGTCGCCGAGGCGCTGCTGCCGCCGGCAAGCACGCTCGCCAATCAACTGCCCAAGGCCAGGCCGGCTCTCGAAGAGCGCTTCAATGTCGCGTTCAGCAACGTGCCGGCACAGCAATTCTTCCGCTCGATCGTGGCCGGGACGCGCTACAACATGCTGGTCCATCCGGACGTCAGCGGCAGCATCAGCGCCAACCTGAAGGACGTGACCATCGCGGAAACGCTCGAGGCGATCCGCGAGATGTACGGCTACGACTACAAGATCGAGGGCACCCGCATCACGATCCGGCCGCTCACCATGCAGACCCGGATGTTCCAGGTGAACTACCTGACCGCCAGGCGGCAGGGCAGCTCGAACCTGCGCGTGACCTCGACCTCGGTGTCGGATGCCGGCCGGGACGCCAACGGTGGCGGCAACCGCAACACCCCGGGCACGGGCAACCGCCAGAACACCGGGAACGACGGATCGACCTCGGGTGCGAACGGCAACGGCCAGCTCGACAGCACCGACATCCGGACCACTTCGGACAACGACTTCTGGGGCGAACTGAAGGCCGCGCTGGAAGCGATCGTCGGCTCGAAGGAGGGCGGGCGCAGCGTGGTGATCAGCCCGCAGTCGGGCGTGCTGGTGGTGCGCGCGATGCCGGAAGAACTGCGCAGCGTGGACGCCTACCTGAAGGCGACCCAGCTCGCGGTCGACCGCCAGGTGATCCTGGAAGCCAAGATCCTCGAAGTGGAACTGAACGACAGCTTCCAGAGCGGCATCAACTGGGCCTCGTTCGCATCGGTCAAGAGCTCGCATCCGAACCGCGTGTCCGGCGGGATGATCGCGCCGGGCGCCAACCTGGCGCCGCTGCCCTACACCGGTGGCCAGCCGGCCGTCATCAACAACGGCAAGGGCCTGGCGGCCAGCACCGGCTTCTCGCTGTCGAACGCCGCCACCGCGGCCGGTTCGCTGTTCGGCTTCGCCTTCCAGACGAATAATTTCGCGGCCCTGATTTCCTTCCTGGAGTCGCAGGGCCAGGTCCACGTGCTGTCCAGCCCGCGCGTGGCGGCCATGAACAACCAGAAGGCCGTGCTCAAGATCGGCACCGACGAGTTCTTCGTCACCGGCGTCACCAATACCATCAACAGCAACGACAGCGGCGTCACGAATACGCCGAGCGTGACGCTGCAGCCCTTCTTCTCGGGCGTGGTGCTGGACGTGACCCCGCAGATCGACGACAAGGGCAACATCCTGCTGCACGTACACCCCTCGGTGAGCCAGGTGACCACTGTCACCAAGAACGTCGACCTGGGCGCGGCCGGCTCCCTGACCCTGCCGCTGGCGGCGTCCTCGACCTCTGAGCTGGACAGTTTTGTGCGTGGCCAGAGCGGCCAGGTGGTCGCCATCGGCGGCCTGATGCGCCAGGTGTCGAGCGGCGACGTCGACCAGCTGCCGGGCGCGGACAAGGTGCCAGTGCTGGGTGCGCTGTTCCGCAACAAGAACCGCGTCAACCAGAAGCGCGAACTGGTGGTGCTGATCAAGCCGACCATCGTCGACGGCGCCAACGACTGGAGCCAGGATTTGCTCGACGCGACCCGCCGCATCGAAGCCCTCGACCCGCGCACCCGGGAGCGCGAGTAATGTACGCGGCCCACTTCGGCCTGCGCGAGCTGCCGTTCGGGATCACCCCGGACACCAGCTTCTATTTCGGCAGCGCGGGTTCGCAGGAAGCGCTCAATACCCTGCTGGTGGCGGCGCGCGGCGGCGAAGGCTTCATCAAGATCACGGGGGAAGTCGGCACCGGCAAGACCCTCCTGTGCCGCAAGTTCATGGCCACCCTGGGCGAGGGCTTCGTAACCGCCTACATCCCGAACCCCTACCTGGAGCCGCGCACCCTGATGCTGGCGCTGGCCGACGAGCTGGAAATCGCGCTCGACCGGGATGTCGACGAGCACCGCCTGCTCAAGGCGATCAACCAGCGGCTGCTCGAGCTGGCAGCCCAGGACCTGCGCGTCGTGCTGTGCCTGGACGAAGCGCAGGCGATTCCCGTGGAGAGCCTGGAAGCGCTGCGCCTGTTGACCAACCTCGAGACGGAAAAGCGCAAGCTGCTGCAGATCGTCCTGTTCGGCCAGCCCGAACTGAACCGCAAGCTGGAACTGGAATCGATCCGCCAGCTGGCCCAGCGCATCACCTTCCATTACCACCTGGGGGGGCTCAGCCGCGACGATCTCGAGTACTACGTCGCGCATCGGCTGCGGGTGGCGGGCTTCGGCGGCGCGCGCCTGTTCACACGCGCCGCGATCCGCGCGCTGTACCGCGCCAGCGGCGGGGTGCCGCGCCTGGTCAACATCATGGCGCACAAGGCGATGATGCTCAGCTACGGGCAGGGCAAGCAGCAGGTCGCCGGCAGCCATGTAGCGACCGCGGCGCGTGACACGATTGGCGTGCAGCGCACTATCCGGGCCTGGCTGGCGGGCGGCGCCGCGGTGTTCGCGGCCGGCGCCGGCCTGGCATGGGCCTTGTTACCTTGAGCGCGACCCAATGAGCCTGATCAACCGGATGCTGCAGGACCTTGACGCGCGCGCCGGCAAGCCCGGCGCGGCGCCGCTGCCCTCCGACATCCGGCCGGTGCCGCCGCCGCAACCGGGCTTGCCATGGAAGCGCGTGGCGATCGCGGCCGGCGCCGTGCTGGTGCTGACGGCGGCCGGCTTCGCCGGCTGGCGCCTGCTCGGCCAGGCGCCGGCCCCGGTCCAGGTGGCGCAAGAGACCCCGGCGCCGGCGCCGGCAAGTGCACCGGCGCCGGCTGCGGCTGCCAAGCCGCCGCCGGTCGTCGCGATCGAGATTCCGGTGCCGCCGCGCCAGGAAGAGGCCCCCCTTCCTGCACCGGCGCAGGCAGCTGCCGCAGCGGTTTCCGTGCCGGTCATGCAGCCCGACAACCCTACAGCGCCCCTAGCCGACGAACAGGCCGGGCGCGCCGCGGCCCGGCCCGCCCGGGAAGCCGTCAAGCCCGGCGCCGCGCCGAAGGCAAAGGTGAGCAAGCCGTCCGGCTCGACTGCCGGCGCCGCGGCGGCGCCGTCCGCGACCAAGGGATCCGCGCCGAAGGGCGGCCGGGTGGAGACGCCCGCCCAGCGCGCCGAGAACACCTATCGCCGCGCACTCGCCAGCCTGGAAGACGGACGGGTCCTTGAAGCCATCGCCGGCTTGCAGGCGGCACTGAAGGCCGATCCGCGCCATGAGGCGGCGCGCCAGACCCTGGTGTCGCTGCTGATCGAAGCCAGGCGTCCGGACGAAGCCTTGCGCCAGCTGGGGGCCGCACTGGCGCTCGATCCGAAGCAGCCGGCCATGGCCATGCTGATGGCGCGCCTGCAGATCGAACGCGGCAGCCCGGGCATCGACACGCTGCTGCGCACACTGCCCTATGCGGCCGGCGACGGCGAATACCACGCCTTCCTGGCCGGCGCGCTGGCGCGCGAAGAGCGCCATCGCGAGGCGGTCGAGCACTTCCAGGCGGCCTTGCGCACGGCGCCGCAGAACGGGGTGTGGTGGATGGGGCTGGGCATCTCGCTGCAGGCCGAGAAGCGCAATCCGGAAGCGGCGAGCGCCTTCCGCAAGGCGCGCGACAGCGGGGTCCTGTCGGCACCGCTGCAAGCTTTCGTGGAGCGCAAGCTGAAAGGGCTCGCACCCTGAGGTGCGGGGCGGCTTGGCCGCCTGCCTCGATTACAGGCGGCGCAGGCTCTCGAGCGCCTTTGCCAGCGTCTCGTCCTTCTTGGCGAAACAGAAGCGCACGATGCCCGATTCCGTCGGCCGGCTGTAGAAGGCGGACACGGGAATCGCCGCCACCCTGGCTTCCACCGTCAGCCAGGCCGCGAACTCGGCTTCCGGCAGCTTCGATATCGCCCCATAGCGCACGCACTGGAAATAGGTGCCGTCGGCCGGGAGCAGCTCGAAGCGCGAGCCGGCCAGGCCCGCGCGGAACAGGTCGCGCTTCTTCTGGTAGAAGGCGGGCAGTTCCAGGTAGGGCCGCGCATCCTGCATGTAGCCGGCGATCCCGTGCTGCATCGGGGTGTTCACCGTGAACACGTTGTACTGGTGGACCTTGCGGAATTCCACCATGAGCGGGGCCGGAGCGGCCACGTAGCCCACCTTCCAGCCGGTGACGTGGTAGGTCTTGCCGAAGCTCGACACCACGAAGGCGCGATCGGCCAGCACCGGGTGGCGCGCCACCGAAGCGTGCTGCTCGCCGTCGAACACCATGTGCTCGTAGACTTCGTCGGACAGGATCAGCACCTCGGTGCCGTCCACGATCGCCGCCAGCGCTTCCAGGTCGGCAGCGCGCAGGATCGAGCCGGTCGGGTTGTGCGGCGAATTCACGATGATCATGCGGGTCCGCGCCGTCACGGCGGAGGCCACGTCGTCCCATGGCACGCGGTATCCCGTTTCGTCCACCCGCATCGCCACCGGCCTGGGTACGCCGCCCGCCAGCGCGATGGCGGGCAGGTAGCAGTCGTAGGCCGGCTCGATGACGATCACCTCGTCGCCCGGATGCACGCTGCACAGGATGGCGGACTGGATCGCCTGCGAGGCGCCGGCGGTCACCGTGATCTCGGCGGCGGCGTCGTAGCCGCGGCCGTACAGCGCGGCGATCTTGGCGGCGATGGCGCTGCGCAGGGCCGGCACGCCGCTCATCATGGGGTACTGGTTGTGGCCGGCGCGCATGGCCTCATCCACGAGATCGACCAGCCTGGGGTCGCAGCCGAAATCGGGGAAGCCCTGGCCCAGGTTGACGGCGCCGTGTTCGGCGGCGAGTTGCGACATCCGGGTGAAGACGGTGGTGCCGACGGCGGGCAGGCGGGTGCGCAGTGCGGGAATGCTCATGGTCGTGGTGGAAAAGGCAATGGTCCTGTCATTCTAGCGCGTTCGCGGCCCAGGCCTTGAGCCATGCTTCAGGCACCATGATTTTGAACAGGCCTTCGCGGGCGGTGCGCCGGCCCAGCTTGAGCAGGGCCTTGTCCTTGGTGACCAGCACTTGCGCCTCGGCGTCGCGTGCGATTTCCAGGAATTTCTGGTCGTCGCGGTCGGTGCAGACGGGCAGGCGCACATGCTTCGCATCCGGGGCGACTACCCGCAGCAGGGCGTCGAAGCGGGCAAGGGCCTCGAGACGCGTGTCCTGGTCGAGCGGCAGGTGCGGGTAGTTCAGCACGGCCAGGTATTCGTCGCGGCAGTCGGCGCGCGTCACCGCCTGCACCTCGCCCGATTCCAGCGCCGCCAGCAGGGGCGCCCAGCGCGGGTCGCGGAACACGAACAGGTCGAGACAGACATTGGTGTCGATGACGATGGGTTTCGCCGGCGTGTCGGCAGAAGCGGCTATCATGTGAAACTATTTCCTGTTGTTTAATCGCAAAAGCTGTTTGAACCGATGCTGATTGTCCTGTCGCCCGCCAAATCCCTCGATCTCGATTCCCCCAGCACCACCAACGCACATAGCACCCCGGATTTCATCCCGCACGCGGCCGAGCTGATCAAGGTGCTGCGCGCCTATTCACCTGGCCAGATCGCCGAGCTGATGGACCTGTCCGATCCGCTCGCCATGCTCAATGTATCGCGCTATGCGCACTGGAGCGCGGACCACGGCGAGGCGCGCCAGGCGATCATGTCCTTCAATGGCGACGTGTATGCCGGCCTCGACGCCTGCACGCTCGGCCCGGACGCCATCGCCTATGCGCAGCGCCACCTGCGCATCCTGTCGGGCCTGTACGGCCTGCTGCGTCCGCTGGACCGCATGCATCCCTACCGCCTGGAAATGGGTACGCGCCTGAAGAACCCGCGCGGCAGCAACCTGTATGCGTTCTGGGGCGAGTCGGTGACGCGGGCGCTGGAAGCGCAGCTGCATGCCACCGGGGCCACGGCCCTGGTCAACCTGGCGTCGGAAGAGTATTTCAAGGCGGTCAAGCCGAAGCTGCTGGACGTGCCGGTCATCACGCCGGTGTTCGAAGACTGGAAGAACGGCAAGTACAAGATCATTTCGTTCTTCGCCAAGCGCGCCCGCGGCATGATGGCGCGCCACGCGGCGCAGCAGGGCATCACGGAACCCGAGCGGCTCAGGGATTTCGACGCCGACGGCTATGCCTTCGATGCGGCGGCCTCCAGCGAGCACACCTGGGTGTTCCGCCGCCGGCTGGAAGGGTAAGGGCAGGGGGCGCAGCGCCCCCTGCACATCGCTTACCGGGTCGCGTCCTTCGGCGCCGGCTTGGGGCCGGCCTTCGACCAGAACTGCCACCACGGCGCTTCGCCGCGGGCGTTCGGGTCGAGGAAGCGGCTGTTCGGGTAGTTCATCACCAGCACGCGCTGGGCGTCGTCGCGCAGCACCGGCATGCCGAGCTTGTCGTAGGCGCGCGTCATGATGAACAGCGCTTCCTCGCGGGCCGGGGCGTCGGTGTATTCCTGCACGGCGCGCTGGGCGCGGTTCAGGGCGGCCAGGAAGGCGCCGCGGCGGTAGTAGTAGTTCGCCACGTGCACTTCATACTGCGCCATCGCGTTGACCAGGTAGTTCATGCGCGCGATCGAATCCGGCGCATATTTACTGTTCGGGAACTTGTCGACCAGGGCCTTGAAGGCCGCGAAAGCTTCGCGCGTCGCTTTCGGGTCGCGTTCGGTCGGGTCCTGCGAATAGATGAAGCTCAAGAAGCCGAGCTGGTCGTTGAAGTTGATCAGGCCGCGCAGGTAGTACATATAGTCCACCTGCGCATGGTTCGGGTGCAGCTTGATGAAGCGCTCGACCGCGGCCAGTGCTTCGGCCTGGTCGCCGGCCTTGTAATGCGCGTACGCGATTTCCATCTGCGCCTGTGCGGCGTAGGTGCCGAACGGGTAATTCGATTCGAGCTGCTGGAACAGCTTGATTGCCGCTTCATAGGACCCGCCGTTCATCTCATCGCGTGCCTCAGCGTATAATTTCTCCGCCGTCCAGTTTTTGGACTCGTCACCTGACTTCGGCAGGATGCTGCAGGCGGACAGACTGAGGACGCCAGCGGCGACCAACACAGACAATTTTTTTTGCATAGCTCTTTGCAAGAAAGTTTTACCTAGATTCAACGAACGGCTGATTATAGCCGATGGGACTCACGTGATATTAACTCCTGCGCCGAATTCGGCGGAAATGCCGGCCGAAATGCCTCTCGACTCCGACCTGGACGATGATCTGGAGGGCGGGTTCGACCTGTCTTCCGGTCCCGACCTGTCGCCGATCACCCTGCAGCTGACGCCGGAGGTCTGCGGCCAGCGCCTCGACAAGGTGATCGCCGGCCTGGTGCCGCAGTTCTCGCGCAGCCGGCTGCAGCTGTGGTTCGAAGGCGGCTTCGTCAAGGTCGACGGCAAGCCGGCGCGCGGCAAGGACACCGCCTACGGCGACGAGACCGTGCTGATCGAACCACAGGCGGCGCCGGAAGACACCGCCTTCGCGCCGGAAGCCATTGCCCTGAATATCGTGTTCGAGGACGAGGACATCCTCGTCATCAACAAGCCGGCCGGGCTGGTCGTGCATCCGGGCGCCGGTAACTGGTCCGGCACCCTGCTCAACGGCCTCCTGCACCATTGCCCGCAACTGGTGGGCGTGCCGCGCGCCGGCATCGTGCACCGCCTCGACAAGGACACCAGCGGCCTGATGGTGGTCGGCAAGACCCTGGCGGCCCAGACCGACCTGGTGCGCCAGCTGCAGGCGCGCACCGTCAAGCGCGAATACTTCGCCCTGGTCTGGGGCACGCCGCAGCTGTCCGGCACCATCAATGCCTCGATGGGCCGCCACCCGCGCGACCGCGTCAAGATGGCCGTCTCGACCGGCATGTTCGGCAAGCCGGCCATCACCCACTACAAGCGCGTGGCGGTCGGCGACCTCGACCGCCGCCCGGTGTCGCTGGTGCGCTGCAGCCTGGAAACCGGCCGCACCCACCAGATCCGCGTGCACATGCAGCACCTCGGCTTCGCGCTGGTGGGCGATTCGGTGTACGGCAAGCAGCACCTGACGCCGGTGTTCCACCGCCAGGCCCTGCAGGCGCGCCGCCTCGGCCTGGTGCATCCGGGCACGGGCGCGGCCTGCGAATGGACGGTGCCGCTGGCGGCCGACTTCGCCGAGCTGATCGCGCGCGCCGGCATCGAGGAGCCGGGCGTGGACAGCAACTTCGACGACACCGGCGCATGATGGACCGCGCGGCACTGGTGTGGCCGGCGTGGCCGGACCTGCCGGAAAACGTCGGCGCCCTGGCCACCAGCCGCGATGGCGGGGTGAGCCGCGGCGCCTATGACGACGGCAAGGGCGGGGGCGGGCTCAACCTCGGCCTGCACTGCGGCGACGATCAGGACGCCGTGCGCAGCAACCGTGAGCGCCTGCAGGCCTTCCTGCCGGGCCGCCCCGCCTGGATCGCCCAGGTCCACGGCGCCGACGTGGTCGACGCCTGCACGATGGGCCCGGACCAGCCGGTGCGGACGGGCGACGCCAGCATCGCGACGGTGCCCGGCGCCGTGTGCGCGATCCTGACGGCCGACTGCCTGCCGGTGCTGTTCGCCAGCCTGGACGGCAAGGTGGTGGGCGCGGCCCATGCCGGCTGGCGCGGGCTGGCCGGCGGCGTGCTGGGCGCGACCGTGCGCGCGATGCGGGAGGCAGGCGCAGGCGAGATCACGGCATGGATGGGACCGGCGATCGGTCCGGACGCCTTCGAGGTGGGCGGCGAGGTGCGCGAGGCCTTCCTGGCCACCATGCCGGGCGTGGCGACGCTGGCGGCCTTCAGGCCGAAATCTGACCAACCGGTAAAATTTTTGGCTGATATGTTCACCCTGGCCCGCCTGATGCTCGCGCGCGAGGGCGTCAGCCGCGTGCATGGCGGCGGCCTGTGCACGTTCACGGCGGCGCAGCGCTTTTATTCCTATCGGCGCGACCACGTCACCGGCCGTCAGGCCAGCCTGATCTGGATCAAATGACCGCGGCCTGGCTGGACAAGAATGTTCAGTCGCCGCCACCCCCATCGCCGCCGTCGGCGCCGTTGCAGCCGGAAGCGTCCGCCGCACAATGTTTCGAGCCGGCTATTGCCGGAACTGCGCCACCGTCGGTTCCGCTTGCTGCCGCGTTGCTGCGCGCCTGCGCTTCACGGCGCGCGCGACGGCGTTTCGACCCAGTCAAATAGAAAAGGATGGATAATGGCAGGGCGCAATAGAACAGGAACGTCATCAGGCCGTGCACGATGGTCGGTTCGGTCGCTGCCATCAGGGCGACCACGTAAATCCAGGCAACGGCAACGATCCACATGCGCTTCTCCCAAGCTTTGCTAGATTGCAGATTTCAGATAAACGGATGCTGACATGAACATGCCCGACCCACAAGCCCTCGCCGCTTCCTGGATGAACCAGTTCACCGACCCGAGTCTCTGGCAGGGCTGGATGACGATGCCTGCCGCGGGGCCTGCGGCGAATGGCGCCAACCTGATGGGCGCCAATCCTCTAGCCGGCCTGCTGAAGGACGTCGGCGCCGGCATCGCGCCCGCCAAGCTGGAAAGCATCCGTGACGACTACCTGAAAAAGGCCAGCCAGTTGTGGACGGACTTCATGAGCGGCAAGACGCCGGAATTCCATGACAAGCGCTTTTCCAGCTCCGAATGGCGCGAGCACCCGATTTCCGCCTTCTCGGCCGCATCCTACCTGCTGAACTCGGAATTCATGCTGGCCCTGGCCGACGCCGTCGAAGCCCGCCCGCGCGAGCGCCAGAAGATCCGATTCACGGTCCAGCAGATGGTTGACGCCATGTCGCCCGCCAATTTCTTCGCCACTAATCCGGAAGCGCAGAAAAAGCTGATCGAGACCAAGGGCGAGAGCCTGACGAAGGGCCTGGCCAACCTGCTGGCCGACATGCAGAAGGGCCGCATCTCGCAGACCGACGAGTCGGCCTTCGAGGTGGGCCGCAACGTCGGCACCACGCCTGGCCAGGTGGTGTTCGAGAACGAGCTGTTCCAGCTGATCCAGTACACCCCAAGCACGCCCACCGTGAAGGCGGTGCCGCTCCTGATGATCCCGCCGTGCATCAACAAGTTCTACATCCTCGACTTGCAGCCCGAGAATTCGCTGGTGCGCTACGTGGTGGAGCAGGGCAACACGGTGTTCATGGTCTCGTGGCGCAACCCGGATCGCACGCTGGACGCCACCACCTGGGACGACTACGTCGAGACCGGCGCGATCCGGGCGATCGAGGCGGTGCGCGAGATCACCGGCCAGGACAAGACCCACGTGTTCGGCTTCTGCGTCGGCGGCACCATCGCCGCCACCGCCCTGTCGGTACTGGCGGCGCGCGGCCAGCAGCCGGCCGCCAGCCTGTCCCTGCTCACCACGCTGCTCGACTTCCAGGATACCGGCGTGCTCGAAGTGTTCGTGGACGAAGCCCAGGTGGCGCTGCGCGAGCAGAACCTGGGCAAGGGCGGCCTGATGCCGGGCCGCGACCTGGCCACCACCTTCTCGGCACTGCGCCCGAACGACCTGGTGTGGAACTACGTACAGCAGAACTACCTGAAAGGCAAGGAGCCGCCGGCCTTCGACCTGCTGTACTGGAACGCCGACAGCACCAACCTGCCGGGACCGATGTTCTGCTGGTACCTGCGCAACACCTACCTCGAGAACAAGCTCAAGGCGCCGGGCGCGCTCACCGTCTGCGGCGTGCCGGTCGACCTGGGCCGCATCGACTGCCCGGTCTTCCTGTACGGCTCCAAGGAAGACCACATCGTCCCATGGCAAGCGGCATTCGCCTCGATGAACCTGCTCAATCCCAGGAATCCGAAGGCCAACCGCTACGTGCTGGGCGCATCGGGCCACATCGCGGGCGTGATCAACCCGGCCTCGAAGAACAAGCGCAGCTACTGGGTCAATGACAAGAGCGGGAAGGCGCGCCCGAAGACGGCCGAGGCCTGGTTCGCCGGGGCGACCGAGCAGAAGGGCAGCTGGTGGCCGGAGTGGGCCGGGTTCCTGGCCCAGAACGGCGGCGCCGACGTACCCGCGCCTGGCTCCTTCGGCAACGAGCGCTACCAGCCGCTCGAACCGGCGCCGGGGCGCTATGTCAAGGCCAGGGCCGACTGATTCCCGGTAGGGTGCACGGCTCTGCCGTGCGCGCGTTCAGCTCCGATATGCGCAGTAGCTCAATTTCCGGAAGTTGAACGCGCGTTCGGCAAAGCCGACCACCCTACACCAGGCGCCCGGCCACCATATCAAAATCACCACGGAAGTTTGTAGTCTAATAATTGCTGCACCTGCGCGCGGGTCGTGGTATGGTGTCGGCTTGTCCGTCCCGCCATGCCGTACCCTGCATGGTGGAGCGGCCCACGGGGCCGGGCTTTTCTGGTAACCAATCAAGAAAAACAGCGTGCAGTCGGCCTGCCCATACTGCAACGCACAACGATGAGACATGAGATGAGCAGTGTGAAAAAGAGTGCCGAACGCCTGATCAAGAAGTATCCGAACCGCCGTCTGTACGACACCCAGACCAGTTCCTACATTACCTTGACCGACGTGAAGCAGCTGGTGCTCGACGCCGACGAATTCACTGTCGTCGACGCCAAGAGCAACGAAGACCTGACCCGCAGCATCCTGCTCCAGATCATCCTGGAAGAGGAGGCCAACGGCGCGCCGATGTTCTCCAGTTCGGTGCTGTCACAGATCATCCGTTACTACGGCCACGCCATGCAGGGCATGATGGGCTCGTACCTGGAAAAGAACGTGCAGGCCTTCACCGACATCCAGAACAAGTTCACCAGCAACGCCGCCGGCGCCCTGGAGGGCAAGCCCTTCAGCCCGGAAATGTGGACCCAGTTCATGAATGTCCAGGGTCCGATGATGCAAGGCATGATGAACAACTACATCGACCAGTCCAAGAACCTGTTCCTGCAGATGCAGGAGCAGATGCAAAGCCAGAGCAAGGCGATGTTCGGCGCCTTTCCCTTCCCGGGCATGACGCCGCCGACCGACAAGAAGTAATCACCTGGCAAGATATCGTCGTTTTGCGACACTTGCCGGCTCAGCCTTGGGTCGGCAATCCATCCTCCTGGTTCCACCGGCCCACCCGGTTCAGGTACAATCGCGGATTGCCCAGATTCTTTGTCGTCCGCCCATGACCGAACTTCGCCGTATTCCCGCAGCTTCCGCCGACACCTCAGCCGCAACAGCCGCAGCAGCCGCAGCTGCGCCCGCGCTCGTCATCCCGAGCCCGGCAGCGGGCGTGGCCGCGCCGAAGGTCGGCTTCGTGTCGCTCGGCTGCCCGAAGGCGCTGGTCGATTCCGAACAGATCCTGACCCAATTGCGCGCGGAGGGCTACCAAACCGCCAACTCGTACACCGGCGCCGACCTCGTGATCGTCAACACCTGCGGCTTCATCGACGCCGCGGTGCAGGAATCGCTGGATGCGATCGGCGAGGCGCTGGCCGAGAACGGCAAGGTGATCGTCACCGGCTGCCTCGGCGCCAAGAAAGATGCGGCAGGCGACGACATCATCACCAAGGTGCACCCGAAGGTGCTGGCCGTGACCGGCCCGCACGCGGTGACCGAAGTGATGCAATCGGTCCACCTGCACCTGCCGAAACCGCATGATCCTTTCGTCGACCTGATGCCGGACCACGGCGTCAAGCTGACCCCGAAGCACTACGCCTACCTGAAGATCTCAGAGGGCTGCAACCACCGCTGCAGCTTCTGCATCATCCCGTCGATGCGCGGCGACCTGGTGTCGCGCCCGATCCACGAGGTGCTGCAGGAAGCGGAGAACCTGTTCAAGGCGGGCGTGAAGGAACTGTTGATCATCTCGCAGGACACCAGCGCCTATGGCGTGGACGTCAAGTTCCGTACCGGCTTCTGGAACGGCCGTCCGGTCAAGACCCACATGACCCAGCTCACCGAAGAACTGGGCAAGATGGCGCGCCAGTACGACGCCTGGGTGCGCATGCACTACGTCTACCCGTACCCGCACGTCGACCAGGTGATTCCGCTGATGGGCGACGGCCACGTGCTGCCTTACCTCGACATCCCGATGCAGCATGCGCACCCGGATGTGCTCAAGCGCATGAAGCGCCCGGCCAGTGGCGAGAAGAACCTGGACCGCATCCTGGCGTGGCGCCGGATGAACCCGGACCTGACCATCCGCTCCACCTTCATCGCCGGCTTCCCGGGCGAGACGGAAGAAGAATTCGACTACCTGCTGGACTTCCTGCGCGAGGCGCAGATCGACCGCCTGGGCTGCTTCGCCTACTCGCCGGTGGAAGGCGCCACCGCCAACCTGCTGGACAATCCGGTGCCGGAAGCGGTGCGCGAAGAGCGCCGCGCCCGCGTCATGCTGCTGCAGGAAGAGATCTCCCTCAAGCGGATGCAGGCCAAGGTCGGCAAGACCATGCGCGTGCTGGTCGACGAAGTCGGCGCCCGCGAAGCGATCGGACGTAGCGCCGCCGACGCGCCGGAAATCGACGGCGTGGTCCACATCAAGCGCGCGCTCCAGCCGGGCAAGGCCAAGCCCCAAGTGGGCCAGTTCATCGACGTGGTCATCACCAAGGCCGACGCCCACGACCTGTGGGCCACGGTGGCCTGAGTTCTTGCAGGAGGCGCGCGCAGATGAGTGACAAGAAGACCGTCCAGACCTCCCTGATCCACAGCGACTACCAGGCGCCCGGCGGCTTCGACGCCTTCCCGCCGGGGATCCACCGCGCCTCGACGGTGCTGTTCGAAAACGTCGCCGCGATGCGGTCGAGCCAGTGGAAGGACAAGACCGCCTACACCTACGGCTTGCACGGCACCCCGACCACGTTCACGCTGGAAGCGCGCCTGGCCGCGATCGAAGGCGGCAGCCACTGCCTGCTGGCGCCCTCGGGACTGGCGGCGATCGCAATGATCAACTTCGCCCTGCTCAAGAGCGGCGACGACGTGCTGCTGCCGGAAAACGTCTACAACCCGAACCGCGAACTGGGCCGCTGGCTGTCGCAGGACTTCGGCGTCAGCGCACGCTTTTACGACCCGATGATCGGCGCCGGCATCGCGGGCCTGATCCAGCCGAACACGCAGCTGGTCTGGACCGAGGCGCCGGGTTCGGTGTCGATGGAAGTGCCGGACCTCCCAGGCATCTGCGCGGCGGCGAAGGCGAAGGGCGTGCCCGTCGCGCTCGATAATACCTGGTCGGCCGGCCTGGCGCTGCGTGGCTTCGACGTCGGCGCCGACATCGTCATGCATGCGCTGACCAAGTACCAGTCGGGCGGCGCCGACCTCCTGATGGGCGCCGTGATCACCCGGGAGCGGGCCCTGAACGACCGGCTGGCGCAGGCCCATATGCGCCTCGGCCTGGGCGTCGGCGCCGACGATGCCTACCTGGTGATGCGCGGCCTGCCGAGCATGAAGCTGCGCTTCGAGGCCCATGACGCGGGCGCGCGCAAGGTGGCGGCGTGGCTGAAGGCGCGCCCTGAAATCGGCAAGGTGCTGCACCCGGCCTTCGAGGATTGCCCGGGCCATGCGCACTGGCGCCGCGACTTCAAGGGCGCCGGCGGACTGTTCTCGGTGCTGTTCGCCCCGCGCTATACGGAAGAGCAGACCGACCGCTTCGTCGACGCCCTGCGCCTGTTCGGCCTCGGCTACAGCTGGGGCGGACCGAACAGCCTGGTGATGCCGTACCGGATCCGCGCGATCCGCAGCCAGTGGGACGAGGCCGGCACACTGGTGCGCTTCAATATCGGGCTTGAAGAGACGGATGACCTGATCGCCGACCTCGAGCAGGCATTGGGGCGGCTCTGAAGCCTTGCACGTTTCGCTGCAGGGCAGGCGTCGGCTGAACGCGCGGCCGGCAGAGCCGGCTGCGTGTCGCGGACCACCCTGCGTAGAGCAGGATGGTCGGCGTTTGCTGGGGCTCGACGTCGGGCTGGCCGTCAGACCGGCATCGCCCGGTTGCTGTTCAGGTCCAGGAAACCGCGGATGATGCGGTAGGCGGCCCACAGCCAGGCGGCGCCCCAGACGACCAGGGCGATCGGGATGCCGATGATGGTGGCGGCCAGCACCCAGGCCAAGACCGACCACGCCAGGTACCACCAGAACGCACGGATCATCCAGGTGTGGTGCGAATAGACGATGCTGCCCTGGGTCTCCGGGCGCTTGACGTAGTTGACGATCAGCACCAGGATCGACAACAGGCCTGCCGAGAACAGGAAGGTCAGGGCGTGTGCGATGTACAGGATACGCGCGAACTGCTTGGCGTCTTCGGTTCCGCGATCCATCACCAGGTCTTGCGACATCAGCATTCTCCTCAAGGGGACACCGGAAACGCCCGGTAAGCGATGCATTGTAGCAGCCAATGCTGCCGTTTTACCAACATGAGGTCCGTGGACCGATTCTTCAAGACCGGCACGTCAACCCCGGCCCACGTGCGACTCGACCCAGGCGACCAGCCGGTTGGCATCCATGGCCCCGGCCTGGCGCGCGACTTCGCGTCCGCCCCGGAACAGGGCCAGCGTGGGGATGCTGCGGATGGCGAGCCGGGCGGCCAGGTCCTGGCTGCGTTCGGTATCCACCTTCAGCAGGCGCAGCGAAGGCTCGAGGCGCTGCGCCGCCTGCGCGAAGTGGGGCGCCATCATCTTGCAGGGGCCGCACCAGTCGGCCCAGAAGTCGACCAGCACCGGGATGTCGTTGCGCGCGACGTGCTTCGTGAAGCGGGCGTCGTCGACGTCGAGCGGGCGGCCGGCGAACAGGGCGCCAGCGCATTTGCCGCACACGGGGGCGTCACGCAGGCGCGCCAGGCCCAGCCGGTTCACGGCATCGCATTCCGGACAGACGACATGGATCGCTTCGCTCATTTCGGGTCTCCCCTACGGTTCAAGAATGGTCGCGCCTATTGTATGACGATGGCCCCAGGGCCGCGCACCGCTGCCGCCAGCCATGCGCCGCCACAGCCGGCCAGTCCGTAGAATCGGGGCATTGCCATTCTTGCCAGACCAATGACAGCATCCCCACCATCGCCAGGCCGCCTGCTGGTCGGCACCGCGGGCTGGAGCCTGCCGAAGGCCGACGCCACCTCCTTTCCCGTCGAGGGCAGCCACCTCGAGCGCTACGCCGCCGTGTTCCCGGCGGTGGAGATCAACTCGTCGTTCTACCGCCCGCACCGTCCGGCCACCTATGCGAAGTGGGCGGCCTGCGTGCCCGACGACTTCCGCTTCGCCGTCAAGGTGCCGCGCGCCATCACGCACGACGCACGCCTGGAGAACGTCGAGCAGCAGCTGGTGCAGTTCGCCCTGGAGGCCGGGGAACTGGGCGAGAAGCTGGGCTGCCTGCTGGTGCAGTTGCCGCCGAAGTTCGGTTTCGTGGACGAGGCGGCGCGCCTGTTCTTTCGCCAGCTGCACGGCATCTTCGGCTGTGCAATCGCCTTCGAGGCGCGCCACCCGGGCTGGTTCTCGGAAGCGGCAACCGAGTTGCTGCAGGAGAGCCGGGTCGCGCGCGTGATCGCCGACCCGGCCGCGGGCCAGCCGGGACCGCACGTTCCCACCAGCACCGGCACGGTCTATGTGCGGCTGCACGGTAGGCCGCGCATCTATTATTCGCGCTACACGCCGGAGTACGTCGAATCGGTGCGCCGCGAGCTGGCGCGCCAGCTCGCCGCTGGACGCGACTGCTGGTGCATCTTCGACAATACGGCGGCCTTCGAGGCGGTGCCGAATGCCCTGCAGCTGCTGCATGGGCTGGACGGGCAGGCGCTCGAGGAATCCGCGATTCCGGCGCAGCCATGGTGAGCGCCGGCTTTCGTTGCCACGCGTGCTCGGCAACTTCCTGCCGCGCGCGCCGCGCGGGTGCAAATTCAGGGCGCCCTGCGCGCGTGACGCGACCGTCATGCACATGGTGGAGGCGCTCGGGGGATGTAGAATTGCAGCCGACCCCACGACTCCTTTCCATGCCAGCGTGACCGATCCTGTTTCGCCGTTTCCTTTTCCCGTTCGCACGGAGTGCCCGCCGGGCGCCTGCGTGTGCGATCGCGCGCATGTCATGGCCGATCCCCATGCCGACCACCGTCCGCTCGCGCTGACCCGCCAGCAGGAGCAGAAGCTGGTCGAGCGCATCGAACGCATCGTGAGCTTTGAGGACCTGAAGCACGTCCAGGCCCTGGTGCGGAACAACCTGGGCGCCGAACTGCGCATCGAACCGGGGCCGAACGAGGTGCGCACGGTGCGCGGCATCATCGTGGTGCTGGAAGAAAAGCCCGGCCTGTGCAAGAAGGCGCGCCAGTCGGTGCCGGCGGCGGTGCGGCGCCGCCTGAGCGAGCGGCCCGAGATCGCCTATGCGCTGCTCGACGCCCACGACCTGTTCGGCTTGCGCTAGGCGCGGCGGCGCCAGACGCGTTTCGCTTGGCTCTTATACAATGTAGACGACGCGGCAACAGCCGCATGTGTCGTTTTCAGGAGAAGAGCAATGGCGGGCTATAGCATCAATATTGAAGGAAAAACCCTTGCAGGAAACAACTTCCGCGAAGTGCTGTACACCACCGAGCGCAGCCAGCTCGTCATCATGACCCTGCAGCCGGGCGAGGAGATCGGCCAGGAGCGCCATGAGGGGCACGACCAGTTCATCCGCGTCGAGGCGGGCGAGGGCATGGCCATCCTGGATGCCGAGCAGCACCGGCTGGAAGACGGCGTGGCCGTCGTCATCCCGGCGGGCACCTTGCACAACGTGATCAACACCTCGCAGTCCGAGCCGATGCGCCTGTACACCCTGTACACGCCGCCGGAGCATCCGGACGGCATCGTGCACGCCACCAAGGCGGAGGCGGACGAGTACGAGCGCCTGCACCACGGCCATTGACCGGGCCACCGGCCGGAGTGGTCGTAAAAAAGCCGGCATCGCTGCCGGCTTCGTCGTTCGCACCTGCCGCGTTCAGCGGCGGTAGCGGTGCGGGAAACGCGTCCCGATATGCCCACCCCAGCCGCGATGGTGACCCCAGCCGCGGCCGAAATTGAAGCCGAGCCCGATCGAGACCGGCGGGTAGTAGTAACGCGGCGTGTACACGGGCTGCGGGACGTATACCGGTTGCGGTCCGTAGACCGGATAGCCGCCGTACACCGGTTGTGCGCCGTACACCGGTTGTGCGCCGGGGTGTGCGCCGTACAGCGGTTGCTGCTGCACCACCACCGGCGCGCTGCGGTAGGTGGTGACACCGGTCTCGCCGTTGGCGGCCGCGCGGGCGCCCGTGCCCAGCGGCACCGGCGTGACCGAGACGACTTGCCATTGGCTCGGATCGCCCGAGCGCGGATAAGCCTGGCTGCCGTAGTAGTTCGGCCCAGGCGAAGCGCAGCCGGCCAGCACGGCCAAGGATGCGGTAACAAAGATAAATTTCTTCATGGCGGTCTCCTGATACGACCATGATAGAAAAAGCCGCGCGTCACGACGCACAGAATTACATCTTGTTACGCGTCCCCGTTTCCACATAATTCCGCACCTGATGGCTCACACCATCAGCGCGCTCAGCTCTCCCAGCGGCACGGCAGCGGCCAGCGCCTGGTAGCCGGCATCGTTCGGGTGCAGCCAGTCACGGCTGTTGTACGCGCTGCTCAGCCGCGTCGGCGCCGCCGGGTCGCGCAGCACCAGGTCCCAGTCGACCAGGGTGTCGAATGCGTTCGACGCGCGCAGCCAGCTGTTGACCTGCTGGCGTACCGCCTCGCGCGCCGCCGTGTAGTAGACGAAGCCGTTCATCGGCGGCAGCGTTGCGCCCATGATCCCCAGGCCCCGCGCGTGCGCCCGGTAGATGAGCTGGCGGTAGCCGGCAATCAGGTCGTCGCGCATCTCGCCCAGGGCCGTACCCGAGGCGTAGACGATGTCGTTGATCCCGATGGCGACGATCACCGCGCGCACACCCGGGGTGGCCAGGACATCCCGGTCGAAGCGTTCCAGCACGTCGCGGCCGGCCAGCAGGGCGTTCGGATCGTCCAGCAACAGCCGGTTGCCGGCAATGCCGCGGTTGACCACGCCGATCCGGCCGGCCGCGCCGAGTTCCGCCTGCAGCCGGCGCGCCAGGTAGTCGGGCCAGCGGCGCTGCAGGTTGGCGCTGCTGCCCTGGCCGTCCGTGAGCGAATCGCCGATGGCCACCACGCAGGGCGCGCCGCCGTCGACGTCCACTTCGGTGAGAAAGGGCCAGGAGGCGATCGAGCGCGACACAGGGAAACTGGTGTTGGCCGTGAAGTTGCCGGCCGTGGAGAGGTAGTTCGCCTGCCAGGCATCGCGGTGGATCGTATTGGCGACCACGGCGCCGGGAAAGAACAGGCTGATGGCCAGGTCGGCAAAGGCCGGCACCCCCATGAAGACCGGATCCGACACCATGGGCGAGCCTGGCTGGATGGTGACCGCGCTGCGCCCGCCGAACGTGAGGGGATGGTTCGATCCGGCGATCACGGCCTGGCCGGCGTTGCGCAGGCCGATCTGCGCCGCACCCACGGTCAGCGGGGTGCTGCCCATTTCATTCGACAGACGTACCCGCACGCGGTTGCCGCCGATGCTGGCGCGCACGATGAGGCGCAGTGTTTGCCCGCTGAAACTGTACCGGTAGGGGCTGATGGAAGGGGGCGGCCCGGCCGGCGCACAGCCCCAGGTCGCGCACCAGCCGGCGCTGCGCTGCGCCTGCACGGCTTGCGGCGCGAGCGCCAGCGTGCCGGCCAGCGCCGGGAGTCCACGCAGGAATTGCCGGCGCCCGGGTCGCGGCCGGTCGCAGCTGCGCGTTGAATCGTGAGGACTGGAAAGGATGGGATACGACGTGCGAACGGCCGGAATGGACATGGCATGCTCCTGTCGAATGAGGTGCAGCCGCGGCGCGGCCGCATCCCAAGATTAGACCAGCATCGCAGCGCAACCAAACGTGCACCCCGCACTCTTTGCGCTGCGTCGATGAGCTACGTGGAACCAGGAATTCATGCGAAACTTGTGCAACAACGGGAGTTCGGCTGACGATGAAAAATACTTTTCTGCACATGAGGCTCGGCAGTTTTTCTTGCTTGCCCGCTTGTTTGCTTGCCTGCCTGGCGCCGCCTGTGGCTGCACGGGATACGGCGGCCCCGCAAGAATTGATGCGGCAAATGGCAGGCGTGTACAAGCACCGCTTCACCAACGGCATCGTGGTGCCGGGCAAGGAGGACGACAGCTACCAGGCCGAGGACGTGGTCGAGATCGTACCCTTCGACAAGGAGCACATCTATGTCCGCGCACGCCTCAACTTCTACAATGGCCACACCTGCACCATCGCCGCGATGGCGCGCCACGAGGATGGCGCCTTCGTCTACCGCGAAGGCGAGGCCCCGGCGCCGGGCTTGCCGGTGTGCGTGATGAGGGTCGGCGTGGTCCAGGGCCAGTTGACGATCAGCGACCGCGTGCCCGGCGCCGGCCGCAGCTGCGAGCAACACTGCGGCGCCCGCGGCACCCTGAATTACACGATCGGCATGGACAAGCGCCGCCCGATCCGCTACCTGGAGCGGCTCAAGGCTTCCGGCCACTACAAGGCGGCGATCGCCGAGATGCAGGGCGCAGGGCGCCAGGCAGGAAGCTAGAGACTTACTGGAGGATCGTCAGCAGGCCATCGAGGCCGGAGAAATTGAGCGCCACCGAGGCCTGGGCGCGCACCACCGGCTTCGCGCGGAAGGCGACCGACAGGCCGGCAATGCCCATCATCCTGAGGTCGTTGGCGCCGTCGCCCATCACGATCGCGCGCGACGGATCGATGCCCAGTTGCGCGCACGCGCGCGCGACGGTGCGCATCTTTTCTTCCGCGTCGACGATGCCGCCGAGCACGCGGCCGGTCAGCCTGCCGTTCGCTACCTCCAGTACGTTGGCGTGCGTGAAGTCGAGCGACAGGCGCTCCTTGAGGCGGTCCGTGAAGAAGGTAAATCCGCCGGACACGAGCAGGGTCTTCAGGCCGGCCGCCTGCACCGCCTGCAGCATCGCTTCGCCGCCCATCGAGATGCGCAGGCGCTCGTCGTAGACACGCTGCAGGGCGCCGGCGTCGAGGCCTTCGAGCAGCGCCACCCGGCGCGTCAGGCTGGCGGCGAAATCGAGCTCGCCACGCATGGCCGCCTCGGTGATCTCGGCGACCTGGGGCTTCAGGCCCTGCATGTCGGCGATCTCGTCGATGCATTCGATGGTGATCAGGGTCGAGTCCATGTCCATCGCCACCAGGCCGAAGTCGCCCAGCGTGCGGCCGGCCTCGATGAAGCTGGCATCCACCCCGGCGTCGAAGGCGGCCGCATCGATGCGCTCCTTCAGCTCCTTCGAGAACGCCAGGTCTTCGCAGCGCAGGGCGTGTCCGCCCAGGCGCGTCACACGGCGCGGCATGGCCAGCGCGGCGAGTCGTTCGAGCGTTTCTGGCGAGGCTTGCGGCCCCTGGAGCACCAGGTTCATGGTCATGGCTAAGGCTTCGGTAAGGGCTCAGGCGAGCAGTTGTTTGATGGTCTGTTTTACCTGCGTCACGCGTGCGGCCAGGTCGGGCATGCTGGCGGTGATGCGCAGCCTGTCCTGGCCGGCCAGCTTGATGTGGCGGTTCGTCTGGATCAGGGTGATGATCCTGACCGGATCGATCGGCGGCTTCTCCATGAACTGCAGGTTGGCCGCTTCGCCGTGCGCGTCGATCTTGACGATGCCCACCGATTTCGCGGCGATGCGCAGGCGGTGCGTCTCGATCAGCGCCTTGACCTGGTCCGGCATCTTGCCGAAGCGGTCGATCAGTTCTTCCTGCATGGCGTCGATCTTGTCCTGGCTCTCGCAGTTGGCCAGGCGCTTGTAGATCGACAGGCGCTCGTGCACGTCGCCGCAGTAGTCCGAAGGCAGCAGGGCCGGCACGTGCAGGTTGATCTCCGTGGTGGAGGACAGCGGCGCGGCCAGGTCCGGCTCCTTGCCCGCCTTGAGGGACCTGACGGCTTCGTTCAGCATGTCGGAATACAGCTGGAACCCGACCTCCAGCATCTCGCCGGACTGGTTCTCGCCGAGCACCTCGCCGGCGCCGCGGATTTCCAGGTCGTGCATGGCCAGGTAGAAGCCGCTGCCCAGTTCTTCCATCGCCTGGATCGCGTCCAGCCGGCGCTGCGCCTGCTTGGTGAGGCCCGTCACGTCGTTCACCAGCAGGTAGGCATAGGCCTGGTGGTGCGAGCGGCCCACGCGTCCGCGCAGCTGGTGCAGCTGGGCCAGCCCGAAGCGGTCGGCGCGGTGCATGAGGATGGTGTTCGCGGTCGGCACGTCGATGCCGGTCTCGATGATGGTGGTGCACAGCAGGATGTTGTAGCGCTGCGCCACGAAGTCGCGCATCACCTTTTCCAGGTCGCGCTCGTGCATCTGGCCGTGGGCCAGGCCGATGCGCGCTTCCGGCAGGAGCTCCTGCAACATGGCGCGGCGGTTCTCGATGGTCTCGACCTCATTGTGCAGGAAGTAGATCTGGCCGCCGCGCTTCAGTTCGCGCAGGCAGGCTTCGCGGATGACGGAACCGTCTTCGCTGCGAACGAAGGTCTTGATCGCCAGGCGCTTCTGCGGCGCGGTAGCGATGATCGAGAAGTCGCGCAGTCCCTCGAGCGCCATGCCGAGGGTGCGCGGGATCGGGGTCGCGGTCAGCGTCAGCACGTCGACCTCGGCGCGCAGCGCCTTGAGCGCCTCCTTCTGGCGCACGCCGAAGCGGTGTTCCTCGTCGATGATGACCAGCCCCAGGCGCGTGAACTTCACGTCCGGCGACAGCAGTTTATGGGTGCCGATCACGATGTCGAGCGTGCCGTCGGCCATGCCCTTGATCGCATTGTTGATTTCCTTGCCGGTGCGGAAGCGCGACAGCTCGGCGATCTTCACCGGCCAGTCGGCGAAGCGGTCGGCGAAGGTCTGGGCATGCTGCTCGGCCAGCAGCGTGGTCGGCGCGAGGATCGCCACCTGCTTGCCGCCCATGACGGCAATGAAGGCGGCGCGCAGCGCCACCTCGGTCTTGCCGAAGCCGACGTCGCCGCACACCAGGCGGTCCATCGGGCGGCCCGAAGCCATGTCCTTGATGACGTTGTGGATCGCCTCGGCCTGGTCCGGGGTTTCGTCGAAGCCGAAGCTGGCGGCGAAGTTCTCGTAGTCGATGCTCGAGTATTCGAAGGCATGACCCTGGCGCGCGGCGCGCCGCGCATACAGGTTGAGCAGCTCGGCGGCGGTGTCGCGCACCTGCTCGGCGGCCTTTCTCTTGGCCTTGTCCCACTGGCCGGAGCCGAGCGCGTGCAGTGGTGCGTCCTCGGGCGACGCGCCCGAATAGCGCGAGATCACGTGCAGCTGCGAGACCGGCACATACAGCTTGGTCTCCTTGGCGTATTCCAGGTGCAGGAACTCGGTCTCGCCTTCGCCCAGATCGAGGCTTTCCAGGCCCATGTAGCGGCCGATGCCGTGGTTGATGTGCACCACCGGGTCGCCAATCTTCAGCTCCGACAGGTCGCGCACCATCGATTCGACCTGGCTCGTCGCTTCCTGCTTTTTCTTGCCGGCGCGCCGGCCGGAGCCCGCATACAGCTCGGTCTCGGTGATGAAGACCAGGCGGCCGGCCTGCTCCTCGCCCAGCTCGAATCCGGCCTGCAGCGGGGCCACGCCGAGCGCCAGTTTCGCGTCGCTCGACCGGAAGCCTTCGAAGCCCTCGACCGCGGCCAGCTCCAGCCCGTATTCGTGGAAGTACTGCTGCAGGGTCTCGCGGCGGCCGGCCGAATCGGCAACCACCATCACGCGCGCGTCCTGTCGATCAATGTACTCGCGCAGCTTGGCCAGCGGGTCGTCCAGGCGGCGGTTGACCGCGATGTCCGGGATTGGCGCCGACAGCTCGGACGCGGGCGCGCCGGCGTCCCTGGCGATGCTCCAGCGCCCATGCGGCTTGGCGCAGGTGAAGAAAGCCTCGGCGCCCAAAAACAGCTCGCGCGGCTCGAGGATCGGCCGTTCGCGGTCGCTTTTCAGGAACTTGTAGCGCGATTCGGTATCGAGCCAGAAGCGCCCGATCGCGGCGTCGATGTCGCCCACCAGGGCCAGTGTCCCGTCCGGGGGCAGGTAATCGAACAGGCTTGCGGTCTCTTCGAAAAACAGCGGAAGGTAGTATTCGATGCCGGCCGAGGCGATGCCGCTGCCGATGTCGCGGTAGATCGGCGAGCGCGAAGGATCGCCCTCGAAGCGTTCGCGCCAGCGGCCCCGGAAGGCGCTGCGCGCCGCCTCGTCCATCGGGAATTCGCGCCCGGGCAGCAGGCGCACTTCCTTCACCGGATACAGCGAGCGCTGGGTGTCGGCATCGAAGGTCCGGATCGACTCGATCTCGTCGCCGAACAGGTCGAGGCGGTAGGGCAGGGCGGAGCCCATCGGGAACAGGTCGATCAGGCCGCCGCGCACCGAGTATTCGCCCGGCGACATCACCTGCGAAACATGGGAGTAGCCAGCAAGTGTCAGCTGCGCCTTCAACCTGGTTTCGTCCAGTCGTTCGCCCTGGCGGAAGAAGAAGGTGTAGGCCGCCAGGAAGGACGGCGGCGCCAGCCGCACCAGCGCGGTGGTGGCAGGCACCAGCAGCACGTCGCACTGGCCGTTGCGGATCTCGTGCAGCGTCGCGAGGCGCTCGGACACCAGGTCCTGGTGCGGCGAGAAAGCGTCGTAGGGCAGGGTTTCCCAGTCCGGCAGCAGGTGGCAGGACAACTTGCCGTCCGCGAACCAGGGAATCTCGTCGAGCAGGCGCTGGCCGTCGCTGGCATTGGCCACGATAACGGTGAGCACTTGCTGCTTGCCCTTGAGCGCCAGGGCGGCGGTGGCGAGTGCATAGGCGTCGCCCGAGCCGTGCAGCGCCGGCAGGGCAAAACGGGTTCCTGGTTTCGGGAGATGTTTCTTCAGATCGAAAGGCATTGAGCGCGCAGTGACGTTCGCAACAGTGAATGGCGATTATAGACGAATGGCCAAGCGGACGCCGGGCAGGATGCCTGGCGCAGGACACGATCGGCGAACAAGCGAGCCGCATCCGGCTGCACGAGGGCCGGAACCGAACGCGCGGTCGGCCGAGCGTAATCCGGTCCCCTGGACCAGATCACCCCGACGGAAGTTCGCGGTCGCGTGCCCGGCATCAGTCAGACAGACCATGGTGTGCGCGAATTTACTCCTGGATCGAGCGCAGGCGTTCGAGGATGCGCTGCTGCGCGTCGGGCAGGCCTGCCACCTCCTCCTCGATGCCCTCGGCGCCGGCATCGCGCAATAGCCGCAGCCTGGCAAGCCGGTCGCCCTCGTGCAGGGCCCGCGCAAGGGGCGGGCTCCCCGGCTGCCCGGCGTGCAGGACCGCCTGCCCGACCGCGGGCGGAAACGCCCACAGCGCTGCGATCCGCGCCGACAGCAGGCGTGCGCTGTCCTGCAGCGCGCGGGCGAAGGCCGCGGATTGCGGAAATGCCGCGCCCGCGTCGATCTGGTCGGCCAGGCGGAACGCAACGATCAGTCCGACGTTCTGCACCAGCCCCGCAAGATAGGCCTCGAACGGGTCGGCGCCAAGGGCCGGCGCAGCCATGGCGGACGCATCCGCGCATTGCTCGGCATGGCGCCAGACCTGGGGCGCGGCCTGGCGCGCCAGGCGGCCGGTCTGGGCGCTGATCACGGGGCGGAAGGCCACGCGCGCCAGCAGCATGCGCAGGCCATTGTGGCCGAGCAGCATGAGGGCCCCTTCGATATTGCGCACCGGCGCGGTCGGGCGGTACCAGGGGCTGTTGACTTCCCGGATGAGCTCGGCAACCAGGGTCACGTCCTGGGCAAGCTGGCGCGCCAGATCCGTTGCCGACATGTCCTCGTCGCGCAGGCTGCGCAGCAGTTGCGGGACCACGGCGGGCACGCGCGGAACCAGGTCGGCGGCAAGCTCGGGCTGGCGCGCCAGCCGCGTCAGCGCGTCCAGGATCAATTGCTCGTGCGTCTCTCCGACATGCACGGTGGGGCCAAGGAGCCAGCGAAAAAAAACCAGGTCAATGTCGAGCAATGGTGGCGGATTTGCCACAGTTTGCGCGGCGATCCCGTTAGTGCGCTGCGCGCTGGACGCGCTCTGCGCGTCATCGGGAGTGCGGCCGAGCAGGCGCGCGAGCCAGTGTTTCATGGTGGGGAGGGAAGGACCGGGATGCGTCCATTCTAAGCGACCGGGCGACAGGCCTGGTTGGACATGGACGAGAAAAAGCCTGGTTGCGAGCAACCAGGCCATGGGCCGGCGGGCCGGCCCCCTTTCGGTGCCTGCCGCTTAGCGGCCGGTGCCGGTGGTCGACGAATTCGTCGGGGTGGCCGAGGTGCCGGTGGTGCTGGAAGTGCCCGTGGTGCCGGTCGTGCCCGTGGTGCCGGTCGTGCCCGTGGTGCCGGTAGTGCCCGTGGTGCCGGTCGTGCCCGACTCGGAGGTGCCGGTGCCCATCGAGCCTGAACCCGAGGTGCCCGTGCCCATGGAGCCGGAGCTGCTGGTCCCCGTCGCGCCCGAGGCGCCGCTGCTGCCGCTGTCGCTCGAACCGGAGCCGGTGCCGGTACCGCTGCACGCCGCCAGTGCCAGGGCCATGACGCCGCCCAGCAGGACAGTCTGTAATTTCTTGTTCATTCGTTTCTCCTCATGTGGATGGGTGTAAGCATCATGGGATGAGGCTCGTGCAGACCATATAGGAAGCGCACTTCTATCCATGTAGGAAGAAGCGTACGTACTATTTAGTCGAACAGGAAAGAGCCTGGTTACGGGTCGGCCCGGACTGCCGCGCTGGCGCTGCCGGCCTTCGGTGCTCGCCCTGTTCAGCGGCCGCTGCCCGAGGTGGTCGATGCACCCGTGTTGCCGGTCGCGGCCGGCGTGACCAGGTCGTTGGTGGTGCCGGTGTTGGTGCCGCTGACACCGCTGCCGGACCCGGTGCTGGTGCCGGTGCCGGACCCGCCCGAGGTCGAACCGGCGTCGGTGCCGGCTGTGGTGCAGGCGGCCAGCGCCACCGCCATGATGCCGCCCATCAGGGCGTTCTGGAAGGCCTTCTTCATCGCTTTCTCCTTGTGGTGGAAGATAGCTGCATGATGCGAAGACCGCCGCTGCTCCGAAATAGGCGTACGGCTCCAGCCCACGTAGGAAGCGACGTACGAACTATCAGGCGGGCACGGTTTCGTGGCTGGCGAGCCACTCGAGCAGGGCCTCGGACGGCAGCGGCCGGCTGTAGAAATAGCCCTGGCCCTTGGCGCAGCACTGGCTGCGCACCACGTCGGCCTGGGAGCGGGTTTCGATGCCTTCCGCTACCGTCTTCATGCCCAGGCTTTGCGCCACCTTCACCGTCGCCTCGATCAGCACGCGGTGATGGTGGCTGGTGTCGGCCTGGCTGACGAAGGAGCGGTCGATCTTGACCGTGTCCACCGGCAGCAGGTGCAGGCTCGAGAGCGAGGAGTAGCCGGTGCCGAAATCGTCGAGGGCCAGCTGGATGCCGAGCGCCTTGAGTTCGTGCAGGCGCTGCTGGATGCCCTGGTCCTGCGCAGCCAGGCTCTCGGTGACTTCGAGCTGCAGCTGGTCGGGCGGCATGCCGGTCACGCGCAGCACCCGGCGCACGCTGTCGATCCAGCCCGGTTGGCCGAGCTGGGCGCGCGACAGGTTCACCGCGATCAGGCGCGGCGCCGCCTCGCCCAGCCGGGCGCGCCAGTCCATGAAGTCGCGGCACGAGCGCTCGAGCACGAAGTCGCCTACCGCGCCGATCAGGCCGCATTCCTCGGCGACGGTTATGAAGTCGCCTGGGGGCACGATGCCGCGCACCGGATGGCGCCAGCGCACCAGGGCCTCGACGCCGGCCGAATGATCGGTGCCGCCGTCGGGCAGCAGGCCGACCACGGGCTGGTAGACCACGAACAGCTGTTCCTCGACCAGCGCCTGGCGCAGCTCGGCCTCGATGTCGGCGCGGTGCGCCGCGCGTTCGCGCATGCGGGTCTCGAACACCAGGTGGCGCGCCCCCCCGGCGCGCTTGGCCTCGACCATCGCGATGCCGGCGTCGCGCAGGATCTCGTCAGCGTCGCAGGCGCCGCCGTGGACGGTTTCGGCGCCCCAGGCCAGGCCCAGGCTGGTGCCGCAGACGACGTCGTGGCCCTGCACCCGGTAGGGCCGCGCCAGCGCGTCGACGATGCGGCCGGCGACGCGCTCGGCGTCCTCGCGCGAGCGCATTCCGTCGAGCAGCACGACGAATTCGTCGCCGCCGACGCGCGCCGCCAGCTGGCCGTTGCCGTTGCTGCCGTCGATGTGGTCGCTCGGCGGGCGCAGCGCGCCGCGGATGCGGTCGGCGATCTGCACCAGCAGTTCGTCGCCGGCGGCCTGGCCGAGCGCGTCGTTGATCTGGCGGAAGCGGTCGCAGTTCATGAACAGCACGGCAAAATCCAGCCGCGCATGCGCGCCGTTCGCCTGCGCGCGCGCCACCATATGCTGGAGCTGCTCGCGCACTGCTTCGCGGTTGGGCATGCGGGTGAGCGCGTCGGTGCGGGCGGCGTTGCGGAGGCGGCGCAGCAGGGTTTCCTGTTCGCGCTGCACTTCCAGGGTGGCGTCGGTGATCACCGCCATCAGGCGTTCGGCGTCGAGTTTCATCAGGCTGATGGCGAGCACCTGCGGACTGCCCGGCGCGCTCAATTCGGGCGGCAGGGGCGCGCGCAGGCCTTCGCAGACCACGCCCGAGGCATCGCCGAATTCGAGGGCCAGTTGGGGCAGCTGGGGCGCGAGCGGCGCCAGCACGGCATACAGGTTCTCCAGGCCGGTGTCGCGGGCGATCGGCATCAGGAGGTTCGAGGCCATCGGGTTGAGCATTTCCACCGACCCGTCGGGTGTGATCTGGGCCAGCCCGATCGGGGCGCGGTACAGGAACTGCACCAGGGCTTCGTAGGCGTCGCTCGGGTCAGGCAGCATTGCGGGCTCCTTCGTCTTCTGCGGGTTGGTGAACCGGGCTCGACGCCATCTCGGGACGCCAGCGTTCGACGCGGTTGCGGCCGGCGCGCTTGGCGGCGTACAGGGCCTGGTCGGCGCGCTTGAGCAGCAAGTCGACGCCGCCATCACCGTCGTCGAGGCTGGCGACGCCGGCGCTGACGGTGTAGGAGATGCGCGCGCCGTCGAAATTCACGATCTCCGACGCCACCCGCGAACGCAGGCGCTCGGCCACCACCGCGGCGCGCGCCAGGTCGGTCGACGGCAGCAGGACCGCGAATTCCTCGCCGCCGATGCGGGCCACTACGTCGACCTCGCGGAAGGTCTCGCCCAGGATCGCGGCCAGGTGCTGCAGGACCGCGTCGCCGCCCGGGTGGCCGTGACGGTCGTTGATCGCCTTGAAGTGGTCGGCATCGAATGCGATCACTGCGGTCGGACGGGGCAGGGCCATGCTGCGCGTCAGTTCCTGCTCGGCTGCCTCGAAAAAGGCGCGCCGGTTGGCCAGGCCGGTCAGGTAGTCGCCGAAGGCTTCGCGGCGGCGCCGTTCGCTGGCTTCGCGTTTGTCGGAGATGTCGCGCAGGATCAGGCAGTAGGCCGGCCCATCGGCGTCGAGGCCGCCCGGTGGCTCGCGCTCGGGCAGCGGGGCGATCAGCGCGCTGCCCCAGAAGCTGCTGCCGTCGGCGCGCATGCGCCGTCCTTCGTCCAGGCTCCAGCCGTCGCGCTCGGCATCGCGCAGGCGGTCGAGCAGGCGCTCGGGCGTCATCGCGTCTTGCGGGTAGAAGACGGAATAGGGCTGGCCCACCGACTCCGCGCCGAAGCCGGTGACGCGGGCGATGCTATTGTTCCATTCGGTGATGGCGCCGTGCTGGTCCAGCCCGACGAGTGCATAGTCGGTGATGCCCGTCAGGATGGCGTTGAACCAGGCGTCGTTCTGGCGCAACTGGCGCTCGCGCCGCACCTGCAGGGTCACGTCGTCGATCACCGCCATCAGGCGCCGCGCGTCGAGCTTGAGCAGGGTGACCGCCAGGATCTGCGGCGCCTTCTTGCCGGCGCCGCCAGCGTTCAGGTGAACATGCAGGCCGTCACAAATCTTGCCCGAGGCCCCGTCGTAGCTGGCGCACAGGTGGCGCAGTTCGGGCGCCACGCCTTCCAGCGCTGTGAACAGATTATCCAGGCCCCCGTCGCGGGACAGCGGCATCAGGAGCTGGGCCGAGATCGGGTTCATCATGGCGATGGCGCCGTCGATGTCGGCCTGCACCAGGCCGACCGGGGCCAGGTACAGGAACTGGAGCAGAGCCTCGTGCTCGGCCCTGAGTTCCTGCAGTTGCTCGGTGTCGCTCGCCATGGGGCTCATTTGCTTGCTCGGGGTATCGCTGGAATGCCTGGCCGCTCAGCGCGGCTGGCGCTGGACCAGCACGTAGCGGTTGGCGCCGGCTGGATCGGCAAGCAGGCGCAGGGCCACCCTCACCGGGCGCATGCGCAGGGTCAATACGTAATCGATGGTGGCGTCGAGGGCGCCGCCTTCTTCCATCGCATCCTCAAAGCGCTGGGCAACCATGAAGTTGTTCAGGCAAGGCGCCACGGTCGTGAACAGCGGCTGGCCGATCACGCGCTGCGGCGACAGGCCGGCCGCCTGCGATTCGAAGGCGTTGTAGCGCTGCACCTTGTTGTCTGCATCGAAGGCGATCACGCCGAAGTCGAGCGCATCGAGCTGTTCGGACGAACAGCGGTCGAGCTGCGAGACCAGGTCGGCGGTCGAAAACGACAGGGTAGGTGCATTCATGGCGTGCGTGTCCGCGTCCGGCGCGTTAGTTGATTTGAGGAAATTGATGTTGACATGCCGTCAGTGCGCTTGTCAATTGTGCGCAGCACCTTTTTGACAGTTTGCGTTGTCAAATCTCACAATGGTGGAGACCCGTGCACGCTTGACATGGTACGACGCCCTCGGCACCATCGGCGGCTCTCCTCGCGCCATTGCCATGACTGTAACAACATCTTCCGACGCCACCTGCGCCGTCCGCTGGTGGTCGCACCGCCCGACATTGCAGCGCGTGCTGTCCGACCTGCTCGCCGGCGAGCTGGCCCTGATGCGCCCGGGTATCGCGCGCCGGCCCTTGCCGTGGCCGCCCGAACTGGACCTGATGGCCGACCTCGGCGCCGATTCGCTGGAACTGCTTGGGCTGGCGTCGGCGATGGAGCAGGTGCTCGGGATCGGCTGCATCGGTGAAGAGCGGGTGCTGTCCCAGCCTCGGCTCGACGCCTGGCTCGACGCGGCCACGGCCGGGCTCGCGCAGGGAAGCGGTGTCCTCAGCTTCCGCACCTCCGGCAGTTCCGGCGCCCCCAAGAGCTGTCCCCACCCGATGGCGGGCTTGTGGCAGGAGGCGGATGCCCTGGCCGGCCTGTTTCCGGCGACGCGGCGGATTGTCAGCCTGGTGCCGTCCCACCATATCTATGGCTTCCTGTTCACGGTATTGCTGCCGCGGGCATTGGGCCTGGACCCGGACGCGGTCCGCGACCTGCGCGGCATGTCGCCGGGGACGGTGGCGCGCGGCCTGCTTCCGGGCGACCTGCTGGTCGGCTTTCCCGATTTCTGGCGCGCTTTCGCACCCGTGGCCGGGACGCTGCCGGTCGAGGTGGCGGGCGTCACATCGACCGCGCCATGCCCGGACGAGGTAGCGCGCGCCGTCACCGCCTGTGGCGTGGCGCGGCTGGTGCAGGTCTACGGCAGTTCCGAGACGGCCGGCGTCGGCTGGCGCGACAGCCCGGACGAGGACTACCGCCTGTTCTCCCATTGGGAGGCGGGCGACCAGGCCGGAACGCTGGTGCGCCATGGGCCGGACGGCAGCCGCAGCGCGGTCCCGCTGCAGGACAGACTGGATTGGCGCGCACCGGGCCGCTTCCGCCCGGCCGGCCGCATCGACCATGCCGTCCAGGTCGGCGGCGTCAACGTCTTCCCGGGCTACGTGGCCGACGTGCTGCGCATGCACCCGGAGGTGGCGGATGCGATGGTGCGCCTGATGCGCCCCGACGAAGGCAAGCGCCTGAAGGCCTTCGTGGTGCCGCGCACCGCAGTGCCGGCCGAGGGCAGCGCCGCCGCCTCACGCCTGCGCGCAGGGCTGGACGCATGGATCTCGATGCGCCTGACGACGCCCGAGCGGCCGGCCGCATGGACCTTCGGCGCCGCGCTGCCGCGCCAGGCCAGCGGCAAGCTGTCGGACTGGATCATCGACGACGCAGACTGAGCGGGCGGGCCGCGCCAGCCGCAGCTAGAGGTCGACCAGTACCTCGAAGCCACCGAAGACCATGCGCTTGCCGTCGAAAGGCATGGCGCCGGGCTGCATCATCTCGGCCATGCGCGGGTCTTTCATGACCTTGTCGTTGACCTCGTCGCGTTTTTCGCGGGACTCGTAAACGATCCAGGAAAGATCACCGTCTCGCCTTCCTCCAGGTTGACCGCCTGCGGGAAGGAGGTGAACTTGCCCGGCTTGACGTCATCGGCGATGCATTCGCGGAACTGCAGGGCGCCGTGCTCGCGCCAGATCGCGCCGGCCTGCGCGGCAATGCTGCGGTAGGTCTCGATGTTGGAAGTCGGAAGCGGGAGGATGAAACCGTCGACATAGGCCATGCTGATCTCCTTGGGGTGGGAAGGAAGGGGAACCGTCCAGCTACTGACCCCGGAAACGGTCCGCTGGTTCGCGCACGCGGCGCGAACCAGCGCAGCATAGCATCAGAAAATTGGGTTAGGGGGCGGCGCCGGGGTGGGAGCAGGCGCGGCCGGGGCGGCCGGGGCGGCCGGCAAGACGGGCGCCGGCGGCGCCGTCTCGCCGGTCACGGGTTCGACCTGGACCGGCGGGTCGTCGAGCGCCGGATCGATATCGATCGCGCGCAGGTCCGGACGCTCCACGAATTCCTCGAGCACCCAGTCGTCGTTCTCGCGCACCAGGCCTTCCGGTTCAATCCCTTCCGCTTGGGGCGGCGTCCCGGCGAGGGCCACGCGCATGTAGTCGATCCAGATCGGCAGGGCCAGGGTGGCGCCGAATTCGCGCCCGCCGAGCGAACGCGGTTCGTCGTAGCCCATCCAGGCCACCGCCACCACCTTGCCGCCGTAGCCGGCGAACCAGCCGTCGATGGCGTCGCTGGTGGTGCCGGTCTTGCCGGCGATGTCGACGCGCCCCAGCTTCTGCACCGCCGCAGCGCCGGTACCGTAGCGGGTGACGTCGCGCAGCATGGAATGGAGCACGAAGGCGCTGCGCGCATCCAGCACGCGGTCGCTGTCCTGGCGCGCGGGCGGGCGGTTGTCCTGGAGAATCGCGCCGTTGCCGTCGCGTACCTGGGCGATCAGGTAGGGCCGGACGCGGTAGCCCCCGTTGGCGAACACCGCGTAGGCGCCGGCCATCTGCAGCGGCGTGACCGCGCCGGTGCCCAGGGCCAGGGTCAGGTTCTTCGGGTGGCGCGCCAGGTCGAAGCCGAAGCGCCCCAGGTAGTCGTGGGTGTAGTCGGTGCCGAGCGCGCGCTGCAGGCGCACGGTGGTGACGTTCTTCGAATGCGCCAGCGAGTAGCGCATCGTGATCGGGCCGTCGAATACGCCGTCGTCGTTCTGCGGCGACCAGGTCTCGCCAGCGTCCTCGCCCGGCATCTCGAGCGGCTCGTCGAGGATGCGGGTGGCCGGCGAATAACCCTTGTCCAAGGCCGCCGCATACACGAAAGGCTTGATCGCCGAACCGGGCTGGCGCCAGGCCTGGGTGACATGGTTGAATTTCTGCAGGTTGAAGTCGAAGCCGCCCACCAGCGCATGGTAGGCGCCGGTGTCGGCGTCGAGGGCGACGAAGGCGGCCGCCACCTGCGGCACCTGGACGATCGCCCAGCCGTCCTTGCGCTGCTGGACCCGCACCACCGCGCCCGGCGCGATGCGCAGCGCCTCCCTGGCGTTCGCGGCCAGGCCACGGGCGGCGAACTTCAGGCCGGCCGCATCGATCGTCAGCGCGTCGCCGGACAGCAGTTCGACCCGCACCTGCGAGGTAGATGCTTCCAGCACCACCGCCGGCAGCAGGCCGTCGCTCTGCGGGCGCTTCTGCAGCGCCTCGATGATCGCCTCTTCGCGCTCGACGGGATCCGCGGGCAGCGCGATGCGCGCTTCCGGGCCGCGGTAGCCGTGGCGCTGGTCGTAGTCGAGCACGTTGCGGCGCACCGATTCATAGGCCGCATCCTGTTCGGCCTTGAGGATGGTGGTGGTGACCACGATGCCGCGCTCGTAGGCTTGCTCGCCGAACTGGGCGTAGACGGTCTGGCGCGCCAGTTCGGCCACGTAGTCGGCCTTGGTATCGAAAGTCTGGCCGCCGCGCCGGATGCGCAGCGGTTCGGCCAGGGCCTGGCGGTATTCGGCTTCGCCGATCTGCCCCAGTTCATGCAGGCGCGCCAGCACCGCGTGCTGGCGCTGCTGCGCGCGCTTGGGATTGGAGATCGGATTATGGCGCGACGGGTTCTGCGGCAGGCCGGCCAGCATTGCCGTCTCGGCGAGGCTCAGTTCGTCCAGCGACTTGCCGAAGTAGCTGCGCGCGGCGCTGGAAAAACCGTAGGAGCGGTTCCCGAGGAACATCTGGTTCATGTACAGCTCGAGGATCTGGTCCTTGCTCAGGGCGTCCTCGATGCGGTAGGCGAGGGCCACCTCGATGATCTTGCGCGACAGGACCTTCTCCTTGGTGAGGAAGAAGTTGCGCGCCACCTGCATCGTGATGGTCGAGGCGCCGCCGGAGCCGAAGCCGCCGCGCAGGTTGGTATAGACCGCGCGCAGCGCGCCGCGCCAGTCGATGCCCTTGTGCTGGTAGAACTGCGCGTCCTCGATGGCGAGCAGGGCCTGCTTCATCCGCTTCGGGATCTTGTCGATGGTGACGAAGTCGCGCCGCTCGACGCCGAATTCGCCGATCAGGTGCCTGTCGGCGGTGTAGACGCGCAGCGGGATCTTGGGCTGGTAATCGAGCACCGCGTCGATCTTCGGCACGTTCGGCAGGATCACCGTCATGACGTAGATGGCCGCAGCGGCCACGGTGCCGACCAGCGCGGCGAGCGCGAAGAACACGAACATGCGCAGGGGGCGGGCGCGCCGCACGGGCTGCTGGGAAGGCTTGGTCACTGCATTACTCTCGCTATGGGGCCGTAAGTACGAGGCCGTCAGCGGGAGATTGTACCTGCGCGCAGCGGGAACCGGCGCAAGTTTTTGATCTCGTATTTATCCGGTACTCATGGCAATTTCATTCCGCTTTCATTCGCCGGCGGCATATGCGATAGTCACGCCTTCCGCTCAGCTTCACGATGCATCCAGGGACCTCTTCATGCCTTACGATCCGAATCCAGCGGGCTTCAAGCCCTATATTCCGGCCAGCGCGCAACTGCCCGAATTCACACTGCGCGCCCTCATCATGGGCACCGTGCTCGGGATGGTGTTCGGCGCCTCGTCGCTCTACCTGGTGCTGAAGGTCGGCCTGACCGTCAGCGCCTCGATTCCCGTGGCGGTCATCGCCATCACGCTGTTCCACACCGCGAAGAAGTTCGGCGCGCGCGAATCCACCATCCTGGAAAACAGCATCACGCAAACTGCCGGTTCGGCCGGCGAGTCGATCGCCTTCGGCCTCGGCGTCACCATGCCCGCCATCATGATCCTCGGCTTCGACCTGGAGATCGCGCGCGTGATGCTGGTGGGCGTGCTGGGAGCGCTGCTGGGCATCCTGATGATGATCCCGATGCGCCGAACCATGATCGTCGATGCGCACCGCGAACTGAAGTACCCGGAAGGCACGGCCTGCGCCGAAGTGCTCAAGGCGGCCGCCACCGAAACCTCGCGCGCGGCCGCGGGCGAGGTGCGCGAAGAAGGATCGGACGCCGCGCGCGACGCCCGGCGCCGCGCCATGCTGATCTTCGGCGGCTTCGGAATCGGCCTGCTGTACAAGACCCTGAGCGTGTCCTTCAAGGGCTGGCGCGACTACGTGAATTTCGAATTCGGCAACCCGCTCCGGGGCGGCTCCGCCGGCGCGGAAGTCTCGCCCGAGCTGCTCGGCGTGGGCTACATCATCGGGCCGCGCATCGCCTTCACGATGGCGGCCGGCGGCGTGCTCTCTTATCTGCTCTTGATCCCGATGATCAAGTTCTTCGGCGAGCTGCTCACGGTGCCGCTGGCGCCGGCCACCACGCTCATCCGCGACATGTCGCCGGACGACGTGCGCAACGCCTACGTGCTGTACATCGGCGCGGGCGCCGTGGCCGCCGGCGGCCTGATCGCGCTGGCGCGCTCGATGCCGACCATCTGGAAGGGTTTGACGGGCGGCCTGTCCGGCATGGGCAGGGGCAGGACGGCAGCTGCGCCCAGGTCCGACCGCGACACCCCGCGTACCGACCGCGATATTCCGCTCAAGTGGGTGCTGGTCGGCTGCCTGGCCATCATCGCCATCATCACCGTGGCCACACCGCTGCACATGAACCTGCTGGGCGCGCTCCTGATCCTGGTGTTCGGCTTCCTGTTCGCCACCGTGTCCTCGCGCCTGACCGGCGAAGTCGGCTCTTCGTCGAACCCGATTTCCGGCATGGCCGTGGCCACCCTGCTGTTCACCTGCCTGATCTTCCTCGTGATGGGCTGGACCGGCGGCCAGTACTACGTCACCGCGCTGTCGGTCGGCGCCATCGTCTGCATCGCCGCCAGCAACGCCGGCACCACCTCGCAGGACCTCAAGACCGGCTTCCTGGTCGGCTCGACCCCGCGCCTGCAGCAGTATGCGATCCTGTGCGGCGCCTTTGCATCGGCCCTGATCCTCGGCCCGATCCTGCTCAAGCTGAACGAGGCCGGCACGGTCTACGTGCCGGCCGCCCAGGTGGCCCCGGGCGTGACGGTGGATGCGCGCCAGCTCGCCACGCTGACGGAAACCGCGCGGCTCGAGGGCCCGCAGGCGGAAAGCGACGCGAACACCTACAAGGTCTGGCAAAAGCCTGACACCAACGGCGGCCCGGCAGGCAAGTACCTGGTCGCCAGCGACGGCCGCCTGGCCTACCTGGTCGACCCGGGCATCAACGGCACCCACAAGACGCGTCCGGACGGCACCGAAGTGAAGAAGTACGACGCGCCCAAGGCGGTCCTGATGTCCTACATCATCAAGGGCATCCTCGACCAGGAACTGCCCTGGACCCTGGTGCTGTTCGGCGTGATGATCTCGGTGGTGCTCGAGATGGCGGGCGTGCACGCGCTGGCCTTCTCGGTTGGCGTCTACCTGCCGCTGATCTCGACGCTGCCGATCGCGGTCGGCGGCCTGGTGCGCTACCTGGCGGACCGCCGCAACAACCGGCTGCCGCAGTACGCGGAGATGAACGCGGAAGAGCGCCAGGCCGCGGGCGACCGCAGCTCGGGGACGCTGCTGGCCTCGGGCTATATCGCGGGCGGCGCGCTGGCCGGCATCGTCATCGCCATCACGGCCGGTGTGCTGACCGATTTCGACAGCACCATGGCCGCGTGGGCCGAGGCCTCGAACCCCTTCTTCGCGGGGCCGAACGCCAACCTGCTGACCCTGATCCCGTACGGCATCATCATTGCGCTGCTGTACTGGGTGGCGCGCGAGAAGGCAAAGCGCTAACAGGAAGGGCCCGGAAAATCCCGGGCCCTTGTTCTTTGTAGGCGGTCGGCTGTGCCGACCGCGCGTTCAGCCGGTGCGCGATCAGACGAAGGCCAGGTCGTGGTGGCGGATGGCGTCGTCCAGCCAGTCGCCGGTGTGGCCGAAACGGTAGCCAAGGGCCTTGGCGCGCGAGGTGTCGAGTGCCAGCGGCGTGGCGAAATCGAAGGGCGACAGCATGCCGGGCTCCTGCCGGGGCGCGCGCAGGCTGCGCGGCGTCTCGTCCAGTACCTCGGCCACGCGCGCATGCAGCTCGCAGGCCGACAGCGGGCCGTCGTCGGCGGCGTTGACCGCCCCGCGGAAGTCCTGCATCCCGGCCCAGAGCAGGAAATCGGCGGCGCCCGGTGCTTCCATGAACGAGACCTTTGCCGCCGCGTCGGTGTAGCGCAGGGTCCCGCGCAGGCGCACCAGGTCGACGTAGTGGGCGAGCCTCCCGGTGAAGTCCTCTGGGCCGCCCAGTACGTGGGCCAAGCGCACAGTGGCGAGCGGCAGGCTGCCGTCGCGCTCCAGGTAGGCTTCGGCCTGTACCTTGCCAGAGACGTAGCTCTCGACGGCGCGGGCCGGGTCGTGCCACGGGTAGGCGGTGTCGATGCGCTGCGCCAGCACGGGCAGCTCGCTTTCGCGCAGGGGCGTCCCGCGCGGCGCGGCGCGCAGTGCGACCGTGCGATAGGCGTCGATCGTCGAGGTCATCACGTAGCGGCCCACCTTGCCGGCGAAGACGCGGGTCGAGATGGCGGCGTCCAGCGGCGAATAGCACATCTGGTCGAACACGATGTCATAGCTGCGCTCGCGGAAGGCATTGCGCATCGCGTGCTCGTTGCGTCGGTCGACCCGGATGCGGGAGATCCGTTCGCCGAAGGGGTCCGGTGCGTAGCCCCGGGTGGCGATGGTCACGCGATGGCCCCCACGCAGCAGGCGCTGCACCAGGAGTTTGCCGAAATAACGGGTCCCGCCGATTACCAGTACATTCTTTGGCATGACTTTTCCTTGTAGGATCGCGTATATTTTCTGCAAAGCAGCAAAAACCATCAACCGAGAAAAAGTACCGACATTGAATAAGAAAAACTTATGCATGGAGGCGGCATGAGGCCCTTGCGCAGCCTGTCCGGGCTGATCGACTTCGACTGCGCCGCGCGCTGGGGCAGCTTCAAGCTGGCCGCGCGCGAGCTGCACAAGACGCCGGCGGCGGTCAGCCTGCAGGTGAAGCAGCTCGAGGAAAACGTCGGCTTTCCCCTGTTCGTGCGCCATCCGCGCCACATCTCGCTCACCGAAAAAGGGCAGGAACTGGCGATCGCGACCGCCCGCATGCTGGCCGACCTGCGCGCCAAGGTCGCTGCGCTGCAGCGCGGTGATGAGGAAGCGGTGCTGCGCATCTCCACCACGCACTCGTTCGCCATCAAGTGGCTGGTGCCGCGCATGCACCGCTTCACCAAGCAGTATCCGGAACTCGACATCCGGATCGACTCCAACGACGCGCCGGTCGACCTGCAGGCCGACAGCACCGACGTGGCGATCCGCTACGGCCCGGTCGCCGAGGGCGACCGGGCGACCCTGTTTCGCGAGCGCCTGGTGCCGGTCTACAGTCCCGAGTTGCTGGCCCCGGGCCAGGAGGGACTGGGCCTGTCCGACCTGCCGCAGCACCATTTGCTGGTAACGCAGTCGCCCGAAGCCTGGCTGCAGCTGCTCAACGAAAACCGTGCGCTGAAGGGCAAGTACGATTTCTCGCGCATGTACACGCACTGGGGCGTGCTGGTGCAGGCCGCCGTGGCCGGGCAGGGCGTGGCCCTGGTGCCTTACGGGATCGCCTACGAGGACATCCGCTCCGGCGCGCTGCGCCAGATTCCCTGCCGTAGCGCGCGTTTCGAGAGCGGCTACCGCTTCCTGGTGAATCCGCACAAGGAGCACATGCTGAAGGTGCAGCGCTTCCGGGAATGGATCGTGGCCGAGATGCGCGAGATGGAGGCGACGCTGGACCGCCGCTGACACCGGCGCGCCCAATTGAAAACGGCGGCCCGCGGGCCGCCGTTCGTACGTGGAGCGCTGGTACGCTTACTTCACGCCGTGCATCAGTTTCTGGATGAGCGGGGCCAGCAGGAACAGCAGCACGCCGCCGACCAGCAGGATCCAGAAGCCCGAGGTGTAGCCGCTCAGGGCCGACGTTACCGACATGCCGGTCTCGCCCGAGACGTGCGAGGCGAAGATGCCCGACAGGTTGTTGCCGATGCCGGTCGACAGGAACCAGCCGCCCATGCCCAGGCCGACGAGGCGCGTCGGGGCCAGCTTGGTGACCATTGACAGGCCGATCGGCGACAGGCACAACTCACCGATCGACTGGATCGTGTATACGGCGAGCAGGGTCCAGGCGGGGATCTGGCCGATCGGGTCCAGCAGGTTCGACAGCGCGTACATCAGCAGGCCGAAGGCCAGGCCGTTGATGATGATGCCCAGGCCGAATTTACGCGGGATCGACGGGTTCGCATTGCGCTTGCCCAGCCACACCCAGATCGCGGCGATGATCGGTGCGAACAGGATGATCGCCACCGAATTCACGGACTGGAAGTAGGCCACAGGCATGTCCCAGCCCAGCAGGTCGCGGTTGACGATCTGGTCGGCCAGGAAGGTGAAGGAGCTGCCGGCCTGCTCGAAGAAGCACCAGAACAGCACGTTGAAGAAGAAGATGATCATCATCGCGATGGTCTTGTCGCGCGCCACCTTGCCTTCGCGGACACCCTCGACGATCAGCATCAGGGCCAGGATCACGAACATGACCGACAGGACGATCTGCAGGTTGGCGGCGCCGGCGCGCAGCAGCAGGTAGACGACCGGGATCACCAGCAGCGAGCCGATGACCACGCCGATCAGGCGCTTCGGGCTGGCCAGTTCGCCGACCGGTGCGCCGATGCCCTTGAGCTGCTTGCGGCCGATGTAGAACCACACCAGCGCCAGCAGCATGCCGACGCCGGCAGCGAAGAACACCGCCTTGTAGGCAGGGATCGCGCCGTCGCTCAGGCGCTCGGCCAGTTCGCCGGTCACGATCGGCGCGAAGAAGGCGCCTGCGTTGATGCCCATGTAGAAGATCGTGAAGCCCGAATCGCGGCGGGTGTCCTCGATCGAGTACAGCTGGCCGACCATGGCCGAGATGTTCGGCTTGAACATGCCGTTGCCGACGATGATGGTGGCCAGGCCGAACTTGAAGATGTCCTGGTCGGGAATGGTGATCATGAACAGGCCGGCCGCCATGAAGACGGCGCCGACCAGGATCGAGCGCTGGTAGCCGATCACGCGGTCGGCCACGTAGCCGCCGAGGACCGCGCCGGCATACACGAGGGCGAGGTAGGAACCGTAGGTCAGGTTGGCGTCGGCCTGGCCGACGGCATCGCCGCCGTAGAACTGGGCGACGATGTAGAGCACCAGGGCCCAACGAATGCCGTAGAAAGCGAAGCGTTCCCAGAATTCGGTCATGAAGAGCATCCACAGCGGAGCCGGATGGCCCATGATCTGCTTGAACTCTGGGATAGGTCCCTTGGCTGAAGTAGCTGCACCGCTCATGCGGTTCCTCCCGAAATAGATTTTTTGAATCGATGGTTTTTATGATGGAATCCCCGGGTCTCGGGAAATTCCAGTTGGCACGCATTTTAGTGTAAATCGCTCATGCCAAGCGAACTTTTTCCGGTTGTGGTAATGACGTTCTTCCGTGGTGCGCCGCCGCATGGCGCCCCCGATGACGGGGTCCAATCGGGGCGCAAAATGTTGCACTTTGGCGTATATTGGCAAACAGGCCAATCCGTATTACCGATTGAAAGGGAAAACAAAACCATGACCCATGATGTTGTCGATGTCCTCATCTCTCCGGAAGGCCGCCTCGAAGTCCTGTCGAAAGCCGAAGTCGCCAAGCTGCTCGACACCAGCAAGAGCGGCTTGTACGATATCTTCCGCAAGTGCGCGCTGGCCGTGATCAACACCGGCAGCTCGATCGACGACGGCAAGGAGCTGCTCGAACGCTACCGCGATTTCGAGATCAGCATTCTCCAGCGCGAGCGCGGCATCAAGCTCGACATCCGCAGCGCGCCTGCCCACGCTTTCGTCGACGGCAAGATGATTCGCGGTATCCACGAGCACCTGTTCTCCGTGCTGCGCGATATCGTCTATGTCCATTTCGAAGTCACCGACAATCCCAGATTCGATTTGAACAGTCCCGAAGGCATTACCGACGCGGTATTCCATATCCTGCGCAATGCCAATGTGTTTCAACCCCAGCGCAGTCCGAACATGGTGGTGTGCTGGGGCGGCCACTCGATCAACCGCGTCGAGTACAACTACACCAAGGAAGTCGGCCACGCGCTCGGCCTGCGCGAACTCGACATCTGCACCGGCTGCGGCCCCGGGGCCATGAAGGGCCCGATGAAGGGCGCGGCCATCGGCCATTCGAAGCAGCGCATCGTGGGCGGGCGCTATCTCGGCATTTCCGAGCCGGGCATCATCGCGGCCGAGTCGCCGAATCCGATCGTGAGCGACCTGGTGATCATGCCGGACATCGAAAAGCGACTCGAAGCCTTCGTGCGCACCGGCCACGGCATCATCGTGTTCCCGGGCGGCGCCGGCACGGCCGAGGAAATCCTGTATATCCTCGGCATCCTGCTGCATCCGGAAAACGCGGAAATGCCCTTCCCGCTGATCTTTACCGGCCCGGCCACGGCGCGCGCCTATTTCGACCAGATCGACCAGTTCATCGGTCTCACGCTGGGCGAAGGTGCGCAGAAACGCTACAAGATCATCATCGACGATCCGGAGGCCGTGGCCAAGGAAATGTACGCCGGCATCAAGACGGTCCGCGAGTTCCGCAAGACCCACAGCGACGCGTATTACTTCAACTGGCTTCTGAAGATCGATCCGGAATTCCAGAAGCCGTTCAGGCCGACGCACGAGAACATGCGCAACCTGAAGCTGCACCGCAACCAGGAGTCGCACCTGCTCGCGGCCAACCTGCGCCGCGCGTTCTCGGGCATCGTGGCCGGCAACGTGAAGGAAGAGGGGATCCGCGCGATCGAGCAGTACGGCAAATACGAGATCCAGGGCGAGAGCGCGATCATGGAGCCGATGGATGCGCTGCTGGCCTCGTTCGTGGAGCAGAGCCGGATGAAATTGCCGGGCAAGGCGTATACGCCTTGCTATACCATTGTCCAATAATCGTCGGGTTTTCCGTAGGGTGTGTAAAGGCAAAGTTGAAATGTCCGCTTCTGGCAAAGTTGAAATGTCCGCTTGGTTGCCCAGGTTAGCGCGAGCTAACGCGCTTTTGAGCGGACATTTTCTTTGCTGCGACGACGCCTGTTGACACCATCGCCTGAGTCTGGTTTTCGCGATACGGACGTACGCGCCGGGGCGCCGCTGCCGTTAGTTCGTCGACACAGTGATGCAGGGATTTGTCATCCACGAGAGTGCGCTTGGATCGCTTGAGAAGCTGCAGCGTGGAATACTGCACGGTCACGCCATTGGCGCGTAATTCGACCTGGCCATCGCGGTAGCTGTGGATGGCAATCGGTTGGCCGATCATGGCACGCAGCCATGGCTCATCCTGGAGGATGTACTGCTGCTGGTTATGCTGTAGCGTTAGCTTGTTGCTAAGCTTACGGGTATCCCGGATCGACAGGATGCGCTTTAGGTCTTCGACAGGACGCAGCGGAGTGTGCATGTCGAGCTGGCTGCGCGCCACGCAGGAAAACTGCTCGTTATACCGCTTGATGAACTGCCAGACCCACTTGTTGGCGGTGTCGATATCCTTGATGTCATCCAGGCGCATCTGCTTGACAAGGCGGTCTTGCAACGTGCGGTTGACGCGTTCGACGCGGCCTTTTGCCTGCGGTGAATTGGCACAGATGAGTTCAATGCCAAGCTCATCGGCAGCGCGCTGGAATTGCGTTGGGATGTGTTTGTTTGCAGACGGGGAGCGGAACACGGCCGCCCTGTCGGCATAGAACGCCTGCGGCTTGCCGTGCTGCGGCAAATACGCCTGTAGCGCCTCAAAATAGCCGTCGGTGCACTCCGTTTCGGAAAAGTGCAAATGGAGAATGCGCCCGGTGGCATCGTCGATGAAAACCAGAACCGAACATGGTGCGCGGCGCTTCTCAAACCACGCATGGCGGCTACCGTCG